>NZ_CP081295.1:1200000-1500000 GCF_019711375.1 Qipengyuania aurantiaca
ATGTCCCAGACCGAACCGCCCGCATCCCCACGCCTGCCTGCCCTCGATCGCCGCAGCCTGCTCAGGGGCGGGCTTCTCGGCGGCGGTCTGTTCGCTGCGCCGCTGGCTGCGCAATTCGATCCGGGAGCGGCAGGCTTCACCCATGGCGTGGCGAGCGGCGAGCCGGGGCACGAGCGGGTGCTACTCTGGACGCGTTACAGGGCCGCGCAGGACGTGACGCTCACCTGGCAGGTGCTCAGCGCCGACGCCAACCGCCGCGTGGTGGCCGAAGGCGAGGTGGTGGCGTCGCCCGTCAACGACTGGTGCTGCAAGCCCTGGGCAGAAGGCCTTGCGCCGGGGCGGTGGTACTACTTCCGCTTCATCGCGCCCGATGGCACGACCTCCGATCTCGGTCGCACGCGCACGCTCCCTCGCGAGAATGTCTCGCGCTGGAAGATGGCGGTCTTCTCCTGTTCGAACCTCGGCTTCGGCTGGTTCAACGCCTATGCCCGCGCCGCTGAAACCAACCAGTTCGACTGTGTGCTGCATCTCGGCGACTATCTCTACGAATACCCGCAAGGCACCTATCCGGGCGAGCGGCAGACAGTCCGCAGCCGCGCCCCGCTCGACCCGCAATCCGAGGTCGTCGCGCTCGCCGATTACCGTGCGCGCTATGCGCAGTACCGCAGCGATCCGGACCTTCGCCGCATCCACCAGCTCTACCCGATGATCGCCGGCTGGGACGATCACGAAAGCAGCAACGACAGCTGGGAAGGCGGCGCGCAAAACCACCAGCCCGAGACCGAAGGTCCGTGGTCCGTCCGCAAGGCCGCGGCGATGAAAGCCTACCGCGAATGGATGCCCGTTTCCGACGAGCCCTGGGCCGAATACCAGGTTGGCGACCTTGCAACATTGTTCCGCTTGGAGACGCGTCTCTCGGATCGGTCGAAACAGTTTGATTACAACACTTTGCTGCGCAGCAATTTGCCTCCCGAAGAAGCCATCGCGCGGCTCGAAGCTTTCCGTGACGGCGATTATATCGACCCCTCGCGCGAGGTCTTGGGGATGCAGCAGCAGGCATGGCTTGCCGATGGGTTCAAGCGCTCGAAGGCAAGCGGCACCAAGTGGCAGGTGCTGGTGCAGCAGGTGCTCATGGGCAAGCTTGCCTCGGCCACTTCGATTACCGACACGCTGCCCGACAACACGCCGGACTACATCCGCGAGCGCGTCGTCGCGGGCGCGCTTGCGAGCCGGGCGGAGCTGCCCCTCAACATGGACGCATGGGACGGCTATCCCGCCGCCCGTGCCCGGCTGTTCGAAGCGGCGCTGGCGGCCGATGCCAACCTCGTCAGCCTTGCCGGAGACACGCACAACGCCTGGGCGTTCGACCTTGCGCACGAAGGCGCGAAGGTCGGGGTCGAATTCGGCGGACACTCGGTCACCTCGCCTGGGCTGGAAGGATATTTGCCCCATATTCCGCCCGAAACGGTCGCGGGTGCGCTCGTCGCACGCAATCCGGAACTGAAATGGATGAACGCTTCCAAGCGCGGCTACATGGCCATCGAGCTGACGCCGGGCGTTGTCCATTGCGACTACCATTTCATGCACGACGTGCGCAGCCGCAATGATGCGGTAAATCCCTCGCACCGCGTAACCGCCGTGCTCGACGCGCGCGAACTCACCGAACCTTGCACTTCGGACTGCGACGTCATATTCTGACCCGCATGACGCACGCGCGCATCACGACCACTACTACCACCACCCCGGTCCTCCGGGGGCGGATGCGCGCGGCCTAAGCGACGCACCGCCACCCGGTTTCGGGTGGCAGGCGTTTCCTCCCGAAATCGCGATTTTCTCCCAAACGCCGCTTCAAGCGCGTGGCTAGCTGTGCCATGGGCCTCGCAACGAAACGGATGAGACGATGACGGAACTTTTGAAGATCAGCCTGCCCGATGGTTCGGTGCGCGAAATGGAACCCGGCAGCACGCCCGCCGATGTCGCCGCCGCGATCGGCCCGGGTCTCGCCAAGGCCGCCATCGCCGCGCGCGTCGATGGTGAATTGCGCGATATCAATCGCCCCTTTGAAGGCGACGCCGAACTTGCTCTTGTCACCTCCCGCGACGAGGAAGACGCGCTCGAACTGGCGCGCCACGATTTCGCGCATGTGCTGGCCGAAGCGGTCCAGTCGCTCTTCCCCGGCACGCAGATCACCTTCGGCCCGGCGACGGACGACGGCTTCTACTACGACGTGAAGGCGCCCGACACGCGCGAGCCGTTCAGCATGGACGACCTCCCCGCGATCGAGGAGGAAATGCGCCGCATCATCAAGGCCGACAAGCCGCTGACGCGCGAGGTCTGGAGCCGCCAGCAGCTGATCGACAAGTGGGAGGCCGAAGGCGAGGTCTTCAAGGCCGAATGGGCCAAGGAACTTCCCGAAGGCGAGGAACTGACCGTCTATCGCAGCGGCGAAGACTGGCTCGACATGTGCCGCGGGCCGCACCTTGCCTCGACCGGCAAGCTCGATCCGCAGGCCTTCAAGCTGATGCGCGTCGCCGGGGCCTACTGGCGCGGCGACCAGAAGAATGCGCAGCTCACGCGCATCTACGGCACAGGCTGGCTCAACAAGAAGCAGCTCAATGCGCACCTGACGCGCCTCGAAGAGGCCGCCAAGCGCGACCATCGCAAGCTGGGCCGCGAGATGGACCTCTTCCACCTGCAGGAAGAGGCGCATGGCAGCGTCTTCTGGCATCCCAACGGCTACCGGATCTGGCGCGAGCTCGAAGCCTATATGCGCCGCAAGATGGACGGTGCGGGCTATCGCGAGATCAAGACGCCGCAACTGATGGACGTGCGCCAGTGGACCGCTTCGGGGCACTGGGGCAAATACGCAGAGAACATGTTCGCCGTCCCCGATATCGTGCCCGATGTGGACGATAGCGGCGCGGCCTCGGCCCATCCTAAGGTGGCGGACGATGCCGACTGGATGGCGATCAAGCCGATGAACTGCCCGGCGCATGTGCTGGTCTTCAAGCAGGGCATTACCTCCTATCGCGACCTCCCCATCCGCCTCGGCGAAATGGGTTGCTGCCACCGCAACGAACCGCATGGCGCGCTTCACGGGCTGATGCGCGTGCGCCAGTTCACGCAGGACGATGCGCATATCTTCTGCACCGAAAGCCAGGTGGTCGAAGAGGTCCGCGCCTTCTGCGAACTCGCCGACAGCATCTACAAGGATTTCGGCTTCACCTATCACGTCAAGCTCGCCCTGCGCCCCGAGAAGCGGTTCGGGAGCGAGGCGGACTGGGACAAAGCCGAACAGGAACTGCGCGACGCCGTGGCCGAAGCCGGCATGGCGAATGCAGACTATGGCTGGGAGGAACTGCCCGGCGAAGGCGCCTTCTACGCGCCCAAGCTCGAATGGCATCTCACCGACGCGATCGGCCGTACGTGGCAGGTCGGCACGATCCAGGGCGACCGCGTGCTGCCCGAACGTCTCGATGCGAGCTATGTCGGCGAAGACGGCGAGAAGCACCGCCCGGTCATGCTGCACCGTGCGATCTTCGGCAGCTACGAACGCTTCATCGGCATCCTGATCGAGCATTACGCCGGCCGTATGCCCGTGTGGCTCGCCCCGACGCAGGCGGTGGTCGCGACCATCGTCTCCGACGCCGACGATTACGCGAAGGAAGCGGTCGCGAAGCTCGAAGCGGCGGGCATTCGCGTGGCAAGCGATCTTCGCAACGAGAAGATCAACTACAAGGTGCGCGAACACAGCCACGCCAAGGTCCCGCACCTGCTGGTGGTCGGCAACCGCGAGGCCGAGGAAGGCACCGTCGCGGTGCGCACTCTGGGCCAGCAGCACCAGAAGGTGATGCCGCTCGAAGAAGCGATTGCGATGCTGAAGGCCGAGGCGACCCCGCCGGATTTGCGCGAAGGCTGAGAGCAGGACGGTGGCCCTGCTTGCGGGCTATTCCGTGGCGGCGATCGTCGCCGCCTTGCTCGCCGCCTTCGGCTCGGCCTTTGTGCGCGGGCTTACGGGGTTCGGGATGGCGATCCTGCTTGTGCCGGTGCTGGCGCTGGCGCTGACACCGGTCGATGCGGTGCTGTTGACGAACTTTCTGTCGGTTTTCATCGGGGTTTCGGAAATCCGGCGGTTGCTGCGCGGGGCGGAGAAATCGGCCTGGGCCATCATCGCGCTGGTGGCGGTGACGACGCCAGTCGGGCTTTACCTGCTCAGTCTTACCTCGCCAGCCATCGCGCGGGTGGTGATTGCGCTCATCGCCCTTTCGGCCTTCCTCGCCATCCTCCTGCCGCGCCTTAAGGCACTCGAGCATCATCCGGCAACGACCGGCGGGGTCGGCGTGCTCTCGGGCCTGATGACCGGCTATGCCGGAATGCCCGGCCCGCCGGTCGTGCCTTATTACGTCGGGCGCGATATCCCGCGCGAGACTGCCAAGGCCTCGATGCTGCTGATCTTCACCTGCGCTTCGACCACAGGCCTTGCCAGCGGGACGATACTCGGCCTGCTCGATTGGAGGCTGGCCTTGCTGGCGCTCCTGCTCTTCCCCGCCGTGCTGCTCGGCAATTGGCTGGGGAACAAGGCCTCGGGAAGCATCGAGGATCGCACCTGGCGGATCTGTGTTGGCGTAGTGCTCGGCGGGGCGGCGCTCGCAGCGCTATGGAAGGCGTTCGGTTAGATGCTGGGGTTGACCTATGAGGCGATCGGGATTGCGCTCCTAACCGCGCTTGCGGCAGGCTTCGTGCGCGGGCTTGCCGGCTTCGGCCTCTCCGTCGTCATCGTCCCCGTACTCGCGCTGACCATCGCGCCGAAGGAAGCGGTGCTGGTGGGCAATATCTCGCTCTTCCTCATCGGCCTGACCGACATCGGCCGCATTCGCCGCGAGGCCGATAGGTCGGCGATCCCGATCCTGCTGCTGGCCATTGCCTGCATGCCGCTCGGCCTGTGGGCGCTGGTGACGCTCAGCGCCGATTGGGCGCGGCTGCTGATCGCTCTGGTCTCGCTCGGTGCCTTTGTGCTGGTGGTTGTGCCGCTGGGCAAGATCGCCATGCCCCGCAAGCCCGCGATGGGGTTGTCGGGCTTCTTCACCGGCTTCTTCGGCGGCTTTGCCGGGATGCCGGGTCCGGGCATGGCGCCCTTCTACCTGCGCGGACGGCTGGAGCCGCGGGTAGCGCGCGCCTCGATGATGGCGATCTTTTTGGTCCTGACCCCGCTCAGCGCGATGCTCTTCGTGGCGCTCGGCGTGGGCGGAATGCGCGAGGTTCTGCTCGCGCTATTGCTCTTCCCCGCCGTGCTGGTGGGCGACCTCTTCGGCCACGCCGCCTTCGGCAAGGTGAGCGCGCGCCAATGGCAGGTCAGCGTGGCGCTGGTGTTGGGCAGTGCGGCGGCCGGAGCTGTGTGGAAGCTCCTGCAAGGGTAGGGTTTTCGCAAGGCAATCCCGCTATACTCCGTCCGGTAACGAGGGGTACGGGGTCGATGGACAGCACCATGGATATCGCGGCGCAGCGCCGGGACGAGGAAGACGCACGGCTGGTAACCGGCGCGGCGGACATCCTTGCCGGGATCGCCAGCCTGCTCGCGCTGATGACGCTGGGCGCCTTGCTCGGGGCGACCGGTCCCTTTGCCGGAGCCTTGATTGCCGCAGCCGCGACCGGTCTCGCTATCCCGCTGGTGAAGCAACGCAATTTCGCCTTCAGCGCGATCGTCCTCGCCGTGAGCGCAGCCTTCGGCGTGCTTATCGCCACGATTTTCCTCGAATTCGGGGCAGGCTTCGTGGTGGCGGGCTTCATGGCGTGGTTCTGGAAGACCTACCGCGTGCCCATCGCAGGCGCGCTTGTCGTGGCCGCGCCGGTGGCGACAATCCTCGGCCTGCGCAACGTGTTCGAAACCGCCTGGGGCGGCGGCGGACCGTGGGAGAGCCTTGTCGCGGGCATCGTGATGTTCGGCTTCGCCATGGCGGCCGACATGTCCGATCCCGAGCGCACCACCCGCCGGTCGGGCATCGGCTTCTGGCTCCACATCTTCGCCGCACCCTGCATCGTCCACGGCATCTTCCTCATCGGCGGTTTCCAGCCCGGTTTCGACCAGCCGGTGCAGGCCTTCCCGGTGCTCACCATTGTCGGCCTGCTGGCGCTGGTCGCGCTGGTGATCGACCGGCGTCCGCTGCTCGCGTCCAGCCTCGGCTATGTCGCCTTTGCGCTGGCCTCGCTGGGCGAGGGGCTGGCGATCGAGACGCGGCTGATCGCGGTGAGCCTGACGCTGGGCTTGGGCATCCTCGCACTGGCCGCGCTGTGGTCGCCTTTGCGGCGTGCTGCGCTGGTGCTGGTACCCGCCTCGCTCAAGGACAAGCTGCCCAGCGCCGGGGCAGTCATACCGCCGCCCAAGCCGGTGGCGAAGGAGACCCCGGCGGAAGAAGAGCCCGTCCGGCTCGTCTCCGGCTTTAACGACATTTTCGTGGTGATGGGCACGCTGCCGCTGTGCTTCGGCGCGTGGATACTTGCCGGTGTGTGGCTCTACAGTTCGGGCATCATTGTGCAGGGCGGGCTGGCCGCCGACTGGCTGCCCAAGTCGCTCGCCGCGCTGCTCATTCCAGGCGCGGTCGTCTGGGCGGTGTCCGAATTTTTCGTGCGTATCCGCCGCATGGCCTTTCCCGCCATCGTGCTGGCCGGACAATTCGCGACCGTCGCCTTCACCGCGGGCGTGCTGCTCGGCTATCTCGCCATCAATCCCGAAGGCCGCGACATGTCGGGCTTTCGCGACGGGATCGACCCCCTGGGCACGATCATCGCCTGCTGCGTCGCGGCGCTTCTCAACGTGCTCTTCGCGTGGCGCCACCGCGTGCCCTATGCGCTGGCGATGGCAGCGGCATCGCTGCTGCCGCTGTTCTTCATCGACTATCTGGCGAACACCGATCCGGCGAGCGCGCTTCCCGGACCGACCGAGACCGGCATCCGCATCCGCCTGCTGCTGGCCGGGGCCTGCGCCGCGGCGGTGGGCGTGTGGCTCGACCTGTCGGACCGCGAGCGGCGCACGCAAAGCTCGGACACGGCCTTCTGGCTCCATATGCTCGGCAGCCTGCTGCTGGTGCCGAACCTCTTCCACTTTGCGGCCAGTGGCGAGTTCGCTCTGGCCGGCGCGCTGGTGATCTTCCTCGGCATCGCGATGTTCGCGCTCGCGGTGGACCGGCGCGCGGGGCTGATCGTCGGCCTGCCCTTCCTTGCCTGGACGCTGGGCGACGTGTTCGACGGTTTCGGAGAGAGTGGCCTTGCGCTGCTGGCCTTCAGCGCGCTCGTGCTCTGGGCGGCGTTGAAGTGGCAGGAACTGCGCGCGAGCGTGTTCGCCTGGGTGAACCAGGACAGCGCGAGCGAAATCTAGAGAAGGGCGTCCTTTAAAAAGGAAGCGCAGGGCCGGCGAGGATCAGCGCGAAGCCGCAGCCCGTCACCACGGCGACGCGCAGCATCTCGCCCAGCGGAAGCGCTGGAGCGTGACTGCGTGCGAGAGCGATAGCCTTTGCCATGCCCCTATTCTCCGCTCCAATCCCTAACGAATCGTTAAATGCGCGCGCGGGCGGCGGGCATCTGCTGGCTGGCACAATGGAATCCGCCGCCCCCGGCAAGCACCGCATCGCCGCGAATCCCGATAGTGGCGCGGTCGGGGAAGAGATCGGCGATGGCCGCTACGCCTTCCTCGTCATAGGGGCTGCCGAAGGTCGGTACGACCACGAGATGGCTGGTGATGGCGAAGTTGGCGTAGCTTGCCGGTTCGATCCGGTCGCCGCTGGTGATGAGGCCGGGCGAGGGGATGCTTTGCACCACCACCCCTGCCTCTTCGGCGCGGGCCTTGGCGTCCTCGTAGATCGCGGCGTTCGGATCATCCGTGCCGGTCGCGCGCGGCAAGGCCAGCGTGTTCGCCCCGACGAAGCGCGCGAGATTGTCGACATGGCCGTCGGTGTGGTCGTTGATAAGGCCGTCGCCCAGCCACAGCACGCGGGTGAAGCCGAGGTTGGATTTCAGCCGCTCCTCAATTTCCTCGCGGGAAAGCTGCGGGTTGCGATTGGGATTGAGCAGGCATTGCTCGGTCGTGGCGACAAGGCCCGTGCCATCGCCGTCGATCGCCCCGCCTTCGAGTATCCAGTCGGCGACCTCCAGCGGAAGGCCGGCATCCTCGGACAGTTCAGCGCCGATGGTCTGGTCGCCCTCCATCAGATACTTGCCGCCCCAGCCGTTGAAGCCGAAGCGGTGCGCCATGCGGTGGCCGGTCGCATCGGTAAGCACCAGTGGACCGGTGTCGCGCAACCATACGTCGCCATATGCGCGCCGCTCAAGCTTCACAGAGCCACTGACGAGATCGCGCGCGCGCTGTTCGTTGGCGGCGTCGCGGACCAGCAGGCGGACCTCCTGCCCGCTCTCGGCCACGGCGTTGGCGAAGGCGGCGATCTGCTCCTGCGCGCGCGGCAGGACTTCGGGCCATTCGTCCGCATCGTGCGGGAAGCCGATCCACAGCCAGTCCTGGGGGGCCCATTCGGGCGGCATGGTCCATCGGGGCGCGTCGTTCATTGGGTGCGGTTAGGCCGGGGAGCGGAGGCTAGGCAACAAAAAAGGGGACACCGAAGTGCCCCCTTTCCGTGTGCGGTTGGCCGTTATCAGGCGTCGGCGCTCTCGCCCCGATCCTTCTCCGCGCCCTTGGACTTGGCACTGGCCGGAAGGGCTTTGGGCTCCTCCGTGGCTTCGGCCTTGTCCTCGACCTCGAACCCGCCGGTCTGCTCGGCCGGGCCCTTCACGAGGCTGTTCAGGCTCGAGCCGTCGAGGCCCAGTTCCTTCATCAGCCCGTCGAGCACCGGAGCCTGCGCACGGTAGGCAAGCGCTGCGCTGACCGCATCGGTCGCGAGATTGCCCGATCCGCCGACACTGGCTGCTCCGCCGGAGCCTCCCTTGCCGCCGCCATTGGTAAGGCCGTCGACCTGGACGATCTTGATGCTCTCGATTGCTTCCATCGGTTTGGCGCTTTCGCGCACCAGGTCCGGAAGCACCTTGAGCAGGGCCATCTTGGTCTGCAGGCTGATCTGGTCCGAGGACAGGATGTTCGCTGCCTCGTTGATCGCCTTCTGACCCGCTGCCTCGACTTCGAAGCGGACGCGTGCCGCTTCGGCCCGCAGCTTCTCGGCCTCGGCCTCACCCTGAGCTTCGAGGCGCAGCGCTTCGGCGCGGTTGGTGGCAGCGTCCTTCTCGGCCTCGGCTTCCACGCGGACGCTGATCGCGTCGCGCTCTGCCTGCTTCGAAGCCTCGATCAGCTCGATGCGCTTCTGACGCTCGGCGATCTCGGTTTCGCGGCTGGTCGAAACCTGCTCCTCGGCGGCGACCGCCTTGGCGCGGGCTTCGTCGGCTTCGGCCTTGGCCTGGCTTTCCTCGCGGCTCTTGTTCTGGACCGCGATCTGCTGCTCCTGCCGAGCGATTTCGAGCGCACGCTGCTGGTCGATCCGCGCCTCTTCGACGAGACGGTCGGCTTCGATCTGCTGTGCATCGACCTGCTTCTTCGCCTCGATCCGGGCCGCGTCGGCCTCGCGGCTGCGCTCTGCCTGTTCGCGGGCGATTTCAGAGGCCTGCGCGGCGCGGCGGATTTCCACCTCGCGCTCCTGCTGGAGGCGGGCGTATTCCTTGTCGCGCCCGATCTCGAAACTCTTGGCGTCCGCCTCGAGGTTCTTCGTCTCCATCTGCACGCGCGTGTCCTGCTCGATGTCGTTGCGCAGTTTCTTGCGCGCCTCGATCTGCTCGGTCAGCTTGGTGAGACCTTCGGCGTCGAAGGCGTTGTTGGCGTTGAAGTGCTCGATGCTCGTCTGGTCGAGTCCGGTCAGCGAGACCGATTCCAGTTCCAGGCCGTTCATGGCGAGGTCGTTCGACGACACCTGCTGCACCTTCTGGACGAAGTCGGCACGCTGTTCGTGCAGCTCGTTCATCGTCATGCCGGCCGCCACGCTGCGCAGCGCATCGACGAACTTGCCTTCGACGAGGTCCTTCAGCATTTCCGGCTGCATCGTGCGCTGGCCCAGCGTCTGCGCGGCCATGGCGATGGCCTCGCTATCGGGCTTAACGCGGACGTAGAATTCCGCCTTCACGTCGATCCGCAAGCGGTCGAGCGTGATGAGCGCTTCGCCATCGCGGCGGATGACCGAAAGCACCAGCGTGTTCATGTTTACCGGCATGGTTTCGTGGAAGATCGGAAACACGAGTGCGCCCCCGTTCATCACGACCTTTTCGCCGCCCACGCCGGTCCGCACGAAGGCGGTTTCCTTCGAGGCCCGTCGGTACATTTTGAGGAAAAACGTGATGATGATGAGCCCGATCAGGACCAGGCCACCGAACATCACGATCGACATATCTAAAAACCCTTCCATTGCTCCTCCTTATTGGTTGACTTGTGTTGGCGACAGGCGGCGCTCGGCCAGCGCGGTCGCGTAGAATTGATTGCCCTCGCGGCGGACGAGAAGGACCTCGTCGCCTTCGTGGAGTTCGGATGCGGCCTCGTGCGGTTCGACCATGACCCGGTGGGTCTGGCCGTGCACGTCCTTCACCCTTGCTCGGGCCGGCGATCCTGTGCGGGCCACCCCGATGCTGATCGTTGCCCGGCGGCCGACGAGGCTTTCGGTGCTGACAGCGGTCGTGTGGTCCTTGGGCAGGACGCGCCCCAGCGGACGGGCGAAGATGCCGGTCACGGGTAGCGCCGCGACCCCGGCGATCAGCGCGGCAAGCCAGCTGTATAGCGGACCTCCCGTCAGGCTCTGAGCAAGCTCCTGGATCGACAGGCCGATGCCCGCGAACAGGAACAGGAACAGCGCCAGCCAGATCGTCAGCGGGATGCGTCCGATGCCGAGCAGCGTGAGCAGCCCGTCGAACATCCCTGCATCGGGCAATCCGTCGCCGTCGGCGTCCAGGTCCACATCAGCGTCACCGAAATCGGCGATACCGATGAGCTGTATGACGGCGAGGACCAGCATTATGACGAGCGCGGCCGCAAACGGCATGTTGTGCGGCTCCAGCAATGTCATGATTTCCCCCTTTCTTGTGCGCAGGAAGACTCACTCCCGACTGTTGCCGAAAGCGGATCGTCCTACTGTTTTACTCATGTGGTTCACCTAGCAGAAATCCACGATGAGCCGTAGGAATATGCGACGAACCGAGTTCGATTTTCCCCGCAATTGCGCGGGTTTGACTTGGATCAGGGGAATTTCGACTTCAGGCGGGTGTGATGCGCAGCGGCAGCGTCTTGAGCCCGCCGACAAAGGTCGATTTGGCGCGCTTCGGCTCGCCCGCAAGTTCGACCGTCTCGATCCGGTCGAGCAGCGCTTCGAACAGGATACGCATCTCCAGCCGCGCGAGATGGAGGCCCAGGCACTGGTGTGCGCCCGCCCCGAAGGCGAGGTGGCGGTTGGGGCTGCGGCTGGCGTCGAAGGTGCGGGGGCTGTCGAATTGCGCGGGGTCGTGGTTGGCCGCGACGTAGTTGATCATCAGCCAGTCGCCCTTCGCGATTTGCTGGCCGCCGACCTCTGTGTCTTCGGCTGCGGTCCGCATGAAGTGCTGCACCGGGCTGGTCCAGCGGATCGCTTCCTCGACGATGCCGGGCAGGAGCGAGCGGTCCTCGCGCACCCGCGCCCATTGCTCGGGATCGCGCGCCAGTGCCAGCATCGCTCCCGCCGTGCTCGCGCTGGTGGTGTCATGCCCCGCAGCGGCGACGATGATGTAATAGCCCATCATGTCGCGATCATTGAGCGGCTCGCCGTCGACGGTGGCGTTGGCGATGGTGCTGGCGACATCGTCGGTCGGGTTCGCGCGCTTTTCTGCCGTGAGCCCCGCAAAATAAGCCTCGAAGTCCTTCACCGCGCCCGCGACCAGCTTGGTGATAGCCTCGGGCGGCAAATCCTTCATGCCCGACTGGTTGAGGTCTTCGTCCTGCCCACCGAACATCTGCTGGGTCAGCATGAGCATCCGCGGCTCGTCCTCCTCGGGCACGCCGAGAATCTGCATCACGACGTGGAGCGGATAGGGCTGCGAGACGAGCTTGCAGAAGTCGGCCGTGTCCCCGGCCTCGATCAGCCGGTCGACCGTCCTGACGGCGAGCGCCCGGATTTCATCCTCGAGCCGCCGCAGGTTCTTGGGCATGAACCATTCTTGCGTCAGCTTGCGATACTTCATGTGGATTGGCGCGTCGAAGGTGACGAGGCTGGCCACCATGTGCGGGCTGCCGCCGGTCAGGTTCTTGGCGAACTCGATCCCCTCGGTGAGGCTGAAGACGACCGTCTGCGGGTTGTTGAGGAAGGTCGCGTTGTCCTTCGAGATGCGCATGACATCGTCATAGCGCGTGACCAGCCAGAATGGCGGGTGACGGCCCTCGGGGTCCTCCACCCACGCGACGGGAGTATCCTCCCGCAGGCGATCGAATGTGTCGAGCAGCGGGTCCCAGCCGGCGTAGCTTTCGGGCGAGATCACTTCGTAAGCGGTCTCCGGATCCAGACGCGGCTTCGCTGCGCTCGCCATCACGCCTGCTCCGTCTCTTCTTCCGCCTTGCGTTGGTATTCGTCGCGCAATTCGCGCTTGTAGAGCTTGCCGTTAGCCTCGCGCGGGAGTGCGGGGCGGAAGTCGAACAGCTTGGGCATTTTCACCTTGGAGAGGTTCGGCGCGAGGAAGTCGCGCAGCTCCGCCTCCAGCGCCTCGCCCGCTTCTCCCATGTCCATCGGCTGGACCACGGCGACGACCTTCTCGCCGAAGTCGGGACAGGGCGCGCCGATTACCGCGGCGTCCATCACCTTGTCGTGGGTGACGAGGAGGTTCTCGATCTCCTGCGGGTAGATGTTGACCCCGCCCGAGATGATCATGTGGCTCTTGCGGTCGGTGAGGTAGAGATAGCCGTCCTCATCGACATGTCCGATGTCGCCCAGCGTCATCCAGCCCTTCTCATGCATGGCGTCGGCGGTTTTTTCGGGATCGTTGTGATAGGTCGGGATGGTCTCGTTCTCGAAGAACAGGAGGCCGTCCTGCCCCGCCTCCAGTTCTTCGCCCTCGGGGCCGCAGACGTGGATCGTGCCGTGGATCGCCTTGCCGACGCTGCCGGGATGCTCCAGCCAGTCCGCCGCCTTGATCAGCGTCATGCCGATGCCCTCGGACCCGGCGTAATATTCGTTGATGATCGGGCCCCACCATTCGATCATTTCGCGCTTGATCGGGACGGGGCAGGGCGCGGCGGCGTGGAGCGCGCGCTGGTGGCTGGAAAGATCGTGGCCTTCGCGCTCTTCGGGTTCGAGCTTGAGCATGCGCACGTAATGGGTCGGCACCCACTGGCTGTCGGTCACGCGGTATTTCTCGATCGTTTCGAGCGCGTGGACGGGGTCGAACTTTTCCATCACGACTACGGTTCCGCCCAGGCGGTGCGCCGTCGTGCACCAGCCCAGCGGCGCGGCGTGATAGAGCGGCGCGGGCGAGAGATAGACCATGCTGCCATCGGCGGGCATGCCGGCGCCCATCACGGCGAGTCCGACGAGCGGGTTCACCGCAAGAATGTCGTCGCTGTCGGGCGGTGCGGGCCGCACGCCCTTGGGCGCGCCGGTCGTGCCGGAAGAGTAGAGCATATACTGGCCCGGCGCCTGGTCGGCGATCGGCTCGGAGGGCTGCGCGTTCAGAGCCGCTTCGTAATCACTCTCGCCGTTGCCGCCGATGACCAGCGTATCGATACCGGCACAGGCGGAACGGATGTCGTCCAGCCGGTCATCGAAATAGGTGCTGGTAATCAGCAGCTTCACCCCGGCATCCTTGAGGATGTAGCAGATCTCCGGCGCGGTGAGGCGGGTGGAGACGGGGACCATCATCGTGCCCGCACGCTGCGAACCCCAGA
The DNA here is from genome assembly GCF_019711375.1 of Qipengyuania aurantiaca. Taxonomy (NCBI): domain Bacteria; kingdom Pseudomonadati; phylum Pseudomonadota; class Alphaproteobacteria; order Sphingomonadales; family Erythrobacteraceae; genus Qipengyuania; species Qipengyuania aurantiaca. The sequence continues at coordinate 1,213,877 of NZ_CP081295.1, forward strand.
CGATGGGGAGATAGTGGATCGAGTTTTCCAAGAGGACACCGAAATGGTCACCGTGCTTCAGCCCTCGCGCACGCAGCAATTGGGCGAAGCGGTTGGCGTAGGCGTCCATCTCTCCATAGGTCAGCGTCTCGCCGCTGCCGGACATGATAATGGCGGGATGGTCGGGGCGCGCCTCGGCGTGCGTAATCGGATGCATTGCAGCTCCTCTCTCCTCCCGGCGGTCCTCGCTTGTGGGACTCGTCCGGTTGCAGGGAGAAACCTACCTGTCAGGACCGCATGGGCAAGGGAAAAGGAGAAGCGGCCAACCAGCGCGCACGAAAAAAGGCGGCCGGGTCAGACCCGCCGCCTCTTTCTCGATCCCGAAAGGCCAGTGGCCCGTTTTTGCTTATTCCTCGTCGTGACCGCCCTGGCCACCGTCACCCATGGCGAGAGCGAAGGCGCGCTGCGCTTCCGATTCGACCATGTAGGGAACCGGGTTCACGGCCTGGCCGTCGATGCGGACTTCGTAGTGCAGGTGCGGACCGGTCGAACGGCCGGTCGAACCGACGTAACCGATGAGATCGCCCTTTTCGACCCAGGTGCCGTCAGCCACAGCGATGCGCGACATGTGGGCGTAGCGCGTCTGGATGCGGGCGCCATGTTCGATCGAGACGAAGTTGCCGTAGCTGGAGAAGCGTTCGGCCTTCGACACGAAACCGTCGGCGGTGGCGTAGATCGGCGTGCCGGTCGGCGCGGCGAGATCAACGCCCTTGTGGCCGAGGCGACGCTTGAGAACGGGGTGGGTGCGCATACCGTAATCGCTGGTCATGCGGGCGTCTTCGAGCGGCATGCGAGAAGGCACCGAAACCTGCGGGCGGGCCACAGCTGCGGCGGGCTGGCTGGGGTTTTCCCAACGGGCGAACAGTTCGGTGAACTGCGTGTCATCGCCTTCCGCAGCGGGGCTGGCGACCTTCGACATGTCGATTGCGCCCACGGCAGGTACGGCGTTGGTTTCCGCCTGCGCCGGAGCGGCAGCGATGCTCATGCCGGCGATAGCCATGGTGAAGGCAAGCGTTGCGCGCTTGATGATCATGTCGAACCCGTCCATCCGACCCGGTAACCCGGGCCTCTTGTCCCAGACCGAAGAGGCGTCCCGGCCTGCTTCGGTCTTTATTTCGTCTCCGCCGGAACCCCCCGGCATTTCGTGAGTATGGGTTATGACCGAAAAGGTTAATCACGCAATACCAGCGTAGAAGTCCCGCGACAGACCGGCTGCCGAACGCGCCGAGTCGTTGAACGGCGGCTTCAGAGTCCCGGAAAAGTACAGTTTCACCAAATTCTGCCATGATTCCGGCGGGTTCTCGCCGCGGCCGGCGCAAACTGCGCGAAAATGCTTGGCTCCGAAGGCGACATGCCGGATTTCGTCGTCAAGGATTCGTTGCAGGATTCTCGCCCCGTTTTCATCGCCTTGCGAACGAATCCGCTCGAGCGTCGCGGGCGTGACGTCGAGGCCTCTTGCTTCCAGCACCATGGGAACGATCGCAAGCCGCGCGGCGACGTCGTGAGCGGTGTCTTGCGCCGCGCTCCACAGCCCGTCGTGTGCAGGCAACGCTCCGTAGTACGAGCCCAGCGAATCGAGTTTTCGCTCCAGCAAGGCGAAGTGCATCGCTTCGTCTGCGGCGACGGAAAGGAAATCGGAAACAAAGGCTTGGCCCATCGATTCGCCGAATCGCCCGGCCATGTCGAGCGCGAGATCGATGGCGACAAACTCGATATGGGCGAGCGCGTGCCACAGGGCGATACGTCCCTTCTCGCTGCCGCCCTTCCCGCGCCGCGGCATGTCGCGCGGCAGCCGCAGATCGAGGTCCTCGGGCCAGGCGGGACGATCCGGCATGGTGCAGTCGAAGGCGGAATCGAGTTTTCCCATGCGCCAGTCGCGCGCAAGCTTGCGGGTGGCGAAGACCTTGGCGGTCTTGTCACCGGTCAGCAGGCACTCGCGAATGGCGCAGGAGACAGACTTCACGCGCCGCGCGCCGCCTCGAGCACCTCCTCGGCATGGCCCTTCACGCGCACCTTGGGCCAGACGCGCAGGATCGTGCCGTCCTCGCCGAGCAAATAGGTCGAGCGGATCATGCCCATATAGGTGCGCCCGTAGTTCTTTTTTTCGCCCCACACGCCGAGCGTATCCGATAGACCGTTCTCTTCGGCATCGGTGGCAAGTTCGACAGTGAGGTCGTGCTTGGCGATGAAGTTCTGGTGCTTCTTCGCCGAATCCTTGCTTACCCCAATCAGGCGCGTGCCCGCCTTCTCGAACTCCTGCTTTAGCGCGGTGAAGTCCTTCGCCTCGGTGGTGCAACCGGGCGTGTTGTCCTTGGGGTAGAAGAAGATTACCGCCTTGCGGCCCGCGAGGTCGGCCTTGGTCAGCGTACCGCCATCGGGGGTTTCCATGGTGAAATCGGGGAAGGCGTCGCCTTCGGAATAGGTCGTCATCAGTCCAGCTCCAGTGTTTCGCCGAATAGGGCCTGCCAGCGTTGTGCCACCTGCCGCTGCGCATCGGAGAAGCGGCCTAGCAGCGATGCGAAGTCCGCTTCCTCGCACAGCCGCGCAAGGATCGCCTGCGGGGCCTCGCCCGGAATCGCAAGATCGGGGGCAAGGAGGCGCGTACCCACCAGCAGGCGGGTCATCAAGTCGTGCGCTTCGGCAAGGCCTTCGAGGTCGGGAAGTTCCTTCAAAGCTTCTTCGATACGCGGGGCCAGCCCCTTGCGATCGCGCAGCTGCAGGAAGTGCACGAGGAATTCGAGATCGACCAGCCCGCCGCGCAGGAGCTTGGCGTCGAGCGGACCCTTGGCCGGTTTGTGCGCCGCCATTTCGCCGCGCATTTTGAGCAGGGCCGCACGCAGTTCAACCTGATCGCGCGGGCGGCTCAGCACCTTGGCGAGCACCGCGTCGATCGCCCGCCGCGCGTCCTCGCTTCCCGTGAGTGCGCGCGCGCGGGTCAACGCCATGTGCTCCCAGGTCCAGGCGTCTTCCAGCTGATAGCGCTCGAAGCTCTCGAGGCTCACCGCGAGCGGCCCCTGCGCGCCCTGCGGCCTCAACCGCGTGTCGACCTCGTAAAGCGCGCCTTCGGCCGTCGGCACCGAGAGCGCGGCGCTGACCCGCTGGGCAAGGCGATTGAAGTAAAGCGTCGCGCCGAGCGGGCGTTCGCCGTCGCTGGTTGCCTCGTGGCTTCCGGTGAAGAGATAGACGATGTCGAGATCGGAGGCGTAGGTCAGCATCCCTCCACCCAGTCGCCCGAGGCCGAGCACGACCAGCTCGGATCCCGCTATCCGCCCGTGCCGCGACGCGAACTCCTCCTCGGCGGCCGCTTGCGCCGTTTCCAGCGCCGCCTCGGCCACGCGCGACAAGGCAGCGGCGATATCGAGCGGGTCCTGCGCCGCCTCGATCACCTGCACACCCAGCGCGAAACGCGTCTCGCCGGTCACGATACGGATGCGGTCGAGCCGGTCCTCATATGTGTCGCCGCGCTCGCCCCGGCGCATGGCTGCGGCAAGGTCCTGACGACTGCCCGGCAAGTCGAGCGCACTGCGGTCGATCAGCGTGTCGAGCAGGTCGGGTCGCCGGGCGATGGCGTCGGCGAGCGGGGGCGCAAGTGTGAGGCAGTCGGCCACCAATTGCAGCAAGCCGGGCCGCGCCTCGAGCAGGCGGAAGAGATTGATCGCGCTCGTCATACGCTCGAGCAGGCTTTCCCACCGTGCCACCGCGCGAGCCGGTTCGGGCGAAGCGGCGAGCGAGCGCTGCAGCTTGGGGCGGATGGCCTCGAAGGCGGAGAGCGCGGCGGTGCTGCGCAAGGGCGAATAGCGCCCGTCGGTCCACTGGCTCACGCGCTCGGCCAAATCGGGCGCAAGCTGCGCCTTCTTCGACGCGGACGCGAGATGCGGAGTGTCGGCGGGGACGGATATCTTGTCCTCCGCCAGCAGCGCGTCGTAACGTGACGCCACTGGCGCGGTCAGCTTGGTGATGTGATCGAGCCATGCCGCGCCATCGGCAAAACCGTCGAGCCGTGCGGCATTGTCGAGCGCTTCGCCCGAAGGCAGCGTATGCGTCTGCTGGTCGGCGACCATCTGCAAGCGGTGCTCGATCCGCCGCAATCCTTCGTAGCTCGCGCCCAGTACCGCCGCGTCGTCGGCCCCGATGCGCCCCGTCGCGGCCAGCGCGTCGAGCGCGGCACGGGTGCGCTTGTTGCGCAGCGAGGGATCGCGGCCGCCGTGGATCAACTGGTGCGTCTGGGCGAAGAACTCCATCTCGCGAATGCCGCCGCGCCCCAGCTTCACATTGTAACCGGGAGCCGGTTCGCGCGGCCCACTCTGCTTTTCGCGGATCCGGCGGGTGAGGCGGCGGACTTCGTCGATCGCCCCGAAGTCGAGGCTGCGGCGCCATACGAAGGGGCGGATGTGGTCGAGGAAGGCCTCGCCCACCGCGATGTCGCCGGCGCAGGCGCGCGCGCGGATGAAAGCGGCCCGCTCCCAGGCGAGGGCGGAGCTTTCGTAATGGGTGATCGCCGCGTCGAGCGGGATGGCGAGCGGGCTGACCTCGCTGGCCGGACGCAGCCGCAGGTCGACGCGGAAAACGTAGCCCTCGCTGGTGACTTCGGACAGCAGGCGCACGATCTCGCGGGCATAACGCTGCGCGGCTTCCCCCGGCTCATCGCGCTCGCGGCGGGGAAGCGTTTCGGGATTGTAGAGCAGGATCGGGTCGATGTCGGAGGAATAGTTGAGTTCGCCCGCCCCGTGCTTGCCGAGCGCAAGGCCGATCATCCCGTCGGGCGAAGCGCCCTCCACCCGCCGCGAGATGGCCGCCGCTATCGCCAGGTGCAGCGCCCGGTCGGCGAAGAGCGAGAGTTCGCGCATTACCTTGTCGAGCTCGAAGGCTCCGGCAAGATCGCCGATCGCCAGCACGAGACCGAGAGCGCGCTTCTCTCGCCGCAGGGCCAAGCCGGTGTCCTCGATACTCTCGCCCGCCGCCTTGGCGAGCGCCAGAGCGGCCTCGCCATCGCCCGCCTCCAGCAGGGCGGTGATCTCGCCCAGCCGCTCCAGCCCCCGTTTGAGGAAGGGCGCGTGGTCGCGCGCGCGGCTCAGGGCGTGGGTCCAGTCGGCCTCCATAACGGAGGCTGTGCCGAAGGCCGCCAGCCCGCGCAAGCTTGCGTGTTGGCCGTGAGGGGTGCAACAAGCGCCGCCACGGACTTACAGCAAACGAGAGGTTGCCCCCCACATGATCCGCACCACACTGCTTGCCGCGACGGCCCTGATGCTCGCCGGCTGCAACACGCAAGTCGAGGAGACGAGCTCGCAGGCCGGTCTCGACATTCCCGATGTCGCCAGCGGCGATATCTCCGAAGAAACGATGAAGTCGGTCACTGAACGCCTGTCCTCGGACGAGTTCGAAGGCCGCATGCCCGGCACCAAGGGCGAGGAACTGACCGTCGCGCTCCTCACCGAGCGCTTCAAGGCCGCCGGTCTCGAACCGGGCAACAATGGCAGCTGGACCCAGCGCGTCCCCCTGGTCGAAATCACCGGCAAGGACTTCGCCCCGCTGACCATTTCGGGCGGCGATGAGGACATGAGCTTCGATTATGCCAGCGAATGGGTTGGCGTGACCTATCGCGAAGACGCGAAGACCAGCCTCGAAGATAGCGAACTTGTGTTCGTGGGCTACGGCATTAACGCCCCCGAGCGCGGCTGGAACGATTACGAAGGGATCGACATGGCGGGCAAGACCGCTGTCATCCTCGTCAACGATGCCGATTTCGGCACCGAAAGCCTCGAAGGCCCGTTCAACGGCAAGGCCATGACCTATTACGGCCGCTGGACCTACAAATACGAAGAGGCCGCCGCACAGGGCGCTGCCGGCGCGCTGATCATCCACGATACCGAGCCGGCCTCCTATGGCTGGAACGTCGTCGAAAGCAGCTGGTCGGGCCCGCAGGCCTATGCCCAGCGCGGCGAAAACGCGGTGCCTCTGACACAGGTCAACGGCTGGGTGCAGAACGAGGTCGGTCGCCAGATCCTCGAAGCGGCCGGCAAGGATGCGGACAAGCTGATGGCCGATGCCAAGAAGAAGGGCTTCAAGCCGGTGCCGCTCGGCCTCACGGCGTCGACCAGCTTTTCTAACGATATCCGTACATTCGAATCGCAGAACGTGATTGGCGTGCTGCCCGGTAGCGAGGCACCGGAGGAATACGTCCTCCACACAGCCCATTGGGACCATCTCGGGCGCTGCACTCCGGCACCCGACGGCGACGATATCTGCAACGGCGCGGTCGACAACGCGACCGGGACCGCCGCCCTCGTTGCTCTGGCCGAAGCGCATGCCAAGGCCGGGCCGACCCGCCGCAGCCAGGTCTTCCTTGCCGTGACGGCCGAGGAATCGGGCCTGCTGGGCGCAGACTACTACGCCGCCAACCCGGTCTTCCCGCTCGACAAGACGGTCGGTGGCATCAACATGGACGCCTTCCTGATCGCCGGGCCGAGCAAGGACGTGACCGTGGTGGGGCCCGGCAAGTCGCAGCTCGACCAATTCCTCGAAGCCGCGCTCGAGGCCGATGGCCGTGTCTCGACGCCCAACCCCAACCCGGAAGCGGGCTATTACTATCGCAGCGATCACTTCGCCTTCGCCAAGCGCGGCGTGCCGATGCTTTATGTCGACGGCGGCGAAGACCTCGTCGAAGGCGGCACCGAAGCGGGCGCCAAGGTCGCCAAGGACTATCGCGACAACCGCTATCACGGGCCCAAGGACGAATACGATCCGAATTGGGATTGGTCGGGTGTGATGGCCGATCTGCAGTTGTTCTACCGTCTCGGCCGCATGCTCGGCATGAGCACCAGCTGGCCTAACTGGAACGAAGGCGACGAGTTCAAGGCCACGCGCGACGAAACCTGCGCGGGCGAGGGTGCTGCTTGCGGCACCGCTGCTGCGGCTGAATGACTGAGGTTCGCCTGACCCAAATAGAAAGGGCCGGTTCGCCACATGGCGGACCGGCCCTTCTTCATAAGTCTTGGGGTAAATTATGTTCTATCGCGCAAGCAACCTTTCGGCCATCGCGCGAACTTCGTCGCCCATGTCTTCGCGTTCGAGCGCGAGCGCAAGGGTTGCTTCCACGAAACCGGTCTTGCTTCCACAGTCGTAACGGTTTCCGGCAAAGGTCACCGCGTGGAACGGCTGGTTGCCGATCATGCGGGCCATGGCGTCGGTCAGCTGGATCTCGCCGCCCGCGCCCTTGCCCTGGTTTTCCAGCGTCCGCATGACTTCGGGCTGCAGGATATAGCGGCCCGAAATAATCTTGTTCGACGGCGCTTCGGCAACGGGCGGCTTCTCGACGAGGCCAGTGACCTCTGTCAGCGTGTCGCTAACCTGTCCGCCCGGCGCGATCACGCCGTAGCTCGACACCTCTTCCTGCGGCACTTCGAGCACCGAGATGAGGTTGCCGCCGACCTCGTTATAGGCCTCGACCATCTGTTTCATGCAGCCGGTTCCGCCCTTGTTGGCGATCATCAGTTCGTCGGGCAGCAGAATGGCGAAAGGCTCGTCGCCCACGATCGCCCGGGCGCACCAGATCGCGTGGCCGAGACCCATGGGGACCTGCTGGCGCACTGTGATGATATCGCCCGGGGTCGCGCGGGTCGGAGCGAGGACGCTCATGTCCTTGCCACGCTCTTCCATCGTGGTCTCGAGTTCGAAGGCCATGTCGAAATGCTCGACGATTGCCGTTTTGCCGCGACCGGTGACGAAGATGATCTGCTCGATCCCCGCCTCGCGCGCCTCGTCCACCGCGTACTGGATCAACGGACGGTCGACGATCGGGAGCAGTTCCTTAGGGATCGCCTTAGTCGCCGGAAGGAAGCGCGTGCCGAGTCCCGCGACGGGAAAAACGGCTTTCTTGATGGGTTTATGGGTGCTCATGGGCTTGCGGGTTAGGTCTGCGGGGGGAACAGGTCAATTGCTGGCGGGTTGAGGGCAGCAATGGAAGGGGACCATGACAGGCGCATGACGCTTGCCACAGCCCCCGTGACAACTAAAGCAGGGGCCCATGGACAAACTACTCGTACGCGGCGGCAATCGCCTCTCCGGCACCATTCCCATTTCTGGCGCGAAGAATGCGGCCCTGACGCTCATTCCCTGCGCGCTGCTGACCGAAGAGGCGGTGACGCTGCGCAATTTGCCGCGGCTTGCCGATATCGACGGCTTCCAGCACCTGATGACCCAGTTCGGGGTGAGCCACACCATTCCCGGCAAGCGCCCGGAAGAATTCGGCCGCAACGTCACCCTGGAAGCGATGCGCATCACCAGTTCGGTCGCGCCCTACGATCTCGTGCGCAAGATGCGCGCCTCGATCCTCGTTCTCGGCCCGCTGCTGGCCCGTACGGGCGAGGCGACCGTTTCGCTTCCCGGCGGCTGTGCCATCGGCAACCGTCCGATCGACCTGCATTTGAAGGCGCTCGAAGCCTTTGGCGCGACCATCGAACTGGCGCAGGGCTATGTTAAGGCCAGCGCACCCGATGGCGGCCTGCCCGGCGGCGAATTCGACTTCCCGGTCGTTTCCGTCGGCGCGACGGAAAATGCGGTCATGGCGGCGACGCTGTGCAACGGGACCTCGATCCTGCGCAACGCCGCGCGAGAGCCGGAGATCGTCGATTTGTGCAACCTGCTCCTCGCCATGGGCGCGGAGATCGAGGGTGTGGGCACCTCCGAACTCACCATCCACGGCGTGAAGAAGCTCCACGGTGCGACATACCGTGTCATGCCCGACCGCATCGAGGCGGGTTCCTATGCCTGCGCGGCGGCGATCACCGGCGGCGACGTGTTGCTCGGCGGCGCCGATGCCGGCGACATGGGCTCCACGCTCCACGCGCTGCGCAATATCGGCGTGACCGTAGAAACCGAGAAGGAAGGCGTGCGCGTTTCCGCCGACGGCCCGCTCAAGGCCTACAACCTCACCACCGCGCCGTTCCCGGGGCTCGCCACCGATATGCAGGCCCAGCTGATGAGCCTGCTGTGCAAGGCGGAAGGCACCAGCATCCTGAAGGAAACGATCTTCGAGAACCGATTCATGCACGTGCCGGAACTTACCCGCATGGGCGCGGATATCGAGACCACGGGCCGCACGGCCATCGTGAAGGGACCGGTGGAGCTCACCGGTGCCGAGGTCATGGCGACGGACCTGCGCGCTTCGATGAGCCTCGTCATCGCCGGCCTTGCGGCCAAGGGCGAGACCACGGTCCGCCGCCTCTACCACCTCGATCGCGGGTATGAGCGGCTGGAAGAGAAATTGCAGCTTGTCGGCGCAGATATCGAACGGGTGGGCGACGACTAGGGGAGTCTTGCGGACCTTTCGCCGTGGCCGACCGTTGAGGGGTGTAAGTCACTTATTCGAAAGGGAAGCAGACATGATCCTCAAGCTCGCAGCACTCGGTGCCCTCGGCTATCTCGGCTATCGCACCTACGAAAAGAACCGCGTCGACCAGAACGGCGTCGCCTTTGCCGGAGGCGAGCCGGAAGGCAACTTCCGTAACGCCGGTTCCGAATCGACCGCGTCGCACGATGCCATGAGCTCGACCGACGAAGCGCTCGACGAAACCTATCCGGCGAGCGACGCAACCGCCAAATACTAAGGCGCGCGATCAACAGAATTTGAAGGGGCGGCGGAAGCGATTTCGTCGCCCTTTTGGTTGCCCGGCGTCAATTCATGGGTGGCCAGCCATACTCTTATCGCCCCTGCCAAGCCGGGCGGCGTTTCGCTGCGAATCCGCTCGGCATCGATCATGGCGACAAGCGCGCTCACCGCGACACCACGCCGCGCTGCGGCCGCGCGCAGCAGGTCCCAGAACACCGGTTCGAGGCTGATCGATGTGCGATGTCCGTCGATGCGGATCGAGTGCTTTACTGGCGGGTGGTAGGGCGTGGTCATGGAAGCTTCTTGCATGCCGAAGCGGAGAGTGGAACAATCATTCCGCTGCGAGCAGGCCTCGCTGGACTGGATCGTGCGGTGGACATGAGTGCAGAAACAGACCTAGCAAAGGATCCGGATCCCCCGTCCGAAACGGGACCTGCGGGCGATCCGTCGGCGTTGGATCGCGGTGTGATCTACAGCCCGCGCGAGCTAGCGGCGATGGAGAGACGCGAGCGGTTGAGCGGATGGCTCCTTCTGTCGCTTGCCGGAGCTGCGGTGGTGGCCGGGATATTCTTTTTCCGCACCTTTTCGGAAGACATCGCTCTCAATGACGACTTCGTTCCGATCGACCGCGGCGAGCCGGAAGCGGAGCCTGACGAACCCTTCGTCTGGGGTCAGCCGCGTGCAACACCCACGAGCCAAGAAACCGCATCTCCCGTCGCTGCAAGCACACCTGCCACCCGGCGGGCGGGGGAAGCCGAAGAGGTGGCCACTGCGACACCGGAATTCGAGGAGCGAGAGTTCAACTTTCCCGGACCGCCCGAATTGCCCGCCGTCCCGACTTTTGCCGGCCCACCGGCGGGGACAGTCGATCGCGAGACGGCAAGGGCGCTTCGCACGGGCCTGACCCAGCCCTGGAGCGAACGCGGGCAGCGCGGATATGTGCTTGTCAGCAAAGCGGTCGCCTATGGCAGCCGCGAATGCCGTCAGATCAGCTACACGCGCTTCCAAGAGGACGGGCAAGCCAGTTCACCCTCCACCCAATGGTGCCGCATCGGGACAGACGGCAAGTGGCGCAAGGATGCGCGCGGCCCCGAATAGGCGCCTCAATACATATGCTGGCCGCCGTTGATGCTCATGGTGGAGCCGGTCACGAATTCGGCGTGGTCCGAACACAGGAAGCTGACCCCGCGCGCGATTTCGCTGGCTTTGCCGAGGCGGCCGACGGGGATTTTGGCGACGATCTTTTCGAGCACCGGTTCGGGCACGGCGGCCACCATGTCGGTGTCGATATAGCCCGGTGCAATGGCGTTGACGGTAATGCCAAAGCGCGCGCCTTCCTGCGCCAGCGCCTTGGTAAACCCGTGGATGCCGCTTTTCGCCGCCGCATAATTCACCTGGCCGTACTGGCCCGCCTGCCCGTTGATCGAGCCGATGTTGACGATGCGGCCCCAGCCGCGATCCTTCATTCCGGCGAAAGTCGCCTTGGCCATATTGAAACAGCCGCCGAGATTGGTGCGCATGACCGCATCCCAGTCGTCATAGCTCATCTTCAGGAGCGTGCCGTCGCGCGTGATCCCGGCGTTGTTGACCACGATCTCGATCGGGCCATGTTCCTCTTCGACCTGCTTGCAGGCGGCCTGTACCGCTTCGTAATCGCCGACGTCGAACTTGACCGTCGGGATACCGGTTTCCTCGGTGAACTTCCGGGCCGCATCGTCATTGCCAGCATAGTTGGCGACAACGGAGCAACCGCGCTCGTCACGCAGGCGTTCGCAAATGGCGCGTCCGATACCGCGCGTTCCCCCGGTCACGATGGCAATACGTCCCATAAATCATCTCTCCCCGGCTATTCCGTAGCGTCAGCCCTGTCCTAGGCATGGACAGGTGTCAGGGTAAAGACAAACCCGCAGGCGCAAGGGTTCCGCGGTTTCGTATTCTTGTCGGGGGTTGGCCGGTCAGGCCGGGCGATCAGAAGCGGATCTGCGTGCCCACGTAGACAGCCTGGTCGTCTTCCAGCCCGTCAGTCAGGGGGCCGAGACGGTCGCGATCCTGCGACAGGCGAACGCCGGCGGTCACGTCGAGATTGCGGCTGAGGCGATAGGCACCGCCAAGGTCGACCTGCTGCGTCCCGGCGCCGGCGATCGTGCGCGGGCGGCTGCCGGCCAGACCCTTGCTCTCGAGCGCGATGCGCGACTTGAAGCGGCTGGGCTTGCCGTCATCCTCACCCGCTTCGTAGGTACCAAGATCGGGCATGGAGATGTCCTGCAGCCCTTCGGCCACAGCCGCGGCGGAGACGCTGCGAGTCGGCTGGGCGAAGCTCTGGTAGCCGCGCGCGATGCCGAGATTGTAGCGCGTGGGCGCAACGGGCAGGCCGATTTCGACCGCTTCGCCCTGGGCGAGCGGTTCGGTCTGGGCACGGCCCGACAGGCTGCGCGCCATCGCATCGTCGACGCGGACGGCGAAATTCACCGTGCGATCGCGCTGCGGGCCGGGCTTGCTCGCCGGGGTGAAGCGCAGCGCATCGGTGCCGACGAGCTGCGCAACTTTCTGCGCCAGCTCGGGATCGGCCCCGGCCGGCGTGAAAGGAAGATATTCGGAAGGCTGCGCGGCTTGCACGCTTTCCGCAGGGGCGGATGCAGAGACCGCGAGACCGGCACCCGGCACGGCCAGCGCCAGGCAGGCGACAGCCAGCATGGTCGGCGAAAGCCGGCCCTTGCCCTTGCTGTCGATCATCGTGCCCATCGAACGCCTCTATCCCCACAATTTGCGGTGTCCGTGCCATCATAAGGCATGTCCCGCTGAACGGTTCCCGAACGAAGGCGCCTGAGGCGACTCCGGTACGGATAAAGAAAGCTACGCCCTTCGTCGGGGCTTGGCCAGCTTTTCCACAGGGACTGGCCCATCCTCGTACAGACTGTTGCCTCACGCACACAGGTACCCTTGCGATTAAGCGCGCATTCACGCGCCCACAGTGCCTATGGGGATGGCCGGTGACGGCGGGAAGGCAGCGCTTGCCCCTGTCCGCGCAGGCTTTATAGAGCCGCAAGACACGATTTCGTCGCACAAGTTTGCCAAGGACCGTTCATGACCGCATTCCGCACCTTCCGCCGTCCCGCCGCCATCGCCCTGCTCGGCGTGGCCAGCCTCGGCCTTGCGTCCTGCGGCAGCCCCGATCGTCCGCGCGCTGATCTTGCGGCGGCGCAGGTGTCCACCATCGGCGTGAACTCCTACCTCTGGCGCGCCAGCCTTGAAGCGGTCAGCTTTGCACCGCTCCTCCAGGCCGACAGCAATGGCGGCGTGATCGTGACCGACTGGTACGCCAATCCGAGCAATCCGGGCGAGCGTGTGAAGATGACCATTTCGATCCTCGACACCGATCTTCGCGCCGACGCGCTGCGCGTGGCCGCCAGCCGCCAGCTCAACCAGGCCGGCACCTGGGTTGATGCCCCGGTCCAGGCCGCGACGGTCCAGAAGCTGGAAGACATCATCCTGACCAAGGCGCGCGAACTGCGCCGCCAGGCCATCGCCGACTAATCCGGCCGATAACGGGCTCCAAACCGGCATTCGCTGCGCTTCCGGTGCTCACGACCTGAGAGGTCGCTGCGCGCCGGTTCTCGCGCCTACCGCTTTTCGCTCCGTTCTAGGCCGGATACGCTCAGAGCGGGTTCCATTCGCGCCTGAAATCCTTACAGGCAGGCGCATGAGTGACACCCGTTTCAATCCGGCCGAGGCCGACTCGCGCTGGCAAGCCGCCTGGGACCAGGCGCAGACCTTCCGCGCCGACAGCAATTCCGACAAGCCCAAGAGCTACGTGCTCGAGATGTTCCCCTATCCTTCGGGGCGCATCCACATCGGCCATGTGCGCAACTACACGATGGGCGACGTGCTGGCGCGCTACAAGAAGGCGACCGGTCACGAGGTGCTGCACCCTATGGGCTGGGACGCTTTCGGCATGCCGGCGGAAAACGCCGCGATGGAAAAGGGCGTGCACCCGGGCGGCTGGACCCGTGACAATATCGAACACATGAAGGCGCAATTGAAGCGCCTCGGCTTCGCGCTCGACTGGTCACGCGAGCTGGCGACCTGCGAGCCCGACTATTACGGCCACGAGCAGGCGCTCTTCATCGATCTGTACGAGGCAGGCCTCGTTTATCGCAAGGAAAGCGAGGTCAACTGGGATCCGGTCGACATGACCGTGCTCGCCAACGAGCAGGTGATCGACGGCAAGGGCTGGCGCTCGGGCGCGGAAGTCGAGAAGCGCAAGCTGAACCAGTGGTTCCTCAAGATCACCGACTTTGCCGAGGAACTGCTCGAAGGGTTGGGCAGCCTCGAGAACTGGCCCGACAAGGTCCGGCTGATGCAGGAAAACTGGATCGGCAAGTCCAAGGGTCTCGAATTCAGCTTCGACCTTTCGAACGGCGAGAAGCTGCCGGTCTACACGACGCGTCCCGACACGATCTTCGGGGCGAGTTTTGTTGCGGTCGCCGCCGATCACCCGGTCGCGCAGGGAATCGACAGCGACGAGGCACGCGCTTTCATTGCCGAGTGCAAGAAGGGCGGCACCACCGCTGCCGAACTCGAAACCGCGGAAAAACTCGGCTTCGACACCGGCATCACAGCGAAGCACCCCTTCACCGGCGCGGACCTGCCGGTCTACATCGCGAACTTCGTGCTGATAAATTACGGCACCGGCGCCATCATGGCGGTCCCGGGGCATGACAGCCGCGACTTCGAATTCGCAACCAAATACGGCCTTCCGATCCCGCGCGTCGTCGCCCCGAGCGTCGAGGATGCGGGCAAGGGTTTCGAGGGCGAAGCCGAAGCGGGCGACGGCGTGATCGTCAACTCCGACTTCCTCGACGGGATGGAAGTGGAAGACGCCAAGCGCGAAATCATACGCCGCATCGAGGAACAGGGCCGCGGGACGGGCAAGACCGTCTGGCGCCTGCGCGACTGGGGCGTTTCGCGCCAGCGTTACTGGGGGACGCCCATCCCCTTCATCCATTGCGATAGCTGCGGCGTGGTGCCCGCACCCAAGGACAGCCTGCCGATTACGCTGCCCGAGGATGTCGACTTCCAGACCCCGGGCAACCCGCTTCTGCGCCACGAAACGTGGAAGCATGTCGATTGCCCCAAATGCGGCGGCAAGGCCGAGCGTGAAACCGACACGCTCGACACTTTCGTAGACTCAAGCTGGTATTTCCTGCGCTTTGCGAGTCAGCCTGCCGACAAGCCGTTCGATGCGGAAGAAGTCGCCAAGTGGCTCCCGGTCGAACAGTATATCGGCGGTATCGAGCACGCGATCCTGCACCTGCTCTATGCGCGCTTCTGGACTCGCGCGCTCGCCCACATGGGCCAGATCGAGGTGAAGGAACCCTTCGCTTCGCTGTTCACGCAAGGCATGGTCACGCATGAGACCTACAGCCGCAAGGACGGTGGCAAGACCGTCTATTACGCGCCCGACGAGATCAGTCGCGAGGCGGAGCGCGCGCTCCTGAAAGACGATGGCGGCGAGGTCGAAATCGGCCGCGTCATCAAGATGTCGAAGTCGAAAAAGAACGTCGTCGACCCCGACACGATCATCGACACCTACGGCGCCGACGCGGTGCGCTGGTTCATGCTCTCCGACAGCCCGCCCGAGCGCGATCTTCCCTGGTCGGAAGCGGGCATCGAGGGTTGCTCGCGCTTCGTCCACCGCTTGTGGCGCCTGTTCGCGGCCTATGACGCGGGCGCGTCGGGCGAGGACAAGGCCCTGCTGCGCAAGACCCACCAGACCGTCGCCGCGGTGGCCGAGGATATCGAGGCGCTGGGCTTCAACAAGGCCGTCGCGCGCATTTATGAACTCACCGGCGCGGTCGAGAAGGCTGTACCGTCGGCAAGCCGTAGCCAGGCGATCCGCACGCTGGTCCAGCTCGTCGCCCCGATGATGCCGCACCTTGCCGAAGAGGCATGGGCCGGCCTTGGCGAAACCGGCATGGTCGCCGACGCGGCTTGGCCCGAAGTTGATCCGGCCCTGCTGGTCGAGGACGAGGTGACCATCGCCGTCCAGCACAAGGGCAAGCTGCGCGACACGCTGACCGCACCCAAGGGTGCTTCGAAGGAAGATCTTGAGGCGATGGCGCTGGCATCGGAGAAGGTCCAGCGGTCACTCGACGGTGCAGAAGTGCGCAAGGTCATTGTCGTGCCCGACAGATTGGTGAATATCGTTACCTGATGCGCATTCTCGTCCTCATGCTTGCCGCGCTGGCGCTGACCAGCTGTTCGCTCCGTCCCATGTATGCGGGCGGCGGCAGCGGGGCGGTGGCGCAGGGGCTGGCGGCGGTCGACGTGCCGCCGATTCCGGGCAAGGCCGGATGGCTGGTTCGCAACGCGCTCAACGACAAGCTGGGCGCGGCCGGCGTCACCAGCTTTCGCTACCGGCTCGACGTGCGCCTCGACGACAGCCTCGAAGGCCTCGCCGTGCTGGCCGACGACACGGTGAGCCGCGAGCGCCGCACACTGCGCGCGCGCTACCAGCTGGTCGATGCGGGCACAGGCGAAATCCTGCTCGACGCGACCGAAGGGACTGACGCCGGGATCGACGTGGTGTCGAGCGAATACGCCACCATCGCGGCCGAAAACACCGCGCTCGAAAACCTCAGCCGCGAGATCGCGGACCGGATCGTGACGCGCGTCGCCCTGACGCTGCGCGACCGCAATTCGGGCGACCAGTGAAGCTCACCAGCCGCGATTTTGCCGCCAAGTCGCGCGACGTCGCGGCGAACTGCTCGGTTTTCTTCTTTTGCGGCCAGGACGAAGCGGGCGCGAGCGCGGCGGCCAACGACATCGCCGCCATGCTACCCGAACCCGGCGAACGGGTCGAGATACCGGGCGCCGAACTGCGCACCGATCCCGCCAAACTGGGCGACGAGGCGCGTTCCACCTCGCTCTTCGGCGACAAGCGCCACATCTGGTCGCGCGTGGCCGGGGACGAGGCGCACGAAGCGCTCAAGACGCTGCTGGAAACGGGCGACATGGGCGCGGGCGAGGCCTGCCCCGTCATCGTCGTCGCCAGCTCGGCCACCGACAAGTCGCGCACCGCCAAGCTGCTTGAAAAGCGCAAGGATGCGGTGGTTGCGATGTTCTATCCGCCCGATTTGCGTTCGGTGACGCAAAGCGTGCGCGGCATGGGCGATGCGGCGGGGCTGAAGCTGGACGGAGCGGTGGCCGAACGGATCGCGCGCGCGGCCAATCTCGACGTGCGGCTGGCGCAAAGCGAGGTGACCAAGCTCGCCACCTATCTTGACGCAACTCCCCAGTCGCCGCGTCCGGCGACGATGGAGCACCTCGACGCGATTGGTGCCGCGAGCGAGGAGGACGGCTTTGCCAGCCTCGTCAACGCGGTGCTGGCGGGGCAGGGGCCTAAGGTCGCCACCGAGATCGCGCGGATGAAGCAGATCGGGCTCAATCCTGTCGGCACGTTGCTCGCTATCGAACGACGTGCGGCACAGCTGGCGCGGATTTCTGCGGCGCTGGGCAATCGCCGCTACCAGGATCTCGACAAGGGCGAGAAGGCGCGGCTCGGTATCTTCTGGAAGGAAGAGCGCGATATCGCCGAACAGGTGCAGCGGTGGCGTGGCCCCAAGCTTGATCGCCTCACACTGCGCCTGACCGAACTGCACCGCGAATTGCTGACTAACAGCCAGTCCTCGGAACTGCTGCTGGCCCAAGGCCTGACCGGGATTGCGAGGGTGGCTGGCGCGGGTCGCCGCTAGCCTTCCATCCATTTCTGCAGTCGTGCGGTGGCGAGGCCATCGCGCCGCGTCTGGGCGCTGCCAAAACCCTTGGCAAGGCTGACGAAGCGGGTCGCAACCTGCCCGATCCGCGCTCCCAGCCTCGCCGCCCCTTCGGCCCGATCGAGCGGATGCTGGTCGAACCGGCCCCCGATCCGGCCTGCGGCCAGCGAGGCGATCACGCTGACATCCTTGCGGAGGTCGAGATCCTGCACGAGCAGCAATTCCGCCTCGTCGAGAAGCTCCGGCGGGATAGAGTGGGGCGACTGACTTTCGGTCAGGAAACCGGGGCGCCGCCAACGATCCACAAGCGCGAAGACCAGCCCGGCAGGGCGGTCGAAGCCTTCGTGCCGCGCCCGCTCCCAAAAGGCCGGCCAGTCGATTGCCTTGCGTGCGCACCAGAGATCGACATCCACCAGCGCCATCGGCCCGACGTTGAGCAGGTGGGAGCAGGCAGCGTGGACGACCAAATGCGCAAGCATGTCTTCGGCGCAGGGAATGGCGGCGTCCAGTCGCTCGCTATGTCGCGCATGGCCGAGGAAATGCGCATCGTCGCTCACCGGCATGGGTGAGCCGGGCAGGGGTGGCCTGCTCCAGGCATGGGCATGGAGTTCGCACATCACACCTTCGGGCGAATACAGAGGCGGCAGGTGCGTCTCGGATTCGGCGAATTGGGAAAGTTCAGCGGCGTCCAGGTCGGGCGCCTGCCACCCGGCGGCGCGAAGGGCGGTGTAAGCTTCGGCCGCCCTGTCTTCCGCGACCAGCAAATCGATATCGCGCATCTCGCGCTCGACCGGACTGGGCCACACGGTCCAGGCGAGCGCCGCTCCTTTGAGCGCGACGCAGCCGATGCCCTCCGCCGCAAGCGTATCGACGGCTTGCAGCAGGGCGCGGCGCTGGGAGAGCATGGTCACGGCGTTTGCGCGGGTGGCCTCCCGCCAGCGATGCGCGATCGAGTCCGGTATGCCGGCGATCTCGCCGCGCTCATGCCGACCGTGGAGGAACGGCTGCAACCGATGGTCTTCAGCGAGCCCGTCGAGGACCCGCCAATCGGCGTCGGAAAGTCCTAGCGCATTTTCCGCGCGATGCCCGCACAGCGCCAGCAGCGCCCGCCCGATCCGGGCGCGCTCCGGCACGCTGGTCATCAATCGGGAACGGAGAAGGTGCCGGTGACGCGGCCGCCCGAATTGGTGCTGTTGCCGGTCACACCCGAGGACCCGCTCGCCTGCCCGTCGATGCTCGACACGCCGCTGGCCAGGTCGATCACCAGCCGTCCGCCGTTGAGAGTGTCGCCGCCGCGGTTGAGGCGGACATTGCCGGCCATGGTGATGACGCGGCGGTTGAAATCGTAGACCGCCGTGTCGCCCCGCGCGCGCTCGTTGCCGCGCGACACATCGACGCCGCCGGTGGCCATGATGCGCTGGATCTTCAGCGACCCGGCGTCGGTGTAGTTCACGATGGTGCGCGCCGCGTTGAGATTGAGCCCGGCCTGCGTGATCTTCACATTGCCCGAGAGGACGACGCGGTTCTGCCGGTCCTGCAGCTCGATCCGGTCGGCCGCGTAGGAAACGGGCGCGTTGGAATTGTGCGAAGCGATGGACTGCGCGCTGAGCTGGATGCCGCCCAGTGCAGCAGCGGTCAGGGCAAAGCCGCCAAGCGCGCTTTTCGCCATGGTGGGCAGGTGCTTTTTCATCACGGCATCCTCAGCTTTCCGGGTTCCATGCGCAGGCGCGCCGCGCCCGACAGGGTGATAGTGCGTTGGTTGAGATCGGCCTCGAGCCGATTGGCCCTGAAGGTCCCCGCCGGGATCGCGCCTTCCACGCCTCCGGCGCCGACCAGCGTCTTGTCTTGCAGGTCTAGAGCCACGCCGCTGGCGCGCATCGAATAGCCGTCGGCCGCTTCCATGCGCATGGTGCCGTTTACCGCGACGACCTCTTCATCGATATCGTATTGCCCGCCCGGCGCTTCGACGCGGGCCGGGCCGTCATCCATCAGCATGCGGGCGACGAGATCGTCCATCCGCACGATGCCTTCCGCGCTCGATTTCTGGACCGCCTCGCCAGCCGTGAGCGAGAAGGGGCGTCCCTGCTCGTCCTGTCCGCGGTAGAGCGCGTTGTCGACGCGCAGGCGTTCGGTGATCACCGCGACCTCGTTGCGATCGAGCAGGAAGCTGATTTCGCCGCGCGGCGAGAGCGGGGTGATGATCATCAGCGCGGCAATGACGCCGACGGCCATCGGCAGCGCGCGGGCGAGGAAGCGGACGAGCTTGTCATGGCTGCCGCCGGGCGCAGCGAAATGCTGGCGGCGCGAGCGCAATTGCTTCGCCTCCTGCGTTTCGATCCTGCGCTTGCGGAACACCATGTGGCTGCCTTGTCCTTCCTAGGCTGACGCGTGGCTGAAGATGTCGTGGTCGTCCCAGCCGAGAATGTCGAGATGCGCGCGTGCAGGAAGGAAATCGAAACAGGCCTGCGCAAGTTCCGTGCGGCCCTCGCGGGCGAGCCGGCGGTCGAGCTCTTCCTTCATGCGGTGGAGGAAGCGCACATCGCTGGCCGCGTAGTCGCGCTGGGCGTCGTTCAGGACCGGGCCGCCCCAGTCGCTGCTCTGCTGCGCCTTGCTCATGCTTTCGCCGAGCAGTTCCTCGACGAGGTTCTTGAGGCCGTGGCGGTCGGTGAAGGTGCGCACCAGCTTGCTGGCGATCTTGGTGCAGTAGCAGGGCGCAGCCGTGACACCGAGATAGTATTCGATGGCGGCCAGGTCGAAGCGCGCGAAGTGGAAAAGCTTCAGCCGCTCCGGATCGCCCAGCACGGCCTTCAGGTTCGGCGCATCGTAATCGCTGTCGGGGCCGAAGCGCACGAGGTGCTCGTCGCCATTCCCGTCGCTGATCTGCACGACGCAAAGCCGGTCGCGGATCGTGACGAGGCCCATGGTTTCGGTATCGACGGCCACCGGGCCATCGGCGAGGACGCCTTCGGGAAGGTCTTCTTCGTGGAAATGCACTGCCATGGCCAAGGGCCTTAGGCGCATCGGGGATAGGAGGAAAGGGGCCACTGGCCCCGCGCGCGTCACCGGTCCAGAAAGGCGGCCATGAACGAGAGCATTCCCGAAAGCTGGCGACCCGTGCTGGAGCCGGTCCTCGCCGGCGAAGAGGCGCGCGCGCTGGGCGGCTGGCTGCGCGCGGAGGAGGGGGCGGGCAAGACCGTCTATCCGCCGCGCGGGCAGCGGCTGAAGGCGCTCGAACTCACCCCGCTCGACACGGTGAAGGTCGTGATCCTCGGGCAGGACCCTTACCACGGGCCGGGGCAGGCGATGGGCCTTGCGTTCTCCGTGCCGGAGGGCGTGAAGCTGCCGCCGTCCTTGCGCAACATCTACAGGGAGCTGGCGAGCGATCTGGGCGGGGAGACTCCGACCAGCGGCGACCTGTCGCACTGGGCGCGGCAGGGCGTGCTGCTGCTCAACAACACGCTGACGGTGGAAGATGGCAAGGCGGGCAGCCATGCGGGACGCGGCTGGGATGCGGTGACCGATGCCTGTGTGGCGGCGGTGGCGGCGCGCGAGGAGCCAAGCGCGTTCATCCTCTGGGGCAGCCACGCGCAGGCGAAGGCCAAGCGGATCGACGGATTGCGCGATGGCCGGCACCTCGTGATCGAGAGCCCGCATCCCAGCCCACTCTCGGCGCATCGGGGTTTCTTCGGCTCCCGGCCCTTCAGCCGATCCAACAGCTTCCTTGCCGAGCACGGACGTGAACCGATCAACTGGCGCGTTTAGGACGCGTGTTGGACTATCCGGGCCGAGCGCTACAGGATGGAGCGCATGGAGCACGGTCCTGGCGCAAAATCCATCTGACGCGTGGAAAGCCTTCGCGACGGCGCGTTTTGAAGGATTGGCTGGTGCTCGCATGGGGCAAACTTGCCATCGACGTCGCGCTGTAGGAAAACGGTTTCATGATCCCGATCCAGGTCGAATGTCCGCTAACGACCCGGTTGCGGCCATTTGCCTGAATGTGAGATAAGCCAGTGATGCAGACTGTGGTGATCGATTGCGCCGGAGTGCAAAGCGCAGATGAGTTCTGGCAGCGCTATTTGACTGCGGTGCAGCCAGAGGGGGCTGCGATCTTTGGTCGGAACCTAGACGCCTTCTGGGACGCGGTGGAAGTAGGAGGTCCCGGTCAGCCCAACGCCAAGCTGGTCTTTAAGAACACGTCGGGCCTAGAGGCTAATTTTTTGCAAGCGCTGCGTCGCATCGCAATCGACGCAACCCAGACTGAGATCGAACTTCCTTAGGTCCGCTATCCACCCAATAGCGGACGTCCCGACTACCTCGGCAGCTCGCTAACCCCCATCAGCGCCTCGTCCACGGCGCGCGCGCACTGGCGACCCTCGCGAATGGCCCAGACGACGAGGCTTTGGCCGCGCCGCATGTCGCCGCAGGCGAAGACGTGGGGTTCGCTGGTGGCGTAGCGGTTGGTGTCGGCTTTGACGTTGCCGCGCCCGTCCAGCTCCACGCCTGCCCGGTCGAGCAACCCGCGCCGCTTGGGGCCGGTAAAGCCCATGGCGAGGAGGATGAGGTCGGCTTTCAGCGTGAACTCGCTGCCTTCCACTTCGACCATCTTGCCGTCCTTCCATTCGACGCGCACGCATTCGAGCCCGGCGACCTGGCCGCCTTCCTCGACCACGCGCTTGGTCAGCACGGCCCAGTCGCGGTCCACGCCTTCCTCGTGGCTGGAGGAAGTGCGCAGCTTGACCGGCCAATCGGGCCAGGTCAGCGCCTTGTCCTCTTTTTCCGGCGGCTTGGGCATGATTTCGAGCTGGGTCACACTGGCCGCGCCCTGGCGGTTGCTGGTGCCCACGCAATCGCTGCCGGTGTCGCCGCCGCCGATCACGATCACGTGCTTGTCGGTCGCGGTGAGCGAGCCACGCGGAGCGGCGCGCACTTCGTCGTCGCCCGCGTTGCGCTTGTTCTGCTGGGTGAGGAATTCCATCGCCAGCCGCACGCCGGGCAGCTCCGCGCCGGGGATGTCGAGCTTGCGCGCTTCTTCCGCGCCGCCTGCCAGCACGACCGCGTCGAAATTCTCTTTCAGCGCCTCGAAGCTGACTTCCACGCCCACTTCGGAAGAGGTGCGGAACTGCACGCCCTCGGCCTCCATCTGCACCGCGCGGCGATTGATGAGGTGCTTTTCCATCTTGAAGTCGGGAATGCCGTAGCGAAGCAGGCCGCCGATGCGGTCGCTTTTCTCGAATACGGTGACGGCGTGGCCCGCGCGCGCCAGCTGCTGTGCGGCGGCGAGGCCTGCGGGCCCCGAACCGATCACCGCGACAGACTTGCCGGTTTGCTTTTCGGGGACCTGCGGCTTGACCCAGCCTTCCTTGAAGCCGCGGTCGATGATGGCGCATTCGATCGACTTGATCGTCACCGGTGCGTCGACGATGTTGAGCGTGCAGGCCGCCTCGCAGGGGGCGGGGCAGACGCGGCCGGTGAACTCGGGGAAATTGTTGGTCGAGTGCAGGACTTCGAGCGCGTTCTTCCAGTCGTCCTCGTAGACGAGGTGGTTCCAGTCCGGGATGATGTTGTTCACCGGACAGCCGTTGTGACAATAAGGAATGCCGCAATTCATGCAGCGCGCGGCTTGGCGTTGCAGCGCGCCCTTGTCGTGCGGGACGGTGAACTCCTTGTAGTTCTTCAGGCGCTCCGCGGGATCGAGATAGGTGCGATCCTCGCGCTCGTATTCGAGAAAGCCGGTTTCCTTGCCCATTACTCTGCGGCCTCCATTGCTGCGTCCTCGCGCTCGTCCTCGAGCGTCTTGAGTGCGCGCGCATAGTCGCGCGGCATCACCTTGCGGAAGTTCTTCAGTTCGTTGGCCCAGTCGTCGAGCAGTGCCTTGGCGCGGGCCGAGCCGGTGTGGAGGTGGTGGCGTTCGACCAGCACCTTGAGGCGTTCGGCATCGTGGTAAAGCGGATCGCCCATGCCGGGGTTCTCTACCGAAACAGCGCGCTGCTGCGGCTTGCCCCAGCTTTTCTCCGCACCGTCCCCGTCGCCCGGCTTCACGTCGAGGATATCGACCTGCGCGTGGTTGACGAGGCGGTCGAACTCGCCGTCGGGGTCGTAGACATAGGCGATGCCGCCGCTCATGCCGGCCGCCACGTTGCGGCCGGTCTTGCCGAGCACGCAGACGACGCCGCCGGTCATGTATTCCAGAGCGTGGTCTCCCGTGCCCTCGACGACGGCGACCGCGCCCGAATTGCGCACGGCGAACCGCTCGCCCGCAACGCCGGCGAAATAAGCCTCGCCCGCAATCGCGCCATAGAGAACGGTGTTGCCGACGATAATGTTCTCGGTCGGCTCGCGGCTGACGCCCTGCGGCGGTTTCACCACGATGCACCCGCCCGAAAGGCCCTTGCCGACATAGTCATTCGCATCGCCGGTCAGGCTCATGGTCACGCCAAGGGCGAGCCAGGCGCCGAAGCTCTGTCCGGCCACACCGGTCAGGTCGATGCGGATGGTGTCCTGCGGCAAACCGTGATGGCCATAGGCTTCCGCAATCCGGCCCGAAAGCATGGTGCCGACCGTGCGGTTCACGTTGCGTATAGAGCGCGTCAGCTGCACCGCCTGGCCGCTTTCGATGGCCGGCTTGCAGGCCTCGATCAGCTCGACATCCATCGCCGCGGCAAGGCCGTGGTCCTGCGTTTCGGTGTGATGGAGCGGCTGGCCTTCCTTGAGCGGGACGGCGTGGAGAATGCGGCCCAGATCGACGCCATGCGCCTTCCAGTGCCGGCGCACCCGGCGCATATCGAGCTTGTCGACGCGGCCGACCATTTCCTCGACTGTGCGGAAGCCCATCTCGGCCATGATCTGGCGGAGCTCCTCGGCGACGAAGAAGAAGTAGTTGATGACGTGCTCGGGCGTGCCGGTAAAGCGCTTGCGCAGCACCGGGTCCTGCGTGGCAACGCCGACGGGGCAGGTGTTGAGGTGGCACTTCCTCATCATGATGCAGCCCGCTGCGATCAGCGGGGCGGTGGCGAAGCCGAACTCGTCCGCACCCAGAAGCGCGCCGATGGCAACGTCGCGGCCCGTGCGCAGCCCGCCGTCGACCTGCACCGCGATGCGGCTGCGAAGGTCGTTGAGGAGCAGAGTCTGCTGTGTTTCGGCGAGGCCGATTTCCCACGGTGAACCCGCGTGCGTGAGGCTGGTCAGCGGCGATGCGCCCGTGCCGCCTTCATAGCCCGAGATGGTGATGTGGTCGGCCTTGGACTTGGAGACGCCCGCGGCCACCGTGCCCACACCAACCTCGCTCACAAGTTTCACCGAAATACGGCTGTCGGGCTGGACGTTCTTGAGGTCGTGGATCAGCTGCGCCAGATCCTCGATCGAATAGATGTCGTGATGCGGCGGGGGCGAGATCAGGCCGACGCCCGGGGTCGAATGGCGCACCTTGCCGATGCGCTTGTCGACCTTGTGACCGGGCAGCTGGCCGCCTTCGCCGGGCTTTGCGCCCTGCGCCATCTTGATCTGGATGTCGTCCGAATTGACGAGATATTCCGCCGTGACGCCAAAGCGGCCCGAGGCCACCTGCTTGATCCGGCTGCGCATGGAATCGCCGTTGTCGAGCGGCTGGAAGCGCTCCGGTTCCTCGCCGCCTTCGCCGGTGTTCGAGCGGCCGCCGATGCGGTTCATCGCGATGGCGAGCGTCGAATGCGCCTCGTGGCTGATCGAGCCGAAGCTCATCGCGCCGGTGCTGAAACGCTTTACGATCTCGGCAGCCGGTTCGACCTCGTCCAGGTCGAGCGGGCGCTCGGCCTTTTTCAGTTCCATCAGCCCGCGAATGGTGAGCAGCCGCTCGGACTGCTCGTTTACTCTCTTGGCGAATTCCTCGTAATTCTTCGGGTCCGACCCGCGCACCGCGTGCTGGAGGTTGGCGATGTTCTGCGGGGTCCAGGCGTGGTCCTCGCCGCGGATGCGGTACTGGTAGATGCCGCCGACATCGAGCATCCCGTTGTACAAGGGACTGTCACCGAAAGCCTGCGCGTGGCGACGCACGGTTTCCTCGGCCACTTCCTTCAGGCCCACGCCTTCGATGGTGGTCGCGGTCCCGGCGAAATAGGCGTCGACGAACTCGCTCGACAGGCCGACCGCGTCGAAAATCTGCGCGCCGCAATAAGACTGGTAGGTCGAGATGCCCATCTTGGACATGACCTTGAGGATGCCCTTGCCGACCGCCTTGACGAAGTTCTTCTGCACGTCATCCGGATCGAGTTCGGGCAGCTTGCGCACGCGCAAATCTTCCAGCGTCTCGAAGGCGAGATAGGGGTTGATGCCTTCCGCGCCGTAGCCCGCGAGCGCGCAGAAATGGTGCACCTCGCGCGCTTCGCCCGTCTCGATGACGAGGCCGGTCTGCATCCGCAGGCCCTGCCGCACCAGCTGGTGGTGGACTGCCGCCGTCGCCAGCAGCGCGGGCATGGCAATCCGCTCCGGACCCTGTGCGCGGTCCGACAGGATCAGGATGTTCGCATCGCCGAGCACGGCCTCGGTCGCCGCCCAGCACATTTCCTTCAGCGCCATGGCGAGACCGTCCGCGCCTGTGCTGGCATCCCAGGTGATGTCGATGGTCGCAGTGCGGAAGGCGCCGTCGAGCGCTACCTCGACCGAACGGATCTTGGCCAGGTCGTCGTCGGTCAGGATCGGCTGCGACACTTCGAGGCGCTTGTGCGTGCCACCGTCGCGGCCCAGCAGGTTCGGGCGCGGGCCGATCATCGAGAGCAGGCTCATCACCAGCTCCTCGCGGATCGGGTCGATCGGCGGGTTGGTCACCTGCGCGAAGTTCTGCTTGAAATAATCGTAGAGCAGGCGGCTGCGCTCCGACAGGACCGCGATCGGCGTATCGGTGCCCATCGACCCGATCGGGTCCTCGCCATTGGCGGCCATCGGCTCGAGGAAGCGCGACAGGTCTTCCTGCGTATATCCGAAGGCCTGCTGGCGGTTGAGGAGCGGGATTTCGCTCGCGGCGATTTCCGACAGGTCCGGCTCGATATGATCGAGGTCGGCGAGCTTGTACTGCGCCTTTTCGAGCCACGCCTCGTAGGGCTCGGCAGCGGCGAGCTCGGCCTTGAGCTCCTCGTCCTCGACGATGCGGCCTTCGTCCAAATCGATCAGCAGCATCTTGCCCGGCTGGAGGCGCCACTTGCGGGTGATGTCCTCCTCTTCGAACGGCAGCACGCCGCTTTCCGAGGCGAGCACGACGAGATCGTCCTTGGTCGTGCACCAGCGCGCAGGGCGAAGGCCGTTACGGTCGAGGCAGGCGCCGATCTGCTTGCCGTCGGTAAAGCATACGGCGGCCGGGCCATCCCAGGGCTCCATCAGCGCGGCATGATATTCGTAGAATGCGCGGCGCGCAGGATCCATCAGCTCGTTCTTCGCCCAGGCTTCGGGCATAAGCATCATCATCGCATGCGCGAGGCTGTAACCACCCGTCAGCAGCAGTTCGAGCGCATTGTCGAGGCAGGCCGTGTCCGACTGGCCATGCGGGATCAGCGGCCACATCTTGTCGAGGTCGGCGCCCAGAAGGTCGCTTTCCATCGTGCGGCGGCGCGCTTCCATCCAGTTCACATTGCCGCGAACCGTGTTGATCTCCCCATTATGCGCCATGAAGCGATAGGGGTGGGCGAGCCGCCAGCTGGGGAAGGTGTTGGTGCTGAAACGCTGGTGGACGAGGCCGAGCGCGGAAACGCAATCGGGATTGCGCAAATCGTCGTAGAAACTGCCGACCTGGTTCGCCAGCAGCAGCCCCTTGTAGACGACCGTGCGGCTGTTGAAGCTCGGGATATAAGCCTGGCTGAGGCCCGGGATATTATGCTTGGCCTCAAGCGCGGCGAGCGGGTTCAGCGTCTGCTTGCGGATCACCACCAGCTTGCGCTCGAACGCCTCGCGGCTGGCGCAGTTCATGCCCCGGGCGATCACGCATTGGCGGATGACCGGCATGGAAGCGATGACCGCATCGCCAAGCCCGTCGAGCGTGGTTGGCACGTCGCGCCAGCCGACGACACGTTGGCCTTCCTTTTCGGCGAAACGTTCGAGCTGGCTCTCGACGAACTGCCGCGCCTCTTCTTCCTGCGGGAGGAAGCACATAGCGAGCGCGTAATCGCCTTCCGCCGGCAGGTCGTATTCATGCGCCTCGGCCCATTTGCGGATGAGCGGGTCGGGCGTCTGGATGAGGATGCCCGCGCCATCGCCCAGCAGCGGGTCCGCCCCCACCGCGCCGCGATGGTCGAGATTGGCGAGGATGGTGAGTGCCTGCTCGATAATCGCGTGGCTCTTATTGCCCTTGATATGCGCGACCATGCCGACGCCGCAGGCATCGTGTTCGTTGCGCGGATCGTAAAGGCCCTGGGTAAGGGGGCCTTCGCCGGGGTTATGATGAGCCTGAACCTGCATTCGCCGAAGCGTCCTCCTGACCGGCGTTCCTGCGCAAACCCAAGCGGTTTGTGGGGAACGCGGAAATTGTGCAGCGCCGCACGACGGCGCCCGCCAAAATGTCGCGAGGCTTCCTATTGGAGGTAACAAAGCGGTTTTGCAACCGGCGGAAGGTTTAGGAAAATTTCACGCAGGCCAAGAATTGCCGATTCCTGCCGCATTGCAGCATTGGGCAGCATGGCGAATAGGTATCCGCTGCGATGGGCTGTTGCCTAGTCGCGCCGGTTGACCTGACCCAAGCGGTCGAGCGCGCTGCGCAAGGCGGCCTGCGCGTCGGTCTGGGAGGGCGCGGCGCCACCGTCTTCAGCCTCTTCGTCCGAAACCTCTTCATCGTCGTCGGTGCCAAAAGCGGCACCGGGCGGCTGCGGCATCCGGCGACTGGCCTCGCGGCGCAGGAAGGCGATCACGGGATCGTCGTCGGAGGCTTCCGGGAGGCTGGCGTCCTCTTTTTCGACCGCGCCATCGAAGTCCGGATCGTCATCGAGCACGGTTTCGCGAGTCATGGGGATCGGCTGGGGCGCAGGGCGGCGCGCTGCTTCTTCGCTTGTCGCAACCATCGACTTGTGCGCTTCAAGCGCGCCTTCGAGGCGGTCCAGCAGGGCTTCGAGGCTCATGTCGCCCATCGGCGTGACGGCCTCGGTATCGGTATCGGTATCGGTATCGGCCTCTTCATCGACCGGCGCTTGCGCTGCTTCGGTCTCGGGTTCGGCAAACTCCTCGAACGCCGCGTATTCGACGGTCTCCTCGTGGACCTCTTCGAATTCGGCGAACTCATACTCCGTTTGCGTGTCGGTCACTTCGGCGGCATCAGGCTCGATTGTCGCCTCTACTTCGACATTCTGCGGGTCTTCCGAGGGCGCATAATCGCCATCCATCTCGGCATAGACCGCGTCAAAGTCCTGTTCGGGCGTAGCGACGGGTTCGTCGTCGACGGTGAATTCCTGCTCGTACCGCTCCTCGCCATCCCGCGCCTCGCGAGGCGGTGCGCTGATGGCGATGCCTTCCTCGCCGATATCTTCGCGCGCGGAGAAGACGCGGCGGCGGCGCGGCTGCTCGAAGTCCTCGGCCTCCGTCTCGTCACTCCAGGCGCTTTCGTCATGCACTTCGAAGCCGGGCGCAAAGGCGCGCGGGGCGGTGGCGGCGGCAACGCGCGCGGCGACCGCTATGCCGAGGAACAGGCCGAAGAGCGCGACCACGCCGCAGATCACGGCGACACCAGCCGGGCTGACCGGAGGCGCGAACATGGGGTCGAGGCGGGCAAGGCCGGTGCTCTGGGAGATCAGCGCGTGGACATGGGGCGGCATGAGCCACAGCCCGCCGCCCAGCAGCAGCGCGAACCACGCGCCGATGGCCGGTTTGAACCATGCCCGGCCCATGAGGCCGGTGTTGTCGAAGCTGTCGCTCATTCGGTTCCTGTCTGGCGCTGGGCCGTGCCTGTCTTCGCCCTTCGCGCTAGGCTCGCTTGGTTAACTTTGATCTAACGATGCCTGTTCCCGGCAGCTTGTGCAATTGGCGAAACGCTTTGTCCCGCAATGCCGTAACGGCAGATTTCGGGCAGTTGCGCCCCTTTGATCCATGCGCCATGAGGTCCCCGCACACCGCGCAGGCGAGAGTCGCGCGGCAACCTACACGTATGCCAAGGAGAGCGATGAATGAGCCCCCAGGACGTAGCAGCCAAGGTCGGTGAACAGGTCGGCACCAGCGATTGGGTCGAGATGACGCAGGAGCGCATCAACCAGTTCGCCGAAGCCACCGGCGACCACCAGTTCATCCATGTGAACGAGGAAGCGGCCAAGATGACGCCCTTCGGCGGCACCATCGCCCACGGCTTCCTGACGCTTTCGATGATCCCCTACCTCACCGCGAACAGCGACGTCCCGCGGGTCGACGGAATCAAGATGGCCGTGAACTACGGCGGCAACAAGACGCGCTTCATCAACCCGGTCCGTTCGGGCAAGCGCATTCGCGGCCACTGGAAGATGCTCGAAATGACCGAAAAGCGTCCCGGCCAGTGGCAGCAGACCATGGAGATCACCATCGAGATCGAAGGCGAGGACAAGCCCGCGCTGATCTGCGAATGGATGACCATGTATTTCGTGTGATCAAGTTCTCATCTCTACTCGTATCGGACCGACGGTGTCGTCATCGCAATCGAACGGGTTCCGATCGAACTTACACCGTGGGTCTGCGAAGTAGAGCGCACCCAGGTAAATAAGAGCGCAGATCGCAGCCGCCAGAATCAGCAAGTGCAGAATTCTCATTCGGCGCTTATACATAGACCCCTCAGCCAAGGACACCTCATCATGTCACGTGACGCAGTCATCGTTTCCACCGCCCGTACCGGTATGGGCAAGGCCTATAAGGGCGCCTTCAACTCCACCCCCGGCGCGACGCTCGGCTCCTATGCGCTGAAGCCCGCCATCGAGCGTGCCGGTATCGACGCCGGCGAGCTTGACGACGTGCTCTGGGGCGCCGCGCTCCAGCAGGGTGCGCAGGCCGGCAACCTTGCCCGCCAAGTCGCGCTGCGTGCCGGTTGCCCGATCGGCGTGTCGGGCATGACCATCGATCGCCAGTGCTCCTCGGGCCTGATGACGATCGCTACGGCGGCCAAGCAGGTCATCACCGACCGCATGCAGATCGTCGGCGCGGGCGGCCAGGAATCGATCAGCCTCGTGCAGACCAAGGAAATGCGCGTGATGCCCGATCCCGAGCTGATCGCGATGCACGGCGCCATCTACATGCCGATGCTGCAGACTGCAGAGACGGTCGCCCAGCGCTATGGCATCAGCCGCGAAGCGCAGGACGAATACGCGCTCCAGAGCCAGCAGCGCACCGCCGCCGCTCAGGAAGCGGGCATCTTCGACGACGAAATCGTCTCGGTCAGCACCAAGCACAAGGTGCAGAACAAGGAGACGGGCGAGATCACCGAC
The DNA here is from genome assembly GCF_019711375.1 of Qipengyuania aurantiaca. Lineage (NCBI taxonomy): Bacteria > Pseudomonadati > Pseudomonadota > Alphaproteobacteria > Sphingomonadales > Erythrobacteraceae > Qipengyuania > Qipengyuania aurantiaca. The sequence goes on from NZ_CP081295.1 coordinate 1,244,686, forward strand.
GAGGACGTGACCATCGCCAAGGATGAGGGCAACCGCCCCTCGACCACGCTCGAAGGCCTCGCCTCGCTCCAGCCGGTCATGGGGCCGGGCACATCGATCACGGCAGGTAACGCCAGCCAGCTGTCCGACGGTTCGGCCGCGGTCATCGTGATGGAAGCCAAGGAAGCCGAGAAGCGTGGCCTCAACCCGCTCGGCCGTTACATCGGCATGGCGGTTGCCGGGACGGAGCCCGACGAAATGGGCATCGGCCCGATCTTCGCCATCCCCAAGCTGCTCGAACGCTTCGACATGAAGATCGAGGATATCGACCTGTGGGAACTGAACGAAGCCTTTGCGGTGCAGGTGCTCTACTGCCGCGACAAGCTGGGCATCGACAACGACAAGCTCAACGTCAACGGCGGCTCGATCTCGATCGGCCACCCCTATGGCATGACCGGCGCGCGCTGCGTCGGCCACATCCTGCGTGAAGGCCAGCGCCGCAAGGCGAAGTACGGCGTCGTCACCATGTGCGTCGGCGGCGGCATGGGTGCAGCGGGGCTGTTTGAAATCTTCTAAGCAAACGAGGTGAAACGATGACCGAGCGGTGGCCCAAACTCGACTACGAGGCCGACCGCTCGGTCATCGAAAGCCTTCACGCCTATCTGCAGGTCATTGGCAAGCTGCCCACGCGCGGCATTCGCTGGTGCAACCATAGCTGGCACCTCGCCCTGCGCGTGGTGCCACGCGGCTTTCGCAGCTATCCGGTCGAAATGCCCGGCGGCGAGGCGGAGATCATCTTCGACTGCCTGTCGAGCGAGGTGGCCATCGAGACCTCGACCGGCTTTGCCGATGGTTTCGAGGTCGAGGGCCAGACGGTCGCAAATTTCCACGAGCAGCTGTCCGAACTCCTCTCGCTCGCCGGGGTCGAAACCTCGATCGACGGCGCGCCGAACGAGGTGGAGGAGGCCGTGCCTTTTGCCCGCGACGACCGCGAACGAGAATGGGACGTGGCGACGCTCGCCCGCATCCACCGCGCCTTTTCCGATGTGAACCGTGTCTTCGAAGCGTTCCGTACCAGCTTCGTCGGCAAGTCCTCGCCCAGCCACCTCTTCTGGGGCAGCTTCGACCTTGCCGTGACCCGTTTCTCGGGCCGCGAAGCGCCGCTCCATCCGGGCGGCTTTCCCAACCTGCCGGACGAGGTGACACGCGAAGCCTATAGCCACGAGGTCGCCAGCGCCGGGTTCTGGCTCGGCGGCGGCGGGGTCGATGAGGCAGCGTTCTACGCCTATGGTTACCCTACCCCCGATGGGTTCGCGGATGCGGAAGTGCAGCCGAAGGCGGCGTATTGGCTGGCCGACTTAGGCGAATTCGTCCTGCCTTACGATGCCGTCAGAACCAGCGATGATCCTGAAGCCACGCTGATGGCCTTCCTCGAAAGCGCTTACGCTGCGGTCGCCGACAAGGGCGAATGGCCGCGCGAGACACTAGAGATCCCGCGCGGCCGGTTCGGCGTGCCCTATGACGTGGCCGCCGAAAGGAAATAGGTCTTCAGATCAGTGGCGCGCGATGCGTCCCGATCCGTTGCGGCTCTCGCGCACAATGCGGTCGGCCGAACGGTAGAGGATTTCGCCTGAGCCGCTGAGCACGGCATCGAGCTCTCCGACATTGCCGGCCTTGATCGTGCCAGACCCGTTGATCGTGGCATCGAGCCGCGCGACCGACCCCATGTGGATGGCTCCCGACCCTTCGATATCGGCGTCGACAAAGCTCATGCGCGCCGGTGCCAGGTCGATATCGCCCGACCCGCCGATCAGCGCGCGGACAGTGCGGACCGAACCGCCCAGTTCGATATCGCCCGACCCGCCGATCTCCAGCGCGATGGCCTCGGCGTTCCAGCCATCGAAACGCACGTCGCCGCTGGCGTTGATACGCACCTTTTCGAGGCTCGGCACGGTGAGGAAGGCCGTGATCCCCTTGCGCGTGCGGAAGCTGCCGCTGGTGGAGAAGGTCAGCTCGCCATCGCGGCGCTTCGTTTCGACAAGGCCGATGATGTTGTCCTCGGCGCGGATCGTGAGTGAGGGTGCGCCCTGTCGGACGACGACGTTGACCGCGCCATCGATCGCCAGCGTGTCGAAAGCGCGAATGTCGCGGCGCTCTTCGACGACGACACCCGAACCGGTAATCATGGGCGTGCCGTTGGAATAGGTGGTGGAGCTCCACGTGCGTTCGACAGTGCGTGTCTGGGCATGGGCGGAGACGGCGAGCAGGGCCACGGCGGAGGCGGTGAGGCCGAGGAATTTCATACGGTCAATCATGGGCATCTCCCTTCAATTACATTTGTCATCAATAGCGCCGTGGCGTCCGGCGCGACAAGAACGCTGGTCCGATTACAAATGTCGTTGGTCGAGCTGCTTCCGAGCGTAATATCGAAAATCGATATTGCAACTTGCCGAAAAGCGATGCGGCGAATATTGAAAATCAATAAATTGCGAATCGCAGGAGTTCTTGATGTCGCCTCTCACCCTGTTTCGGAATGCCGGTCTTGCCGTGGCTGCCCTCGCGGCAACCGGCCTTGCCACGCCTGCCGCGGCCAATCCCCAGCTCGCCTATATCGAAGGCGCGCGCGCCAGCATGGAGCGGCTTGAGCCGCGCCAGTTCCAGGCGGATGACATGCCTTACGAGCACACCGTCTCGATCGCCCTGCCGGCAAGCTATCATGCGCAGCCTGAGGCGACCTACCCGGTCGTCTGGGTCATGGACAACGCGCTGATGACACGGTCGGTTGTGGCGATGGTCGACCTGCTGGTTTCGGGCAATGACATGCCGGAAGTCATCGTGATCGGCGTGGGCAGCGACGAGACGGAGGGCCTCGCCGGCGTCCAGCGGCGCTACATGGATTTCTCGCCCCCGGTCGGCGGCAACTTTCTGCCCGACGGACTCAACGGCAAGGTGTGGGACGAGGATGTCGGCGCTCTGCCGGAAATGCCGCAGCTGGCCGACAAATACCTCGCCTTCCTCGTCGACCAGCTGCGCCCGGCGCTGTGCGGGGAACTGCGCTGCGGCGAAAGTCACACGATCCACGGCCACTCGGCGGGCGGTATGTTCGCGGCCTATGCTCTGCTCGAGCGTCCCGGTGCCTTCGACCGCGCGATCCTTGGCAGCCCGTTCATGCGCGCCAATGGCGGAGCCGTGCTCGACCGCGAGGAGGCCTTTGCCGAAAGCGGCCAGTCGCTCCCGACCGATCTCTACATCGGGGTCGGCGGGGCGGAGGCCGACGAGTGGTTTCCTGCTGTCGCCGGGATTGTCCCCGGCACCGCTGAATTCGCCAACCGACTGACCTTGCGCGGGTATGAAGGTCTGACCCTGAAAACCCGCTTCTACGACGGCGAGGACCACTATACCGTCGCGCCGCGCGTCATCATGGACGGGCTGAAATACCTGTTCCGCGAGGAAGCGGCGGCTATCGGTTCCTCCTGGCCGCAACGTCCCGAATAGGAACGGGCCGTCTCCTTGCAGCGTTTGGCGCATGAAGAGGAGAGCGCGTGATGGGCGTGATGGAAATCATCGGTATTGCCGGAAGCGTCAGCTTGCTTGCGGGCTGGCGGCTGTATCTCAGCATCTTCGCGACTGGCCTTGCCATGCGGCTGGACGCGATCCCGCTGCCCGAGCACTTGCAGAGCCTCGACGCGCTGGCCAATCCCTGGGTCATGGGCGTGGCCGCGCTTGCGGCGATTGCCGAATTCTTTGCCGACAAGGTCATGTGGCTCGACAGCGCGTGGGACGCGATCCACACTTTCGTGCGGCCTGTGGGCGGGGCGCTGCTGGCGCTCGCCATCGTCGATCCATCCGACCCGGCGACGCAGGTCGTGGCTTTCCTCCTCGGCGGCGGGGCAGCGCTGACGGCCCATGCCGGAAAGGCGGGTGCGCGCGGGGTGGTCAACGCCAGCCCCGAACCGGTGAGCAATATGGCGGTCTCGACCGTGGAGGACGTGGCCACCGTGGGGCTGCTCTATCTTGCCTATGAATACCCCTACCTTGCGGGCGGGATCGCGCTGGTGCTTCTTGCGCTGGTGGTCTGGCTGATCTGGATGGCGCGAAAGATCGTGCGCAGCCTCTTCCGGCGCAAATCCGCCGATCCGCCGCCGACCTAGCGCCTAGTCGCGGCTGAGCTGGAAGACCGCAAACTCCGCGCGCCAGTTTGTGCCGCGGGTGACCGGCTTGCCGCCCGAAAAGAACCACTCCCGTTCGACCCTGGCGTTCTTCTCTTCCGCAAGCTCGCGAAAGTCTTTCACCGTGACATGGTGGATATTCGGCGTCTCGTACCAGCTCACCGGAATGGCGCGGGTGACCGGCATCCGGCCCCCGAGCATGAGCGCCGAACGGGTGCGCCAATGCGCGAAGTTCGGGAAGGAGACGAAGGCTTGACGCCCGACACGCAGGAGCTGGTCGAGCATCTGGTCGGGCCGCGTGGCGGTCTGCAAGGTCTGGCTCAGCACGGTGTAGTCGAAGCCCTTGTCGGGATAATCGGCAAGGTCGCGATTGGCGTCGCCCTGCACGACCGAAAGGCCCTGGGCGACACAGCGTTCGACGCAGGCGCCGTCGATCTCCATCCCGCGCGCATCGACCTGCTTTTCGTCGCGCAGATGGGCAAGCAGCGCCCCATCGCCGCAGCCGATGTCCAGCACCCGCGAATGCGGCACAATGGCCTCGGCAATCGCCAGGAGGTCGGGCCGCAAGCTCATGTGAGGAAGCCTTCCACCACCCGGTCGAGCGCAGGCACGTCCAAGAGGAAGCTGTCGTGCCCGTGCGGGGCGGACAGTTCGACGAAACTCACCGCCGCCCCAGCCGCGTTGAGCGCGCGGACGACATGGCGGCTTTCGCTGGTCGGGTAGAGCCAGTCGGAATCGAAGCTGACGAGGCAGAATCGCGCGTCCGTGCCCGCAAAGGCATCGGCCAGCTTGCCGCCATGTTCGTCGGCGAGGTCGAAGTAATCCATCGCGCGGGTGATGTAGAGATAGCTGTTCGCATCGAAGCGGCGGGTGAAGCCGCTGCCCTGGTAACGCAGATAGCTTTCCACCTGAAAATCGGCGTCGAAGCCGAAGCTCTTGGCGTCCCGGTCCTGAAGGTTACGCCCGAATTTCTCGGTCAGCGCCTCTTCGGAGAGATAGGTGATGTGCGCCGCCATGCGCGCCACCGCGAGGCCGCTGTCGGGCGCTTCGCCCTCGTAGTAATCGCCGCCATTCCACCGCGGATCGGCCATCACCGCCTGCCGCCCCAACTCGTGAAAGGCGATGTTCTGCGCCGAATGGCGGCTGGTAGAGGCGATCACGAGCACCCGCGCGGCCCGCTCCGGCCAGTTGGCCGCAAGGCTCAGCGCCTGCATGCCGCCCATCGATCCGCCCACCACGGCGTGAAGTTGGCCGATGCCGAGTTCGTCGAGCAACGCGACAAGGCCGCGGACCATGTCGCGAATGGTGATGACCGGAAAGCGCATCGCATAGGGCTTGCCGTCGCTCGCTTCGCTCGCGGGGCCGGTAGAGCCCATGCAGCTGCCGATGACATTGGCGCAGATCACGTGGAAGCGGTCGGTGTCGATCGGCTTGCCCGGGCCGACCATGCGTTCCCACCAGCCGGGCTTGCCCGTAACGGGATGCGGGCTGGCGACATACTGGTCGCCGGTCAGCGCGTGGCACAGGAGGATCACGTTGGACCGGTCCTCATTCAGCGCGCCATAGGTCTCGTATGCGATGGACGCGTCCACCAGCTCTCCGCCGCCGTCGAGCGGCAGCGGATCGTTCAAACGCAGCGATTGGGATGCCCCGGCCATGAGACCGCCTGTAACCGCAGCGAAGCGGCTTGTCGAAGGGCGGATTTTCTTTCATGCGCCGAAGCCGCAATGACAGATAGACCGCAGATGAAACCCTGGATCGAGAAGATCCACGCCTATGTCCCCGGCAAGAGCAAGGGCGCGGACGGGCGCGAGCTGATCAAGCTTTCGGCCAATGAGAACCCGCTGGGATGCAGCGAGAAGGCGCTGGCGGCGCTGGCGGAACCCGCCGGGCCCGCCCGCTATCCCGATCCCGACGCCAACGCCCTGCGCGCCAAGATCGGCGAAGTCCACGGGATCGATCCGGCGCGGATCGTCTGCGGCACCGGTTCGGACGAACTGCTCAATCTGGCCGCGCAGGCGTTCGCGGGGCCGGGCGACGAAGTGCTCTACGCCCGCTTTTCGTTCGTGGTTTATGAGATCGCGGCGCGGCGCTGCGGGGCTACGCCGGTCGAAGCGCCCGATGTCGATTACGCGACCGACGTTGACCAGCTTCTGGGCGCGGTGACTGATGCGACACGCGTTGTCTTCCTTGCCAATCCTAACAATCCAACCGGCACCTTCCTGCCCCGCGCCGAGATCGAACGTTTGCATGCGGGCCTGCCCAAGGACGTGCTGCTGGTGGTCGACCAGGCCTATGGCGAATATCTCGAGGCGGGCGAGGACGATGGCGGGATGGCGCTGGCCGCCGCGCATGACAATGTGCTGGTCACGCGCACCTTCTCCAAGATTTACGGGCTTGCGGGCGAGCGGATCGGCTGGGCGACCGGCGCGCTGCATCTCATCGACGCTCTCAACCGTATCCGTGGGCCCTTCAACGTCACCAATTCGGGCCAGAAGGCGGCTATCGCCGGGCTGGACGACCAGTCCTTCGTTGCCAAATCGCGCGAGGCGAACAATCGCGAACTCGCCCGCTTTTCGGAGACTATTGCCGGAATGGGCAATCATGGCCTTCGAGGGGTGCCGAGCAAGGCGAACTTCCTGCTGGTCCTCTTCGAAGGCAAGCTTACGGCCGAGACCGCGCTCGCTGCGCTGGCCGAAGGCGGATACGCCGTGCGCCATTTGCCGGGTCAAGGCCTGCCGCATGGCCTGCGCATCACTATCGGCACGCCAGCTCAGATGGATGAGATTGCCGCAATCCTGCGAAACGCTGCCGAAGCGGCCTAGGCGTTCAGCGCGTTGATCGCGTCCAGCACGCGCGCTTCGATCTCTTCGCGGGAGAGGCCCGGCGGGATCGGTTCGCCAAAGCGATAGGTGATGGTCCCCGGCTTTTTCAGCCAGCGGTGATAGACCTTGCCGCTGCTGACCGCGACCGGCACGACTTCGAGGCCGAGCATCTTGTAGAGGCCGGCAAAGCCCGCCTGTAGCTGCCGTCGCTCGCCATGGGGAACCCGGGTGCCCTCGGGGAAGATCACCAGGGGGCGACCGTCGGCGACCATTTTCTTCGCGCTGCGGATCATACCCATCAGCATCTTCGCACCCTTGTCGCGGGCGACGGGGATGAGGCCGTAGGCCAGCGCCGCGCGGCCCCAGCCGGGGATCGCGAACAGCTCCTGCTTGGCGAAGACCGAAGGGCATTCGAGCAGATTGGGCGCGTCGATCGCTTCGAAGAAGCTCTCGTGCTTGACGGCGTAGAGCACCGGCTTGTCCGCCGGAGTTCCCTCGATCACCACCTCGGCGCCGATGATGTGCTTGAGGCACCAGCGCTGCCACTGGCCCCAGTTCCTCACCCGCCGCCGGAACGCTGCCAGCGAGAAGGGCGCACTCGCCAGCGAGGCCGCCGTTACGAGGAAGCTGCCGAGGTAAAAGAGAGGGTAGAAAAGGAGGTTACGAAGCAGGAGCATCGCTCGCGTCCGGCTCCCCTTCGCTTGTGTCTTCTTGGGCGGCCTCTTCCCCCGCATCGCCTTCAGGCAGGCCCTGCGAGACTTCGGAAGCGAGCAGCTTGTTGTATTCAAGGAACAGCGTCGCAAGGTCGGGGTGCGAAACCACCGCGTCCTTCACAATGCTGATCCCTGCCGGCAGCGTGCCCGCCACTTCGGAATAGGCGCGCGCCATGTGCCAGTTGGTGGTGACGAGGCGGGCGGAGGTGAATTCCTTCTCCTTCATCCACTGCGCCACTTCGCCAGCGTTGCTGCGCGTGTCGACCGCGAGGTAGCCCAGCGTCACGCAGCAATCCATCAGGCGGGAGGACACTTCGAACTGCTCGGCAAATTCGTTCGGCTTCACTTCGGGATCGACGCCGGAGACGAACATTTCCTTCGCCATGTTCTGCTCGACGACCTCCAGCCCGCGCGCGATCCGGCCCGGACCGCCGGTGAGCACGATCACGGCATCGGTCTCGGTCTTGGCAGCGGGTGCCGGCAAGGTCATCGCAAAGCCGAGGAAGCCAAAGGCGTAGACGAGGAAGATGGCGGCAAGCAGGCGCAGGATCACAGCGTTTTCCGTAAGGATGAAAGCACGGTCATGCGTGCCGTGTAGACGGCAATTGCGATGGCGAAAAGCGGGACGAGGGCAATCGCCATCCAATCCAGCGCGGAGAGTGACCCTCCTGCAACCATTCCCGACTGGAGCGCGGAAAACTGTCGTCCCAGCAGCAGGACGGCGGCCCCGCCGGCGACGAGGCCCAGCGTGCCGCCCGCAATCGCGTCGAGCAGGATGGAGCGCTGGAAGATCCGCGCGATCTGGTCGTCGCTGCCGCCCAGGAGGTGGACGATCTCGATCGTATCGCGATTGCCGCCCAAAGCGTTGCGTGCGGCGAGCCAGACGGCGGCAGCGGCAACGAAGCCGAGCATGGCGATCAGCGCCAGCGCCATCCATTTCAAGGCCGACAAAGCGGAGAGGACCGGGGCGAGCCATTCGGATTGCGCATCGATCCGCGCTTGCGGTGCGACCTCTTTCAACGCGGCCTCGAGACGTTCGTAAACCTGCCGGTCGCTGCGCCCCCGCAATTCGAGGTCGATCAGCGCGGGCAGCGGCACGGCTTCCATCTCTTCGTCCGTGCCCAGCCAGGGCTCGAGCAATTCGGCAATGTCGGCCTCGGGGATGACACGGAAGCCGGCGACGGCGGGGTCCTGCGCCAGCACGGTCTCGATCCGCCTGACCTGCGCCGCGCGGCTTGCCGGATCGGGTTCGATCACCTGCACCGTGGCGCGCCCGGCGACATCGCCGCGCGCGGTCGACACCATGTTCGACAAAGCGAGCGCCCCGCTTGCCGCAACCACCGTAAGCGCAACCATGATCGCGATGACCCAAGGCATCGGTCCGCCAAGGCGCGCTTGCGGCAAGAGGCCCGAAGCCCGCCGCCCACGGAACGGGGTGAGGCCGCTCTCGACCGCCTTGTCGATGGCGGGAGGGCGCTTCACGAAGGCGCTCCGACCGCGTTCTCGCGGCGCGGGGGATAGCGCAGCGCGCCGGTGGGGTCGGACAGCGTGCCCTTGGACAGCCGCATGATCATGCTGTCGGGCACCTTGCGCAACAATTGCACATCGTGGGTGGCCACCACCACGGTCGTGCCGAGGCGGTTGAGCGCTTCGAACAGGCGCAGCAACTTCACCGCCATTTCGGGATCGACATTGCCGGTCGGCTCGTCGGCGATGAGGATTTCGGGACGGCCGATCACCGCGCGGGCGATGGCCACGCGCTGCTGTTCGCCGCCCGACAGCGTGGCGGGGCGCGCCTCGGCGCGGTGGGCCAGGCCGACCCATTCGAGCATGTCGGCAACCGGTTCGCGCAAATCCGCCTCGCGCACGCCGGAGACTCGCAAGGGCAGCGCGACGTTGTCGAAGGCCGAGAGATGGTCGACGAGGCGGAAATCCTGGAACACCACGCCCATACGGCGGCGGAAGGCCGGGAGTTTGTCGCGCGGCAGGGTGATGACATCGCGCCCGAACATCCGAATGCCGCCGCGCGAGGGACGCTGCGCGAGATAGAGCAGCTTCAGGAGCGAAGTCTTGCCCGCGCCGCTCGCCCCGGTGAGGAAATAGAAGCGGCTGGAAAACAGGGTGAAGGAAATATTCGACAGCACCTCGCGCTCGGTGCCGTAGCGCAAACCGACGTTGTCGAACTGCACGATTTCGCTTTCGCGCGCGCTCATCGGAAGAATTCCGGGCCGGTCTGGAGGGGGATTTTTGCCGCCATTGTACAATTCGGAGCCTATAACGGGCCTTCGCTGGGGAAAAAAGTGTTCTGGGGCTTTCGCGCACAGCTACGCGGCTTGTCGCGATTCGCCGCTCCCTATAGAGCCTTCTTCACCATGATTATTGCCTGTCCGGCCTGCAGCACCCGCTATGTCGTGCCCGACAACGCCATCGGCGTCGATGGCCGGACCGTGCGCTGTGCGAAGTGCAAGCACTCGTGGTTCCAGGAAGGCGCCAGCGCCGAGGCCGTGACGGCGAGTGAGGATGCAGCGGCACCTGAAACCGCTCCGCCTCCGCGCCAGGCCCCGCCTCCACCGCCGCCCCCTCCCCCCGCTCCGGAACCCGAGGCGCGCGAGCCTGTCGCAGAGCGCGAGCCGGAACCTGTACCCGAGCCCGAGGCTGAAGCTGCGCCGGTTGAAGACGCGCCGACCCCTCGCCGCCGCCCCTTCCTCCGTTCGTCGGAATCCGAGGCGGAGGCCGAACCGCAGGCGCCGCGCCGCGTACGCGCCGCCGATTTCGACGAGACCCCGCCGCCCTCTTTCGGCGAGGGGCGCCATGAGAATGCCGAACCCGATTTCGACGGGCCGGTGGACGAGGAAGTGCATGAAGACGACCTCGTCTCGCGCTTCGACCACTCGCCGCCTTTCGGCCCGCGCCGCAACACTCTCAAGCTGTGGACCTGGGCCGCGGCGATCTTCGCCCTCCTCGCGGCGGGCGCGATCTTCGCCATGTCGCGCTATGGCACGCCCGACTGGTGGCCGGTCGAAAAGCCGCTCTTCGGCGAGGCGCAGCCCGACCTGACCCTATCTTTCCCGCCCGACGAGCAGCGCTGGCGCGAGCTGGAAAACAAGACCTGGATGTTCACCGCCAAGATCGAGGTCACCAACACCGCGCGCGAACCGCGCCGCCTGCCGCCGGTACTGATCGTCATGCTGAACGAGCGCGAGGACCAGATCTACAGCTGGATCGTCTCGCCCCCGCAGCCCACGCTGGCGCCGGGTGAAACCGTCACCATCGACGAGGCGCGCACCGATGTTCCACGCGGTGCGGTCTATGCCGATGTGGGCTGGGCGCCCCTCTAGTTCGCAATTCGTGAAATAGGTGCTTGCCGCCTCGCAAAGCTGTTGCTAGGGGCGCGCTCCTACCGGCGGGAGCAGGTGGTCTCACCCATGAGATTCGCTTCCGATGCAGACTGTGTGCGGTCGTGGCGGAACTGGTAGACGCGCAACGTTGAGGTCGTTGTGGCCGTAAGGCCGTGGAAGTTCGAGTCTTCTCGACCGCACCAAACAGTCCCCGGGCGAATCCAAGCAGGGTCTTCAAGCTGAGACCGCAGCCAGAATGGCGCTGTTCTGCGGGGTTTTCACAGTGAGATTTTTCGCCTGAGGTCAGAGACTGGGGCGATGAGAGACTGACTAAGCGAAATAACCGCAACATTCTCTGTCGCGGGTTTCATGACCTCACCCGAGATTGAACGGCACGATCTCGATTAGCGCGCGAGCCCGAGAAGGCGTTCCTGCTCTTCCCATCAGAGCGGCATATCCGTGTTCAACAGTCGCGCACGTGTAACATGCCGTGGCTGCTCGCCGCTCAGGATGGCTTCGACGATCCTCGGGCTGAGCCACGATAGTCGCAGAAGTTTCGTCAACTGCTTGCGGCATCGTCCTTCACGTTTGCCGAGTTGGCTGAGGCTCAGTCGCGATGATGCGAGCACCAGGGCTTGCACGTCCATCGCATTGACCAAGACCTGTACGAGTTGCTGGTTTTGCTTGCGACCGCCCCTCTCTTCATCGATCCGCAACTTGGCTTCCCTGAATGGCTTGCGAGAGGGAAGCGGAATGCTCCATTTCAGCACTTCGCTGGCTTTCAAGTCGAGCGCCCTGGCATTGAGCTGCAAGTCCAACGTCTCATCGCCGCATCGGACAGAAGCGATAAGATCGCTTATATCGGCTTCGGCTATATTACACCGCGAGCCGTTGCGTAGACGCTGTGCACCTTCGAGCATCGCTTTGAGTCGCCCAGCATCTGAAAGCCCCGCCAGCCTGCGAAGCGCATGTTCGTCATTCAGCAAAACGGCGAGGTGCTGAATGCTTCTCAAGCTTGGCCTGGGACCACCGTGTCGCAGGAGCATCGCTTGGCTTGGCCAAATTTTTTCGGGTCTCATAGTAAGCATAGCGCCTGCTGCCCTTACTCGCATATGTCGGCACCATCGGGCGACCTTGGCAATCGCTCAGGAGATCACGCAGCATCGCTTTTTGAGGGGCGTTTGTTGAACGCTTGCGCGGAGGCGCCTTTTGCCTAAGCCGATCTTGTACCGCGTCCCATAGCGCCTCGTCGACGATGGCCTCATGCTCGCCATCATAGGCTTTACCCTTGTGTACGATCTTGCCCCGATAGATCGGGTTCTTGAGCAGGTGGGACAGGCTTCCGCGCTTGAACGGAATGCCGCCCCTGTGCGGTCCGCTCGTCCGACCCTGTATCTTGGTTCGAATACCCTCAGCCTCAAGCTGAGCGATCAACTCTTTCGCGGAGCTCGAAGCGATGTTGCGGCGCATGATGTTGCGGACTCGCTCGGCTTCCTCCGGAACCGGAACCAGCTTGCGTTCGACTACCTCATAGCCCAGCGGAACCGGGCCTCCCATCCACAGGCCCTTTTTCTTGGAAGCCGCAATTTTGTCGCGGATGCGCTCGCCGGTTACCTCGCGCTCGAACTGGGCGAACGAGAGCAGGACGTTAAGCGTCAGTCGACTCATGCTGTTGGTGGTGTTGAACGCTTGGATGACCGATACGAAGCTTGCCTCCTTCGCATCAAGCCGCTCGACGATCTTGGCAAAGTCAGCAAGCGACCGGGTGAGGCGATCGACCTTGTAGACCACGATAACATCAACAAGGTCTGCCTCGATATCTTCCATCAATGCCTTAAGGCCCGGTCGCTCCATATTGCCGCCGGAGTACCCGCCGTCGTCATAGTGGCGCTCGACCAACAACCAGCCTTCGTGTCGCTGGCTAAGGATGTATGCTTCGCAGGCCTCGCGCTGGGCGTGGAGGCTGTTGAACTCCTGCTCCAGGCCATCCTCAGTCGACTTGCGGGTGTAGACGGCGCAGCGCAGCGTTTTCATGTCAGCCCGAAGAAGCGCGGGCCGTTCAAATGAGACCCGGTGATGGCCTTGGCGACCGCCGAAAGCGACCGGTAGGTTTTGCCGCTATGCTCGAACCCATTTCCCAGAACCGTCACCGTGTGACCCTCGCCGTGCCAGTCACGAACTAGCTGAGTGCCGGGCGTTAGGTTACGTGGTACAAAGGTGGTGGCTTCCGGTTTTCGCGAACTTGCATTCGCGTTCTGGCGCAGCAACCTCTGCGACTCGCGGCTCAGTCCTCCAAGCCGCTGTTTCTGCAGCTCATAGCCGAGACCAAGGCGCAGCAGGTCAGGCGACAGGTTAGGAGCAGGCGCGCCCATGCGGCGCGCCCACTCTCCCTTGAGTTGTCCCGCTGGAAGCCCAGGTAGATCGGCCAGCTGTAACTGTTTGACGCTGCCCATCAGCCTTGCTTCTCCTCGGCTTCGACGGGCGTCAACTTGTAGATGCTGGTGCCCTTATCGTTCTTGTAGCGAACGACCTCTCGGCCCTTCTTGCGCAATCCGGTCATGAAGGCGCGGCAGCTATGGCTCTGCCATCCTGTCGCCTTGCAAATGGCTTCAAGGTCCGCGCCATCCTCACGCTCGAGCAGTTCCTTGACGGCCGAGGCTTTCGTGGCCTTTGTGGCCATCGGCCTTTTAGCAGCGGTTTTCTTGTTTGCAGTCGTCGTCATGAGTGGTTCTCCATTGCGGAAAGCAGCACCATGCTGCTCCCACCACCCATTGCCCCGATCGCAGCCAGCGTCGGAGCAGCGACGCTCAAACGCCGTGCTTCACTGACAACACCCATGCTTCGTTTGCGGGGGAAGTCGAATGGTTTCTGGTTGACGCGCAAATGTCGGCTTTGCGTCCCCATATCGGTCATTTGCGGATAACAAGTGACACCCCAAAAGCTGTCTTTTGAACCGGATCCTGAGCGGTATCCCACACTCAGTTGATTGAACGCTGATATCGCTGCGAAATACTGCGAACGGCGCGAGAATACGCGGGCCGAAGCTTAGCGCAATCGGCACGCCGACCGCACTACGTCTAGTTTCCCCCGTCTATCAATGAGCCTCAAGCTGACCGCCTTCAAACGAAGGCGGTTTTTAGCTTGAGACGAAATACAGGATCGCTCGCCTTAGCCCTCAATTCTTACTCTCGACACTCAGTTCCAACGCGACCATTGTTCTGGCTTGGAAAATCAGGAAACTGGCTGCATCCGATACGGGCGTCGCGACGTGGAACCCTTGCCTTGCGGCAAAGCCGTCTACAAGCTTCTTGTTTGCCAACCTGTCATCGGTCCCGCGCAGTATAGTGACAGGCGCTTCTACATTCTGGGCTAGCTCGCTCCAGTCGATGGCATAGATCTCGAGCTCCTCTGTCGCAGCCTGAAACCCGTACCGAAAAATTTCGAGCATTGCATCGCGGAGGAATTCGCGGATTTCGGGCCTGGCGGCAAAAACACGATCAGGCGGCGAATCTTGAAAGAATGTGTCGAGATAGTTGGTATCAAGACCTTTTCGGATCTTGGCTACGACCGCGCGCACATAAAGTCGCATTGCGGCAGGCAGTCGGCGCGCCAACTGCAGCGGCAACCGATGGCCGAGCCCAAGTTGGGCAAGGTCTTCGTCGGTTGCGATGGGAACCGCAGGTCCGGCAATTAGGACCCTGCTGCAAACCTCCGGATAGGACTGCGCAAAGGCCAAAGCAAAAGCCGTGCCTCCCGAGGCCGCGAGCACGGCGACTTCTTTTATTCCCAATATGTCGAGCAGTTGCGCGCAGCGACGGGCAAATTCTCGCGCCATTGCCACACCGCTGCCTTCATCGGCAGTACGGCCACAATAGGGGCGCCAAGGCGCGATGATCCGCAAGCCAGCGGAAGAGAACGCCTCCCCGGTCTCCTTCGGCAAGAAAGGTCCGCCGAACAGCGGATGAAAATAAAGGACGGGCCGACCCGCCACCGGGCCGTAAAATTCGACCCGCACATCGATTCCGCCAAGGAGGTAGCCGTCCTGCGAGGATGCGCTATCGGCTTTCGCGAGGCCTTCCGGACGCACCTTGTGCACCTCTCGATAACCACCATAGAGAGCAATCAATTCGCCCTGCGAGCCGAGGGAGAGCTTGGCGAGAAGGCGCTTTAGCTGGTTGCGCACCGTGCCAAGCGAAGTGCCCCGCTCTTCAGCCAGCAAACGCAGGCTCCCACGCTCCAGAACTTCGCGCAAGATCGCTTCCTCGGCGCCTGTCAGTGCAAAATCGTCGGCGAAGCGCGCGGCGCTGTCGCGATCCCACCGCAGGGGTATTGGCCGCAAGGTGGCGGTCCCCGAGAGCCCGGGTGTCGGAAGGACGAGATGCGGGATCGGCCGCTGCTCGTCTCCATCCAGCAAAAGGCTGACAATGCCCTGGTCCTGCAGGCCCGCGCTCACCGCCTTCACGAGTTCGCGGTCCTGAACGGCGCGGTCGGCTGGCCAGATGTTGGTGGGGAGAAATTCGCCCACCCTCACATTTGGCAAGGCGGAACTGGGCACCTGCAGGGCCAGTCGTCCGTCCAGGTGGATATCCTTCGCCGCCGCGTCTTGCTTCGCGTCGGCGCCTGCCGCTCCGCTCTCGGCAAGCAGGCGGTCGGCTTGCTCGAAATGAAATGCGAGGTCCGCGGAAGGATCGTCGAGCACACCCTTGTCGGCGAGCAGCGCCAGCGACGGGCGCAGGAGCAGAAGCCGCGCTGGATCGTGCGCAACCGCATAGATAGCAGCGATCAGGCGGCTTCGTTCGCTTGGCTGATCCATAGTCTTCGCAACCCTGGCTGGCGATCCCTGTCGCGGTGCTTCGCTTGTCAAAAAAATGGGGCCACCCGACACTTCGCGGGTGGCCCCGGCGGGACCCACGATGGCAGGCATCGTGACGGGTCGCAACTTCGTCCCGCCCAATCGGATTACCTGTTGCCGCTTTCTTTTAACGCCGGAAAAATCCGCCCCCATGTCCCAGATGGGATATTCCGGCCATACACTCGCTCCCGCTAGCCTTTCGCGCAGACACTCAGTCCAGCGGATCGCAACGCTCACATGACCGACACAACACACTCGGCGGGTATCGAGGATATCGTCGCGCAAACCTATTCCGCCATTGCGCGGCCTGACAGCGTTATCGATCTGCTCGGTACACTCGGCAGGGCTCCGCGCGAGCCTACGCGCGCGCTCGACACGCATCTCGCCAACGCGGCCGACATTATCGACCAGATGTATCCGCTGAGCGCGGAAGATCTCGCTTCTCTCGACACGCGACCGGGGACGGATTTCGATTGCGATCTGGCCATCGATAGCGCCTTCCGGGTTCTCCATGTCGACTGCGCCCTGCTCGACCAAACCCGCTTTGTGGTCGAAGAATTGCTGCCCGACTGGGCGCTAGACAATGTCGCGCGCGGTTCGTCCGAACGAGACCGCATACCGCGCGATGACCAGCCCGGGCTCGTCCGGCTTCATTGCCGCGAGGATGACGAGGACGGCAGCTGGTTCGTGGTGCGCCGCATCGCGGAGGATGGCAGGCCAGACCAGATCCGATTTTTCGCGCTGCGTATGCAATGGGACAATGCGCACGGCGTCGCGTTCCAGGACGCGCTTGGCCTTTCCGATGTCGAGACCATGATGCTGCGCCATCTCGTGCGCGGCGGGACCTTGCGCAGCTTTGCCGACGGCCGCAAGAGGTCCCTCGGGACGGTTCGCAACCAGATGAAAGTGCTCCAGCGCAAGCTGGCCGTTCGCTCGAAAGAAGAAGTGCTGCTCCTATACGCGGGATTTGTCGGGACGCTGGAAAGCAACGCCGGAGGGACAGCCCAAGCGCAGCACGTGTGTTCGAACGTCATGCCTACGCGCAACGGGTCACTGGCGTGGGAGGAGCTTGGCGATCCGTCCGGAAAGCCTGTCGTGTTTTTCCATCCGCTCGAAGGCGCTCTGCTTCCGAACTCGGCGGAGCGTGCCTTTCGCCAGCAGGGGGTTCGCATCCTTGCTCCATGGCGCCCGTTCCACGGCGAGACCACGGGAAGCGGCTTCGGGCTCGACGGCATGGAGGGTTTCGCGCGCGACATCGCAGAGTGGCTGACCCATCTCGGGATCGATCAGGCCACCTGCTTCGCAACGCAAGCCGGAGCGCCGTATATGGCGGCGGCCCTGCACTACGCTCCGCAGCGCTTCTCCCGCGCCTTCGGCTTCGGTGCCTTCCTGCCGATCGGCAACGAAGCGGAGATGGCGCTCATCCCGATAAGCCATCGCCTGTCGATCAGGGCGGTTCGCGCCTCGCCCGCTTTTGCGCGCATGTACCAGCGCGGCATGCTGGCTTCGGTCGGCAAGGGAAACCTCGCCCGCTTCGTGGAAAATTTCTACGAGGGTCACGATCGCGAACTGGCCGCGGTGCGTCACCCGGAAGTACTCAGCGTCATGCGCCGGTCGGCCAGCTATGCCCTTGCCAATTCCATCGACGGGGCAATCGACACCATGCAATCATGGGCGAGCGACTGGTCGTCGCTGCTGGTATCGAGAGAGGTTCCGCTTACCTTGTTCTATGGAAGTGAGGATGCGAATATGGGGCCGCCTCTCGTCGAGGCGATCGCGCGGCGACTTCGCCTTTCCGAACCGCAATTTCTCGACGACGCCGGCAGCTTCTTCCTGATCGACGCCCCGCAAAAGCTTGCCGAAATCTTAAGCAGGGACTGAGAAAACCGCTTCACTGTCCCATCTGGGATATGCCTGTGTCTGCGATCGGCTGGCAATCGCCCGGGACCTTTTCAACCAGGGGTCTCAACATGAATATTACCAAGCTTACCAAACGTAGCCTCGCCCTCGGGTCGGCCTCCGCAGTTGCCATCGCCATGGCCGGCAGCGCGCAGGCCGCAACCAGCACCACGCCGACAAACCTGGTGTATACCGACGTCGGCGGCCTTTGTCAGATCGAGGCGACGTTCACAATCACTGGCGAGGATTCTGACAATCCAAACAACACCGACGAATTCCAGGTGCGTATCACCGACGGCCTGGTCGATGCGCGATTGGATATCGGAACAACCGATGTCATCTTGGTTGGTAGTTCTGCGGTGCGGTCCTACGCAGCCAACATCCGCGGAGCCACCGCCGCTGATGCCCGTACCGCGCCGATCTATTACTCGGTCATAGACAACGTGACGGCCCTGGGCGGCACGCAGTATATTACCATCGCGCAAACACCTATCGATCCGGCTGCCATGCGCGCAGCAGGCGGAGAATGCGCGACAGCTGCAAATGCCATTCCGGGCCAAATGAACCAAGCACCGATTGCAAATGCCGGCCCCGACGCAGCCGGCCGAGGCGGCCGCCTTGCCGGCCTGAGTGCGGCAAACTCCAGCGACCCGGATGGCGACACGCTGACCTTCTCGTGGACGCAGACCAACGGAACCCCGGTCGTTCTCAACAATCCCGATACGGATTCGCCCACCTTCACCACGCCCCCTGCCCAACGCAGCACGCAGACGCTCACTTTCGAGGTAACCGTCACCGACCCCTCGGGCGCAAGCTCCACCGACCAGGTCAATTATACCGTGCTGTCGAACGCTGCACCGCAGCCCGATGCCGGAGCCGACCAGACCGTCCAGGGCGGAGATACGGTCACGCTGGACGCCTCCAGCTCGAGCGACCCGAACAACGACCAGCTGACCTATAGCTGGTCGCAATCTTCAGGTCCGAACGTGACACTGAGCGACCCGGCCTCGGCAATGCCGACCTTCACCGCACCGGCAGCTACGGGTGCCGAACAGGTCCTCGTGTTCAATCTGACGGTCAGCGATGGCGTGGCTAATCCGCCAAACTCGGTCGTGCAGATCGACCAGGTTACCATCCGCATTGCTGCCGCAACCAATCTTGCCCCGATCGCCGACGCAGGAACTGGCGGCACCATAACCGCCGGGCAGACCGTGACGCTCGATGGTACAGGGTCGAGCGATCCTGAAGGTGATGCAATCAGCTACACCTGGACACAGGTCTCAGGGACCAATGTCACCATCAATTCGCCAAATTCCGCTACAGCGAGCTTCGTGGCTCCGGCACGCACTGCCCAAGACCAGCGCCTGGTGTTCCAGCTTGAAGTGCAAGAATCGCTTACGCGCCTGGCAAATGGCAAACGCGACAAGCAGGCCGCGCTTCCGGTCGTCGGCGTCAGTCCCAGCAACATCGACACGGTTGAATTCATCATTCCTGCCAATGATGTTCCCATTGCCGATGCAGGCGCCAACCAAGGGCCACTCGACAGCGGCACCGCCGTGCAACTCGATGGCAGCGGCTCGAGCGATGCCGATGGCGACCCGCTCACTTACAGCTGGACGCAGGTGTCCGGAACTCCGGTGACGC
This sequence comes from Qipengyuania aurantiaca, assembly GCF_019711375.1. Taxonomy (NCBI): domain Bacteria; kingdom Pseudomonadati; phylum Pseudomonadota; class Alphaproteobacteria; order Sphingomonadales; family Erythrobacteraceae; genus Qipengyuania; species Qipengyuania aurantiaca. The sequence goes on from NZ_CP081295.1 coordinate 1,264,105, forward strand.
TTACCGGCTCCAACACCGCCACGCCCAGCTTCACCGCACCGTTGGTGGCCGGTACTGAAGACCTCGTCTTCCGGCTCGTCGTCAACGATGGCTTCGCCGACTCTCCCGCCGACACCGTCCGCATCGCCATACGGGCGCAGGGTACCATCACCATCGTCCAGCGCGTTGTGGGCGACGACACGACGGTGGCCTACACCACCACCGTACCGGGCCTCGCCTCCACCATCACCACGAGCGGCGGACAGGGCAGCGCAAGCGTCTCGCAGGTTACGGCGGGCAGCTACAGCTTCTCGGTCGATGATCTCAGGGCGCAGGGCTACGCTCTCACCGCGCTTGACTGCAACGACACCGACAGCGCTGTCTCGCTCGCCAACTCCAGCATCGGCATCGAGCTTTCGCCGAGCGAAGACCTCGTCTGCACGGTGGAGCTGAGCGATACGCGCAGCGCCGCGACCCAGGCCATCGGCGAGTTCCTCGGCGGGCGTAACGCGCTGCTGATGGGTGCCGAACCTTCGCGCCAGCGCCGTATCGATCGCCTGCGTGGTAGCGCACCGCAAGGAGGCCAGGCGACGGTTGGCGGAATGCCGGTTCCGGGTGGCGACAAGCTGCCGATGCAGGTCGGTATCGACGGCGACAAGGCGGTCGTGCGCGGCAGCCTTGCCATGACCCGCAACACGCTCGGCATGGGCGGCGCGGCTGAAGGCAAGTTCGACATCTGGTTCGAAGGCCAGGTGGCGGACGTTACGCTGGGTCGGAACAAGGGCACCTTCAAGGCGGGCTTCATTGGCGCGGACTATGTCGTCAGCGAGAACCTTCTCGTCGGCGCGCTTTTCCAGATCGACGATTTCGACAATGATGACGACACCCTTGGCGCAGGCGAGGCCCAGGGCAGCGGCTGGATGGCCGGCCCCTACCTGACCGCCCGCTTCGACGAGCAGTTCTACGTCGATGCGCGGGTGGCCTACGGCAAGTCGTCGAACTCGGTCTCGCCCCTTGGTACCTTCGTGAGCGACTTCGATACTACCCGTCTGTTCGCGACGCTTTCGGCCTCTGGTGATGTCGCACTGGGCGAGGGCTTTACCCTGTGGCCCGAAGCCAGCGTGCGTTACCTCCGCGAGGGCGTGAACGGATACACCGATACCCTTGGCGTACGAATCGACGACTTCAACGTCGACCAGGGCGAAGTCGCCTTCAGCCCACGGATCGACTATCTTTCCGAGAGCGCCGACGGCTGGACAACGGCGCCCTATGCGAAGATGGAAGGCGTGCTGACCTTCGGCGCCAACGCGTTCTCGCCGGTCGACAACGGCCTGCGCGGGAAGACCGCGGTCGGCATCGATGTCCGTTCACCCGACGATGTGCGTTTCGGCCTCTCGGGCTTTTACGACGGAATCGGCGAAGACGATTACAAAGCCTTGGGTGCGAGCGTGACTGTCGGCTTCAGCTTCTGAATTCTCTGAAGCACCCATTAGGAAAAGGGGTCGCGAAGGGGCTTAGCCTTCGCGACCCTGTTTTTCACCTGTTACCTCATGAAGTGGAGCAGTCGAAGCGTGGGGGCAGCCTCAAGGATGGCAGTAGTCGAAACGAGACTCGCCAATCCAGTAATTGATTCTCACTCGGACAAGCTTTAACCCTAAAGAAATGTCAGTTTTATGAGGAGTCTCATCAAAAAGCGGACGGTCCGTAATCGGCTCCAAAACTGCCCAATTCAGAAATCGGCTGAGATGCTGGCCTTAATCGTGCGTGGGGTCCCTTGAAGCAGTGCGGCCGAGAAGGCGTCGAACGCGCTGGCCCAGTACTTTTCGTTCGCTATGTTGTCGGCCGAGAGGCGGAGCGTGACCGGCGTGTCGCCCGCCGCGAAAACGTAGCGCGCACCGAGGTCGATACGCGTCCAGCTGTCGAGTTCGAGCGTGTTGGCGGCATCGACCCACTGCGGACCGGTGTGCACGGCACGCGCCGTGAACGTTACGCCCGGCACAAAGCCAAGGTCCCACTCAATGTCTGCATTGGCGGTATATTCGGGAACGCCAGGCACGTCGTTGCCGCTGTCGAGCTCCGCATCGGTAAGAGCTGCGCCGCCGATCAGCCTCAGGCTGGGGGTCAGGTCGCCGTTGACCGTGAACTCGAGGCCCCGGTGGCGCTGATCTCCGAGGTATCCGAAGCTGCCATCGGTCAGCACGCCCTCGCCGGGGCGCTCGAGTCGGTAGCCGCCCAAGCCGACGAAAACGTTGCCGAGTGCAAGCTTGCCGCCAACCTCGTATTGCAGCGACTTGCGCGGCGCGAGCACCTCTCCCGGATTGCTGACGAGCGCCGGATCGAGGGGCGCTGTTGGACCCTGCTGCAGCGCCTCGATCCGGTTGCCGTATAGCGACAGGCCATCGAAGGGTTTCAGCACCACGCCGATCACGGGCGTGACTGCGCTTTCATCGTATTCGGTCGCCAGGTCGCCGCCGAAATAGCTGTAGCTTTTCACATTGATCGATTGCAGGCGCAGGCCCGCGGTGACCTGCAATCGGTCTTCGATCATACCGATCGTATCCGATGCGAATGCACTCCATAGGCGCGTGCGCGAAATCGGGAAGGGATCATCGAGGTCGCCGCCGACGAGGGTCGAGGAGGGCAGTTCGACCTGCGGAGTGTCGTAGAGATTGGTGGCGTAGCCGGCAAAACCCGGCCCGTAGCGAAAATCATAGGCATTGCGATTCACCTGCCAGCTGGCATTGCCGCCGAAATTGAACTCATGGGTCACGATCTCGCCCAGCTTGGCGCGGATGCCAGCTTCTAGCGCTTCGTTGTTGTCGGTCCGCGGGACGAACAGCGCCGTGCCATTGGCAGCACCGCTGGCGGCATCAAGAACGGTGATGCCGCCGTAAATGCCTTCCTCGCGCCCGTCGCGCGCACCGGCCCTGAAGTATGCCAGCGCATTGTCGGAAAGATCGGACTCCACGGCCAGCGTGCCGAAGACATCGCGCATTTCGGTGTAGGTGAAATCCTGCGCATAGTTCGCATCGCCATCCGGAACGGCGGGGATGGTTGCGCTTCCGACGGTGACTTTCGGTCGCAAGGCGTCGATCCGGACATTCTGGAACGCCAGGTCGAGAGATGCCCGAAGCGGGCCACTCTCATAGTCGATCGCACCGCCCACGACCTGCGTGCGGCGGTCTTCACGGTCGATCGAAGTTTCGCCGTCACGATAGGCTGCGTTCAGGCGAACGCCCCATTCGCCGTTCTGGCCAAAGCGGCGAGCGACATCGAAGCTGCCGCCGAAGTGGGAATTCTCGCTGGCTGAAATGGTAACTCGATTGAGATCAGTGTTTCCGGTCCGCTTGAGTTGCAGATTGACGCTTCCGCCGAGTCCCGATCCGCCCGGTGCTGCACCGTTCAGGAAGGCGCTGGCACCATTGAGGACCTGGACGCTTTCAAACAATTCAGGTGCGACCAACTGGCGCGGTGTGATCCCGTATAGGCCGTTGAGACCTACATCATCGCCGAACAGGGTGAAGCCGCGGATCACGAACTGCTCGGAGGCGTTGCCGAAGCCGTAAGTGGTCCGAATGGTCGGGTCATTTTCCAGTACATCGCCCAGCGAGCGAGGTTGCTGATTGAGGATCAGGCTCTGGTCATAAGAACGGATTGCGAAGGGCAGGTCCTCTGCCGGCTTGTCGCCAAGCACACCGGCGCTGCCACCATTAACGACCTCGGTTTCGTTGTTACGCTGGGCGGTCACGACGATCACGTCGTCCGCTTGTTGCTCCTGCGCCTGCGCCGAGGTGGCGAGCGAAATGCCGAGAGCGAAGATGGAAATCCGGGAATAGCGGTTCATTGCGATCGTCTTTCGTGAATAGAGACGCGATTAATTCGGTGAGCGGCGAAGCAGCACTGCGGCTATGGTGAAGGGGGCAAGACCGACCAGCAGCCATGCGAAAAAATCGCCAAGGCCATCGCCCGTCAGACCGAGGAAGAGCCCCAACAGGGAAGATGCGCCAATTGCGGCCGGAACTGCGAAAATGGTGCGCCAGCGTCTGATTTGTCTTCTCATGACGAAGCCCTTGCAGCCGCGCCGGTTCGGATTTCCTCGATCCGGCGCTCGACTTCACCCGGCTTGCGGCGAAGGAAGAGAATGATGCCGGTCCACAAAACCCAGATCGTTGCGAGAGTCAGGGCGGCCCAGATAAGCTTGAGCGGAAGGCCGCCGTAATCACCGAAGTGGAGCGGTTTCGACATCATCAGCGCCTGGTTGATTACCGGCATGGTTCGAGCATCAGTAAGTTCGCTAGTCGCCGCGTCGACGAGTGCCGGTGTCAGGAGGTGCTGCGTTACTGGGCGATCGCCTTGGAAGAATATCGCGTAGTGATGGCCGGACGACCAGGCTCCGCCCGGGAAGCCGATGAACTGGGGACTGCGGCCGGGAAGGGCCTGCTGGGCGGCCGACATCGCTTCGTCGATCGAGCCGTAGTCTGCAGGTGCCAGCGCAGGAGTTCCTGCATAGGCATCCGTCATGCGGGCGATCTGGCCATCGCGCCAGTTCTCGGTAAGCGGATCGGCAAAAGCATTGATTGCGCCCGTAAGGGCAATCACTAGCATCCAGCCCAGTGCGACGATGCCCAGAAAATTGTGCTGGTCCAGCCGGCGCAGACGCTTGCTGCGACGTTTCCTCACGGTACCGAACGGCAGTTTGCGCATGAACGGGGCGTAAAGCACGACGCCGGAGATCAGTGCGACCACCAGCAATATGCCCATCGCTCCCAAGGTCAACATGCCGGGCAGGCCGAGGAACATGTCGGTGTGCAGCTGGAGCAGAAAGTCCATAGATGCATTGCCGGGCGCGGGACCCATTGACGCGCCGGTCGTACGGTCGAGGAAAAGCAGCGTCATGTCCTCGCCCGCAGCGTCGGGCGTCGGGCCTGTAGTCACGGTCAGCAAGGAGCTGTCCTGACTGAAGGCCATGAACAGCGGCACTTGGCCCGGCCTTTCGGCAAGCGCTCGGTCGAGCATGACGTCAAGGGAAAGCCCGCCTTCAGCAGAAGCTGTGCCCGACAATGCAGTTTCGGCGTCTTCGCCCATCACTGCATCGATTTCGTCGTGAAAGATGAGCGGCAAGCCCGTCACGCACAGCATCAGCAGGAACGCCGTCGGAATCAGGCTGCTCCACTTATGGATGAGGTACCAATTTCGAATGGCGTTGCGGGACATGCGAGCCCAGCTACATAGCCACAAGATTCGCGTCAATGAGAATAATTCTCAATAGCAATTAGCCTGTTCTGCCGGGGCCGCGTTGTTGGCCATCGCCATTGTTTGGCTGTCTTGAACGACAGCCATCTCGGCCTGAATTCTGAAAAGCAGACTGTCTGCTAACGGCCCAAACGCCGCCATTTGAAACCAACCTCGCTTCTAATCGCTGACTCCTTCGAAACGGAGACACGCATGGCAGCACGCGCATATTGGCAGGGACAGATCAGGCTAGCGCTCGTCTCGATCCCGGTGGAGATCTACTCGGCGTCCAAAACGGGCGCAAAGATCAGCTTCAACCAGATCCACGAGCCCAGCGGCAAGAGGATCAAGTACGAGAAGGTCGTGCCTGGCATCGGCCCGGTCGATCGCGACGAGATTATCAAGGGATACGAGGTTTCCAGGGGCGAATACGTCCTGCTGGAGGAAGAGGAGATCGAGGCGGTCAAGATAGAGAGCCGCAAAACGTTGGAGTTGGTGCAGTTCGTCGATAGCTGCGAGATCGACCCGCTCTATTTCGAAAAGCCCTATTACGTCGCGCCCAAGGACGAGCTGGCAGAAGAAGCCTTCGTCGTTCTGCGCGAAGCGCTCCGCAAGGCGGGTAAGGTGGCGCTCGGCCAGTTGTCGGTGCGTGGTTCGGAAAAGCTCGTCGCCATCAAGCCATGCGGCAAGGGCCTGCTGCTGGAAACGCTGCGCTACTCCGACGAGGTGCGCAATGGACAAGCCTTCTTCGCGGATATCGACGATTCCAAGCCGAAGAAGGAGCTGCTCGACCTCGCCACCACGCTCATCGAACAGAAAAGCGCCCCCTTCGAGGCAAGCGAATTCGAGGACCGCTATGTCGATGCGCTGAGAAAGCTGATAGACAAGAAAGCGAAATCGAAAAGCAACAAGGCGATTATCGAGGATGCAGGCGATCCCGAGGCATCGGGCGGCAATGTAATAGAACTGATGGCAGCGCTCAAGAAATCCGTAGACGGCAAGGCGAGCAAACCGAAGGCGGCGGCAAAGCGCAAGAAGAGCGCCTGAGGTGGCGCGCTCGAAAAAGGCCACCGGTGCGCCGGCGGACCCGCTCGCGACTTACAACGCTAAGCGCAATTTCGCAAAGACGCCCGAGCCCTCGGGCGGGCCCCAGAGCAGCGAAAGCGGTGACCTTTTCATCGTGCAGAAACACGATGCGACGCGGTTGCATTGGGACCTGCGGCTGGAAGTGGACGGCGTGCTCAAGAGCTGGGCGGTGACAAAGGGCCCCTCTCACGACCCCGATATCAAGCGGCTAGCAGTGCGGACCGAAGACCACCCGATGTCCTACGCCGAGTTCGAGGGGACCATCCCTAGGGGCGAATACGGCGGCGGCACGGTCATGCTATGGGACCGCGGCAGCTGGGCCCCAATCGAAGGCAAGAGCGCCAGCAATCTCGACGAGGGGCACCTGCATTTTACGCTTCAGGGTGAGCGGATGAAGGGCGAATGGCTACTCATCCGGCTGAAGACGAGACCCGGCGAAAAGCGCGAGAACTGGCTGCTACGCAAGCTGCAGGACAGTCATGTCGAACAGGGTGATGCGCTGGTGGAGCGCGAGCTAACTAGCGTGCTCACCGGTCGCTCGATAGCGGAAATCGCGGCTGGTAAGGGCGGCGAGTTCCCCCTGGCGGGCAAGAAGGACGATGTCTTCCTTGCGCAGATGAATAAGGCCGCCGCGCACAATGCTTCGAAGACGAAACCGCGAAAGAGACACAAGGCCGTGCCCTTGCCAAAATTTCGCAAGCCGCAGCTCGCCACGCTCGTCGACGAAGTGCCTGCCGGCAACGGATGGATGCACGAGATCAAGTTCGATGGATACCGCACCATGGTGGCTGCGAAGGGCGAGGAGGTGCGCGTCTATACCCGCAGCGGCAAGGACTGGACCGACAAGTTCGCCGCGCTGGTCGAAGCGATTGCCGCGCTCAACCTGCCAGCTTGCCTGATCGACGGCGAAATCGTCGCTTACGACAGCAAGGGCAATCCCGATTTCTCGACCCTGCAGGCGGTGCTCAAGCGCGGCCATGGTAGCCAGTCGAAGGCGGACAAGCTGGCCTTCCACGCTTTCGATCTGGTCGAACTGGATGGCGAAGACCTCGCGCCGCTAAGCAATATAGAGCGCAAGGAGCGGCTCGAGGCGCTGCTCGCCACCGCCGAGCCGCCTGTCCATGTGGCCGAGCACGTGATCGGGTGGGGGGAGAAGCTCTATGATGCGATGTGCCGGGCGGGGCAGGAAGGCATAATCGCTAAGAAGCTCGACGCGAAATACCGCCACGCGCGCAGCAAGGCCTGGGTCAAGGTGAAGTGCACCAGACGGCAGGAGTTCGTCATCGTCGGCTGGAAAAAATCCGCCGCGAAGGGCCGCCCCTTCGCCTCGTTGCTGCTGGCGCAGAACGAAGGCGGCAAGCTGGTATACAAGGGCAATGTCGGCACCGGCTTCACCACGGACGAGATGGACGACCTCGCGGCGAAAATGCGGCGGCTAGGGCGCAAGACCCCGCCGGTGGAGACCGACTTGGCCAGTGCGAAGGGTGTCACCTGGCTGACCCCGAAGCTGGTGGCGGAGATTGCCTTTGCCGAGTTCACCGCTGACGGCAACGTTCGCCACGGCAGTTATCTTGGCCTCCGATCGGATAAGCCGGCGAAAGCGGTGAGACCGGAAAAGCCCGCCAGTGGTTCCAAATCCAAATCTCAAGTGAAAATCTCCAGCCCCGAGCGGGTCATCTTTCCGGACAGCGGACAGAAGAAAGGCGAACTCGCCGATTACTACCGGACCGTCGCCGGCATCATGTTGCCCTTTGCCGGCCGTCGCCCGGTCAGCCTAGTGCGCTGTCCGCAGGGGCGGGCGAAGAAGTGCTTTTTTCAGAAGCACGATAGCGGCAGTTTCGGTGACGCGGTGCACCATGTCCCGATCCGCGAGAAGGACGGCGGGACTGAGGATTACCTCTACGTGGAGGATGCGCGGGGCATCCTGCAATGCGTCCAGATGGGGACGATCGAATTCCACGGCTGGGCCTCGCGCAGCGACGATGTCGAGGCGCCCGATCGCGTGATTTTCGACCTCGACCCCGACGAAGGTCTCGATTTTAAGGACGTCAAGCAAGCCGCTCGCGACATCCGCGCGCGATTGAGCGACATCGGTCTCGTGAGTTTCGCCATGCTGTCTGGCGGGAAGGGCGTCCACGTGGTGGTGCCGCTTTCACGCGGTCACGGTTGGGAAGCACACAAGGACTTCGCCCGCCGCTTTGCCGAGGCGCTCAGCCTGGCCGAGCCGGAGCGCTTCACCGCCACGATGAGCAAGGCCAAGCGCAAGGGAAGAATTTTCATCGACTGGCTGCGCAACCAGCGTGGCAGCACCGCCGTCCTGCCCTATTCCGCGCGCGCCCGTAGCGGTGCCCCGGTGGCGGCACCGATTGGATGGAACGAGCTCAAAGAGATGCAGGATGCTAAGCCATTCACCATTGACGATGTTGCCGCGCTGATTGATCGGGCCGCGAGCAAAGAGCTATCGGGATGGGGCTTCGCCGAGCAAAGACTTCCAAACGTTTAGGGTGGGTAGCATGCACGCTAACCAACGTCGGAATACGGCGTAATCCAATCGAAAGCGGACTGTCCGCAATCGGCTCCATAAGCTGCCGCATTGGGGTTTGTCGCTGAACGACCGAAATTGGAGCCGATAGCGGTTTGTCCGGTATTGGTGCTTTGGCCCTGCATAGCCGACATTCGGCTAACGACCCGATTGCGGACCTTAGTGGTTTGGCACGCTTTTTCCGTAAGTTGACATTCCCGACAAACCGGGTGTTCCAGCTAAGTGCCTTATTGCGAAGAGCGGCAATTTTTGCGGCAATGCCCATAAGCTGACAATCGCTTTTTTCGTCGATGCTTCGTTGGCTGGCGAATTTTCGCTGAAGTCATCGCGCCCTTCTTCCGGTTTATGAAGCGGGCATCGGCGGCGAAGGACTTTCGAATGAAGATAAATCAGGATTGGCCGGTTCGTGATCTGATCGGCCAAATGCAGCTTCATTGTCCGACACAATTGATACAATTACTGAAATCCTCCTGACAAGCTGAGGTATAAGAGGTGAGCGGTCATCAGCCAATTTCGTCGAGAGCCATTCATATCATGTCAGGCCATGCAAACTGGGAAAAATCTATATTCGATCCAGTGGTATTAGGAGCGCTGAGCGAGGGTCTAATTGTCCTCGACGCACAGAAACGCGTACTCGGTGCAAGCCAGCGCGCGATCGATCTCCTGTGGCAGCCAGCCGGGGTCCCGGACTTTACGGGCGAGGCCATCGACGGCCTTATCGATCGAATGATTGAAAGCGGCTTCATTGTCCTGCCCGATGGAGTGGAGCAGGAAGAGTATCGGCAGCTTATGATTGCCGGTATCGAGAACGATACGAAGAATATCCGTGTCGGTCGGCGGGATGACATCCCGTTGCGGGTATCATGCACGAAACTGCCGGACGATCGCACGGTCATCGGAATTGTCGAGCATGTCACCAAACTGCTTGAACCGGTGGCAACCGGCACGGCCACGTCGAAGTTTTCGGGGAGACTGCCCGTGGTCGTTGCGCGGGAAGGATTCGACGTCCCTCCGCAACTGGCCGAGGCTCTCGAATATCTCGAAGAAGGGTTTGCGCTCTACGATGCGGACGATCGCTTCGTTCTTTGCAATCGCAAATTCTGCGAACTGCTTTTTGTGGATCCAGATGCTCGGCCGCGACCGGGCGAATTGATGGACGATATCGTCCTGCGCGCCGGTCGCACCAATGCGAGCGCGGGAAAGCCGGAAGGCATGACCATCGAAGAGTACGCAGCCGCCTCCACCGCCAGCTTCAAGGCGCTGACCAAGGGCCAGCATTACGAGCTCGATGACGGCAAGATCATGGAAGTGAGCGGCTATCGCACGGCGAACGGAGGCTCGCTGTTTACCACGCTGGATGTGACGCAGCGCGAGGAGGCGGCGTTGGAAGCGGAGCGCCAGCGGCTGATTGCGCATCAGAACGAAAAATTGTCTGCGCTCGGGGAATTGTTGGCCGGAGTAGCTCACGAACTCAACAACCCCCTTTCCATCGTCGTGGGTTTCTCGCAGATGCTTGAAGGGCAGCTGCAAGATCCGCAACAATTGCGGCGCATCGGCAAGATCCGGACTGCGGCCGAACGCAGCGCGCGGATCGTGAAAACCTTCCTGGCCATGGCGCGGCAGAGACCTGCTCGTATCGAGCTGGTCGATCCGCGTGAGATCATCGAGAGCGCGGAAGAAATTGCTGCCTATGGGTTTCGTGCCGACGGGGGCAAGGTCATTTTCGATTTACAGCCGGGACTAAGTGCTGTGTCGGTCGACAAAGACCAGTTGATCCAGGTCGTTGCAAACTTGATTGTCAATGCCGAACAAGCCATGAAGGGTTTGCCCGGCCCTCTCACCATGACCCTTAGTGCGCGCCAAGTCGCAGGGACAATCGAACTGGTCGTGTCCGACAACGGCCCCGGCATGTCGGCAGAAACCCAGCGCCGCATATTCGAACCCTTTTTCACGACCAAGGATGTCGGTGAGGGCACAGGGTTTGGGCTGGCCTTTTGCCACCGCATCGTGACCGCTCACAATGGCTCGATAAAGGTTGTTTCGAAGGCCGGCATCGGCAGCAGTTTCATTTTGGCCTTGCCTAAGGCGAACCATTCAGCCGTCGCCCAACGAGCTTCCTCGGCGAGAAGCAGCCACCCTCCGATGAAGCTGCTGGTCGTGGACGACGAACGCGACGTAGCCGACCTGATCGTGGAAATGCTGTCGGAACGGGGTCATGACGCGCAAGCGGTCTATGGGCCCTTTGATGGCATTCGCATCGCACAAAGCGAAACCTTCGATGCCATTATCTCTGATCTCAAAATGCCCGGAATGACCGGTGATAAGATGATGCAACACATCGTCGATACACGTCCCCAGCTTGCTGGCCGCTTCGGGTTCGTGACTGGCGACAGCCTCTCGGCGCGCGTTCACGAATTTCTCGCAGACGATGCATATCCCTATATTGAGAAGCCTATCGCAGCCGATGAACTCGACGGACTTGTTGCTCGTCTTGGCAGAAAGGCCAGATCGTGACTGATACAACTATCTACGTTTGTGATGACGAGAACGACTTGCGCGAGATGGTATCGGAGTACCTGACCGAGCGAGGCTATGATGCGCAAGGCTTTGCGGACGGCCGGTCCCTCCTGGCAGCGCTTGAACTGCGCCAGCCCGGTCTTTGTATCCTTGATGTGAATATGCCGGGCATGGATGGAATGAGTGTGCTGCGCGAAGTCCGCGCCAAAGGGAATGTACCGGTCATCATGCTGACCGCTGCCGCAGAAACAGTCGACCGTATCGTCGGTCTGGAACTCGGGGCGGACGACTACATCGGCAAACCGGTCGACCTTCGCGAACTGGAAGCCAGGGTAAAGACGGTATTGCGCCGCATGACGCCGCATCGTGATGACAAAATCGATCAAGATACCGAACGAGAAAGCGTCGCCTTTGGTCCCCATAGGCTCGATCTCGACCAAGCGCGTATGTTCGACGCCGAGGGTGAAGAGATCACCATCACGGCGATGGAATATCAGCTGCTCAAGACCTTCCACGCCAATCGCGGTCGCATCCTCAATCGTGACCAGCTGCTTGAGCAGGCGCATGACCGTGGTTGGGAGCCGTTCGACCGTTCGATCGATCTCCGGATTTCGCGCCTAAGGCACAAGATCGAACGCAATCCGCAAAAGCCGGAGATCATCCGCACGGTGCGCGGGCTGGGCTATATTTTCAGTTGAGCGGAGTCGACGGCATGAACATCATGTTTTCACGGACCCTGGCCATGTCTCTCGCGGCCGCGGCATGTGCGCCGCTTCAGGAACAGGAATACGGCTTGGGTCCACCTCCGCTCGCAGCGGAAGTGACGGGGGACATCGAGCATGTCCTTGTCGGCCCGATTCATTCAGTCCCGTATATGTGCTCCGAGCATCCGCTCGGACAAGTGGCTTATGCGGGCGACGCGCTTGGTACGGACTGCCTCGTAACCGGAGGCCTCGACGCCGAGCCCGGGTTTTCCCGCCTGTATCGCGGCGACGGGGGGCATAACGAAGACTGGTACGGATGGCGGGCCGAAGTTCTGGCTCCCGTGTCCGGCACGGTGCTGGGTATTTTCGCCTACCCCTCGGTCAATATGATTGGCGAAATGGGCTGTCCGCCTGCGGGCACGATCCGGATCCGCAGCGAAGACGGCATGATCGTGACACTTTCGCATCTGGGCGAGTTCTTCGTCAGCGGCGGAGACTATGTCGATCGCGGCATGATTATTGGGCTCGTCGGCAATAACGGCGTATCGCGCGCGCCGCATATCCATGTCGGCGCCCACCGCGAGGCCGATGCCACGCCGCTTCAGATCCGCTGGAACTTGCGCGAGATGGCCGATCTGCAAGCCCAGCAGGGTGACAATGAAGCGGTTCTGCCCTGACAGGCCTGACACATTCGATACGATTGCCAAGCGGCCGATACCATTGAGACGATAAGACCGGCGCACGCACCAATTCCCGACAAGTAGTCCTGCCACTCCTCACCCATCGCACGACCAGTCGGTCACCGCGCACAGAGGAGTGAAGACCATGACGACTTTCGATTTTAAACGCCTCGCCATCGCCGGCTCGACCGGTCTTATGGTGACCACCGCCATCGCCGCCTGCCTGATGGCGCCGCCTGCCTACGCCAACGAACCGTGCGAGAGCGGGCCGGATGTCGATACGCTGGAATGCGGCAATGGTGCGCAGACAGATGGCGAAGGCGCAACCGCCATCGGCGACCAGGCGTCGGCAGGCGACGAACAGGCGACTGCCCTGGGTTTCTCCGCGCAGGCGCAAGGTTGGCTTAGTACTGCTCTGGGTTCGCAGAGTTCGGCCGCCAGCACACTTTCCATCGCCATTGGATACGATTCGTCGGCCAGCAACATCAGCAGTCTCGCAATTGGAACGGGAGCTGATAGCGATGGTAATGGCTCCATTGCGATAGGTGGAGGGGCCGATGCTCACCAGCTCAGCGCTATTTCCATTGGCGCAGGAGCCTTGGCCAACGGCCAGTCAACGGTAGCACTTGGATCCAGTAGCGAAGCGACCGGTCTGCAAAGCGTCGCAGTAGGCTCAGTCGCCTCTGCTTCCGGAGAAGCAAGTACGGCGGTAGGCCGGCTCTCCAATGCCGACGGTGTAGAATCCGTCGCCATCGGCACAAGCGCTTATGCAACCAATGATTTCGCTACTGCTGTCGGCGGCCAATCTACTGCCATCATCGGTGGCTCGGCCTTTGGTTATGAAGCGGAAGCTTTGTCTTATGGCGCAACCGCCATCGGTGCTGGAACGGAGGCGTCGGGCGAACTGTCGACCGCGCTTGGCGCGGCCTCGGCGTCCACCGGAACCGGTTCCAACGCGCTCGGCACATATTCGCAAGCCAACGGCGATTATGCGACCGCGGTAGGAACCTATGCTGTCGCCGACGCGGAGCTTGCTACGGCCATCGGCGCCGGCGCCGAAGCCTTGGCCGAGGGTGCCGTCGCGATCGGTTCGGAGTCGATTGCAGATCAGGCCAACACGGTTTCCTTCGGCAATGCCGAGGTTCAGCGTCGCCTCGTAAACGTGGCGGATGGTATTGCCCCTTCCGATGCCGCGACGGTTGGCCAGTTACAATCGCTCGGCAGTCAGATCGCTGCGATCGAGGTGGACTTCGACCAGTTCGACAACCGGATCGGCGCGTTGGAAGGCCAGGTCGCAGGCTTTTTCGATCTCGCGACCACGATGGACAAGGACGCGCAGCAGGGCATCGCAGCGGTTGCCGCCATGGCGCACCCGCACTTCCCCAGCGAAGCAGGGAAGACGAGCTACGCCTCGAACTTGGCCACCTATCGCGGCGAAGTCGGCTTTTCGATGGGCCTCATGCATCGCCTCGATGGCGACCTCGCGCTGACTGCCGGAGCCACCTATGCAGGCGGAAAGAGCCTCACCTTCAAAGCCGGAATTGCCGGGGAATTCTAAACCCCAAGTCTCCCTCCCGACCCCGGCAGGGCCGCATCCACGTCCAGGACGCGGCCCTTTTTTTGCGTCCCGTCACGCCGGATACACAGCGCACACAAAGCGGACGCGAAGGTTACCATAAAGCCCGTCTGCGCACACAAGGGCGATACATGGGCAGGGCAAACCCTCCTCATCGGCACTGATGCCGAATGACGGAGAATTGACATGAAAACCTTGATTGAAACGAATGCCAAGTTCGCCGCACTCGCGGCATCGAGCGCGATTGCGCTTACCCTGATGGCCTCCCCCGCAGCGGCGCAGCAGTGCACCAACGGACCGGATGCAAATTCGACCCAGTGCGGCACCGGTGCCGAAGCGAGCGGCGAAAACACTACCGCGGTTGGCGCCGATGCCAGCGCAGGGCTCGGAAACTCGACTGCTGTCGGAGTCGAGGCCTCGGCGGTCAATAACAGCACTGCTGTGGGCGATAATGCTTCGGCTGCAACCAGCAGCGTGGCCATCGGCAGCGACAGCGAAGCGGTCGACGGCAGTGTCGCCATCGGCAATTCCGCTTCGGCGACTCATGAGAACAGCGTCGCGCTCGGCTTCGGTTCGGTGACCAACGACCCCGATACCGTTTCGGTCGGCGGCAACGGTACCGTGCGCCGCATCACCAATGTTGCGGACGGCATCTTTACCCATGATGCAGTCAACGTCGGCCAGCTGGAGGATGTGACCGACGCAATCGTCACCAATGTTCAGTCGATCAATTCGCTGGGTAACCAGGTCGACAGCATCAACGACCAGGTCGGCATCAATACGATCGCTATCGGCAATCTGCAGACGGTCAATGGCCTGCAAGATGTCGCGATCGCAGAAAACCAGATGGCGATTTCGGGTCTCGTCGAAGTCAACGCTTCGCAGGATGCGGCGATTGCTGAAAACGCGGAAGGCGTAACCAAGCTTTTCGCCGCCGTTGGAAATCAGTCTTTCCTGATTGCCGACAATACCGCGGCAATCGATCTAAACGCTGCGGCGATTGCCGACAATTCGGCTATACTCGACAACCACGATCAGCGGCTCATGGCTCTGGAGGCCGTCACCTTCGACCTGGGCAACACCCTTGCCCGCTTCGATGACGAGATCGACGGTTCGACCGCAGTCGCCATCGCCATGTCGGGCAACGCCTTCCTGCCGAACAAGAAGGTCAATGTGACCAGCAACATGGGCTTCTACAACGGTGCCCTCGCCGGTTCGCTCCAGATTGGTGTGCTGGTCAGCGAAAAAGTCGCTGTGAATGCGGGTATCGCGACCGGCTTCAACAAGGGCGGAAAGACCGGCGGACGCGTGGGCGTATCCTTCGGCTGGTAAACCCGCCGAAAGGTCGAACCTGTGGCTCCGGCCCCTCCCGCTTGGAAGGGACCGGAGCCTCTTCGAAACTCCATCCCTTTCGATTTCAAAAACCTGCGGCGGAGACCTTGTGATGCCCCTCGCAACAGATAGCATACAGATCGATAGCGCTGAGGGTGCGAAGCTTGACAACGTTCACCCCGAGACCCGTGCGCTCGGAGATGAGGAAGATCGCAGTTCGGGACGTGAGGAAGCGAGGTTCGAATTCGGCGCGCCTTGTTGTCGGCTTGATGACCGGCCCTGGTGGTTGCCATGACCGCGTCGCCTTCGCAGAACAACTGAGAGGTCGATGTCATACCCATCGATACACGCGGCGGGCAACGGTTGAAGACCTGACCGCGCGCATAAAGGTTTGCTGCCAACATCGTACGATATTTTGACAGGATGGATCGATGACGCGAAACAAATATGCCATTTTGGCTGGAGTGGTCCTCTGTATCTATCTGGGCTCACGCCTGACGCGGCTTGATCTGGGCAGCTTTGGGGCCGGATTGATGCTGGTAGCCATTGTGTTCGCCTTTTTGGCAATCGTTACGCCGTCCACCAGTAAGCGATCTGGCAGCTAAGCGTACTGTCGCCCGTCGATGTCTGCTTGCAAATCGCTTATAGGCTTAGGTCGATGACTGACACCGAGGCCTCAATTGAACGGCATTTGTTCGGAAACCTGGCCAATAGCGGTTTAACTCCCAAAGGACCCGCCCTTCGTCGCCAGTCAATTGTCCGCAATTTCCGATCTGCGGCCAATAGCAGACGGTCGCAAAACCACCCAGTTTCGGACTTTCTTGAGCCAATTGGTACGGGGAAAGCGGCCCTTCCGCTTTTGGAAGGGCCACCTCACGGTCTGATCTCAGTTCGCTCTGCTAATTGTAGAGCGTCTTCGACATCCACACCGAGATACCGCACGGTGTTCTCGATTTTCGAGTGGCCGAGCCGAATCTGAATGGCTCTAAGATTGCCAGTAGCTTTGTAGATCATCGAGGCCTTGGTTCGTCTGAGTGAGTGCGTTCCAAACTCTTTACGCCGAAGCCCGATCGCAGTGACCCACTCATCTACAAGACGCGCATACTTTCGTGTACTCAAATGGCCATTGCGATCAATGCGACTTGGGAAGGTGTAGTCGTCGATCGTACCTCCCCTTCGCTCGAGCCAAGACCACAGACTGGTTCGAACATCTCCAGTGAGCTCGAACTGTACTGGACGGTGGGTCTTTTGCTGCACGACAGTCGCTCGGCGCCTCATCTCCGAGCCAGCTACCAGGCCGTCGATCTTGATCTTCACCAAGTCACATCCGCGCAATTTGCTGTCGATCGCCAGGTCGAACTGCGCTCGGTCTCTGAGCCTGCTTTCTCTGTCCAGAAAGAAGCGGACCGCCCAAATTTGCTTTTGTGTCAGCGGCCGTTTTGTGCCGACCTTCTTTCCAGCATTCCACGGAACTCGTTCATCCATAGCCGGATCATATTAAGAGTATCCCATGTCGTCTCTCCTCGGCCACAATCGGCCACTGGAGAAACGATTGGAGATTAAATGGGCGCGAGTATCTTGTCCGCTTTTGGGATGAACCTTGAGGCAGCGCTATGGCTGCAATGGGGACGCTAAGCGGTCGCTTTATTTTGGGGAAAGGCTATTCCCCGACATAATCTCCCCACCGCCTGCTTTCAGGCGCACGTTTTCGATCCTCGGCGAACTCCTTCATCGTGTCACCTGCGCGCGAGGCACCAGCGCGGTATGACCGGTTTTCCAGCTTCATCTTGTAGCGCTCGGGCATGGCATCGTTGATGATGTCGAACATGCGCTGCTCCCAGTGCCATTCCTCGAGATACATCTCTCGGCGCTTTTCGCTGCGCGCCCGGCGATACTTCTCGGCGAAGTAGTTTACCTCGTCCTGCGCTGCGAACCGGCGAGCGGCGGCCTTGTCGTAATGCGCCTTCTGTTCCTTGGTTTGGGGCCCAAGGATGCGAACATCGCCGGCGTGTGGATTGACGATGATGTCGTCGGGATGGGGAAGAGGCTCTGGTGCGGGCAGGTTCTGCTTCTCGCAGCGCTCGATCTCTTCGGTCCAGCGCTGCTTGTACTCAAGCGCGCTACCGAACAGCTCGAACCGGGCCTCGGCATCGCGTTGCTCAAGGCCGGTCACCAGCTCGGCCATGGTCTTCTGGGCGAACCGGTTCCCCTTCATGGCAGCCACGCCCATCGCGCGGAACACCGCCTGGATGGCGGGAAGCTCGATAAGCTGTCCGTCCTCGCGCAGCGTGACCGGTCGAAAGGCTTCATGGCGAAGATATTCCTCGGCTGCGCGCATCCCGTGCCCCATGTCGATCTTGGGCTTGTTGCTCGACCCCTTCTTCCGCCCCCTCGGGTTGCCAGACTGGCCCTTCTGGAACCGGTGCTCGACCGGAGGCTTGCCGTAACCGACCCTGTAGGGGACCACATTGTTCGGGTTCTGCTCTGCATCCTCCTCATTTTTTCGTTCTGGGTGGCTCATTCGGCAGCCTCCAGCGCGAGGCCGAGGCGTTCATCCGCCACCTCGTCGAAGTTCGCCAGCGTGGTCTCGAGCTTTGCCTGCTTGCCCGTATAGGCCTGCCAGCGCCGGATGATGGTGTCGCAATAGAGCGGATCGTATTCGACGAGCCGCGCCTTCCGGCCCGTCTTGTGCGTAGCGATCAGCGTGCTGCCCGAGCCGCCGAACCCATCGAGGACGATCTCTCCGCGGCGCGAACAATCGCGCAGCGCATCGGCAATAAGCGCCACTGGCTTGACCGTCGGATGCATGGCCAGATCTTCCGAACGGCTTGCGCCGATCGAGGAGATCCCTGCGTAGTCCCACACGTTCGTGCGATATCGGCCCGTTTCGTGTTGGTGTGGGCGGCCGTCCCCTGCTTGAACACGACCACGAGCTCGTGCTTCGAGCTCCCATGCCGCCATTGGTCTTGTTCCAGACCACCAGGTTCTTCAATTCGGTAAAGCTTGCCTCGCCTGCTTCGAGCAGCTCCCCAATATGCCGCCAGTCCATGCACACATAGGCGATCGCGCCATCGCGCATGACACCTGCCATATTGCCGAGCGTCGCTTTGAGGAAGGTAACGAACTGCGTTCGGCTCATCTCGCCGCTGGCAAACGCAAACTCGCGGTGTTTGACCGAACCGAGGTCGCAGACATTGCCATTGATCGAGACATTGTAAGGCGGGTCGGTGAACACGAGATCGGCCTGCTCACCGCCCATCAGCCGCGCGATGTCGTCACCCGATTGGGTATCGCCGCATAGGAGCCGGTGGTTGCCAAGAGCCCACAGGTCGCCTCTGCGCGTAACAGGTTCATCGGCGATGGTCGGCACGAGGTCCTCGGGCGCTTCACATCCATCGGGATCGGCTTTGCTCGCTTCATCGAGAACGAGATCGACTTCGGCCAGGCTGAACCCGGTCAGTTCGGTGTCGAACTCAAGATCGACGAGAGCCTGTAGTTCGATGGCGAGAATTTCCTTATCCCACCCCGCGTTGAGCGCAAGTCTGTTGTCGGCAAGGACATAGGCGCGGCGCTCGGTCTCGCTCAAATGCGACAGCGCGAGCGTCGGGACCGTCTTCAGCCCAAGCGACTTGGCCGCTTCGACGTGACAGACAGCGTAAAGTCCTCCGGCCATGTGCTTCTGAGCCGTCACAGTCCGTGGCATCGCCGCCGGTTTAAGCCTCGCACACGAGTTAGGACATTTCCTGATCGAAGCGCATCGTCCACGCGAGGGATTGCTGATGGAGTGTGCGCTTGGCGACCTCTTCTTGCTGAGCCCGCGCGACAAGGATCGCCGACGCCGGATCGAAGGCGAGGCCAATCGGTTCGCAGCGCATCTCCTTATGCCGCGAAAGCGCATCCGCGAGTATATTGGCTACAAGGGAACCTCGATTGAAACGATCGTAGCGATGGCTAGCGACATGAATGTCAGCAAGGAGGCTATGGCACGCGCCTTTGTCGACGCACATCACGAGCCTGTGGCTATCGTCGTCGCACGCCATGGAAAGCTCGAGCGGTTCTATCGCAGCGAGGATTTTCCGTTCTTGCCCTTATCGAAAGGCGATCCCTTGCCGAGCGGCACACTATCCAGCGATCCTATCGAGGCCGGACAGTTTACAGAGGCCGAAAAGATCGAGGCCGATGAATGGTTCGACGACCGCCAAGCGAATCGTGGCTTGGCTCTCACCGAGCAGGCTTTGGGCCAGGCGAAAGGCTATTCGCTCACCTTGCTTCAGACCGAGCTCGACGACGAAGAATAGCCTGCTCAGCTTTCGCAGCTCAGACTTTTGCCGTTCGCTGATCGGCCCCTCTTGTTCCCTGCTATTGACGCGCAAATTCCCTGTTCTTCGAGTAGGTAATTTGGCGGGGAGATTGGCGAATATCTGCGCGTTCGAGGCTTCTCGCGAAGGCTGATTTCCGGCCGAGAATTTCCATTTCCCTGAAGATTCCCTGCAAATCAGGGAAATCAGGCAAGAGACCGGTTCGCTTCAGACTGCGTCGCGCACCAACAGTCTCCTCCGACTGACCCGAAAACCGATCAATCGCCAGAAGCGTTCACTCAGCGCAGCGATTTTCGCTGTCGTGCGAGAGGTTTATTGCCTAATACGGCGGTAAGCAAAAAGCTTTTCGGGACGCCCCTTTCGTGGAAACCTACATTCCCGCCCTTCAATGGACGGCGCTCATTGTCGCGACCTTGATCGCGCTTTCCTCGCTAGACGATCTGTTCGTCGACGCGGTTTTTTGGACAATACAGGCAAAGCGTCGATTATTCGGCAGAGGCGGTCCGGGACCGGCGTCGCCAGAAGCGTTGGTCGAAAAGAGCGAAGCGCCCATAGCTATCATGCTCCCGGCATGGAAAGAATTCGATGTCATCGCGAGCATGGTCGAGAGTGCCGTCAACGCGCTCGCCTATAGCAATTACACTATCTTTATCGGCACATACGCCAACGATCCTGACACGATCGCCGAAGTCGAAAAGGTTTCCGCTCGCTACAAGCAGGTTCGTCATGTGCGTGTTCCTCACGAAGGGCCAACCTGCAAGGCGGACTGCCTGAACTACATTGTCGCCGATATTGTTGCCCTCGAGGAAGAGCGCGGCATCGCTTTTGCCGGTTTGGTTTTGCATGACAGCGAGGATGTCCTGCACCCGCTGGAATTGCATCTCTTCAACTATCTGCTGCCGTTCAAGGACATGATCCAATTGCCGGTGGTCAGTCTGGAACAGCGGTACACGGACCTCGTCGCAGGCACTTATATGGACGAATTCGCCGAATGGCATGCGAAGGATCTGGTTGTCAGGCAAAGGCTCGCTAAAACCGTACCGTCTGCAGGGGTAGGAACCTGTTTTTCGCGTGAGGCGATCAATGTCCTGTTGGAAGCCGGCAATCCATTCAATACCGATACTTTGACCGAAGATTACGACATCGGCAACCGTTTGGCGGAACGAGGCATGAATGCCGTGATCGAGCTCTATCCCGTTGAATATCGCACCCGCCGAGGAGCAATTTTCGGTATGGGACCCGACCGTATGGTGACGTTCTCCATGCCCCTTTGTGTCCGCGAACACTTTCCGAACAGGTTCCATACCAGCTATCGCCAGAAGGCCAGATGGATCCTCGGCATCGCGCTTCAGGGTTGGGCGCAGCTTGGCTGGAGCAAATCGGCGATCGCGAACTATTTTCTTTTTCGCGATCGCAAGGCGTTGGTCACACCCACGCTGGCTATACTGGCCTACGCCTTGTTGGCGATCTACTTGGCGCTGAATATATGGTCATGGGTGAATGACAGACCGGCTGTCGCGCTTTTTTCAGGGCATCCAGCTGAACTGATTCTCCTTTGGTTCAATCTCTTCGCCCTCGCCGCGCGCCTCCTTCAGCGGATATTCTTCGTCGAAAGGATTTACGGTTGGGGGCATGCCTTCATGTCGATCCCCCGCGCATTCGTGCTGAGTTTCATAAATTTTGCGGCATCGATACGCGCGGCGCGCATATTTATCCTCAGCAAGATCAATGGAAAGTCGATCGCGTGGGATAAAACCATGCATCGCTTCCCCTCGGACGAATGGCTGGGCGAAGAGAAGCGTCGACTGGGCGACATACTTCTTTCGTGGGAAGCGGTATCGCCTCCTGCGCTCGAAAAGGCCTTGATTGATCAGCAACTCAACGGGGGTTTACTGGGCGATCTTTTGATATGCCACGGCGCAATCAACGAAGACACGCTTTGCGAAGCCATTGCAACGCAGAACCATATGCCGCGGGCGGATGTGAATATCGACATGGTCCGAGAACATCTGGATCTGTTCGACCAAGAAATTATGCAGCGCTTGCACATATTGCCGTTTGGAATTTCGCTTGAAGGCGAAGTGATGCTCGCCGTATCGAGGCCAATGGCCCATTCAGAAGAAGAGTTGATGCGATCACGGATGGGCAAGCCGTTCCGTCAACATATCGTTCCGGACAGTAAGATTGATGCAATTTTAGGGTTGTTGATGTTGCAACCCACGTGGGATGTCCCGGTACCGAGTGTTCCGCGCATTCACGAGCTACTCATCGAACACCGGCACTTGAAGAAAAGAGATCTCCGCAAGGTTCTGCAGGATTACGACGTCGCTCGCCACGGGACGATTGGGCAATTTCTCGTGGCCAAAAACGCCATTTCGCAATCCACACTGGACGAGATGCTCGCCTTGCGACGATCAATGATCGAAAAACGCCGACAAAATTTAATCAAGGTGCCGGTTAATGCATAACTCCGTGGTCGTCCGCCGTATTTTGCTGGCGCTGGCGCTCGCGCTACCTGTCGTCGTGCAGGCGCAGGAGGCGGGCGATCCCGCCCAGCAGCCTTTTCGCGATTACGAAGCGGGGCGCTATTTCGATGCTGCGCAGGGTGCGGAAGCCGCGCTGGCGCAGGATCCCGACAATCCGGTTTGGTGGGCGCTGCTTGCCGAAGCGCGTGCGCAGATGGGCCAGCACCAGTCGGCCGCCGGGGCATTTTCGCGCGCGGCCGAGGAAGAACCCGATCCGGCCCAGCGCAGCTATTTCCGCCGCGCGCAGGCGCTGCAACTCGCTTATGCCGAGCGCTACGGCGAGGCGCGCGAGGTCGTTCGCGCCGCGATGGACGATCCGGCACTCCAGACCCGCCAATCGCTCGACTGGGCGATGGTGGCGATTGCCGCGCGCGATGATGCATCGGCGCAGGATATCCTCGACAACGAGGCGCTCTACGCCGGCTTCACCCGCCAAAGCGCGCTCGACGCAGGCTATAGCGCCAAGCGCCGCGGGCTCGATAAGCGCGCGGTGCGGTTTTTCGAGACCGGCCTCAAGCTCGATGCCGAGGAGCAAGAGAAGCTCTCTCCCGCACAGCGCGAAGCCTTCCGGCGCGAGAACCGCGAACTGACGCGCGACTGGTCCTTCATCGCGCAGGGCAGCTTTTCAAGCGCAGGCCGGCCCATCGGCCCCGCCAACACCCCGCTCGGCGACGAGCGCGCGCCGCAATTCGGCGCCGAGGTTTCGCGCCGGATCGGCGGCTGGCGCAACGGGCGACCCTTCAGCGTCTTCGCGCGGGTCTATCATTCGGAGTTCCTGTCCGACGACGCGGTGACCGGCAACGCCACCCAAGGCTGGGTCGGCGTGCGCTACAAGCCGCTGTCGCAGGTGAATCTCAACCTGGAGGCGAGCCGCCTGATCGGGCTCGATGCCGACGGGCTCGACGACTGGTCTTTGCGCAGCGCCATTTCGGGCGGGCAGGGGCTCGAACCCGAGGTCGGTGAGCGCAACTGGCCCTATGCGCGCTATTACGGGGATCTGTCTTACCTGACCGAGGCGGATGTCGTCTTCGGCCTCGCAGAGGGGCGGGTCGGCTATTCCTTCCTGCTCGACGAGCGTGCCACGGTCCTGACGCCCTATGCGGTTGCGCGGCTGGGTCTCGACACCGGGCGTCTCGAGGAGGAGGCGCTGGGCGCCGGCATCGGCCTGTCGCTGCGCCACTGGTTCGACGAAACCGAGACGATCGCCTACCGCGGCTTTATCGATTTCGACGTGCAGGCGCGCCAGCGCATCGCGGGCGACCGCCGCGCGACCGGGGTGCTCGCAACGGTGACTATCGGACGTTAGGCGCGCGCCTCAAAGCTTGCGCATTTCCCACCAGGGGCCTCCCTCGCGCTGCGCCTTGTGGCGGCCGAGGTCGCGCAGGCAGGCCATGAAGGCGGGCTTGAACATCTCGTCTTCCTTGCTGCAATCCGCCTCCTCGCACTGGCAATCGAAATTGTCCCAGCCATCCGCCGTGGTCACCCAGATGTCGCCATGCGGGTTGAGCAGCCGCAGGTTCGCAATTGCGCCGACCTCGCTTTCGTTGACGAGCAGGTCGTAGCCGCGCTTGCCGTTGTGCAGCGGGTTGTCGCTGGCGTCCAGATGCGGGGCGGAAGTCCGTACGGTCGGCCCGTTGCGCACGACGAAGAAATCGGGGGTGACCATGGCCTGTTCGTGACCGGGCGGGTCGGCGTCATCCGGATGGCCGGCACGCTTCTTGATCTCCTCGTGCATCTCCTCGACGGCGCGTTCGAAGAAGACCGAGCGGCGCACCCCGCCGTCGTAGAGAGAGCGGTCACCATGCTCGAGGCCGGTGACGCGCAGCTGCTGGTGGAAGACGGGCATGGCTGAGGAGGCCATGGCGGCCGCGGTCAGGGCTTCGACGGCGGCTTCGTTATCGGGTGCGGTGCGGACCAGTTCGCGCACATCGGCGTAATGGAACAGGCCGCAATTCGCCTCGACGAAGCCGATATAGCCCTCGATCGAACTGTCGCGGATCGCCTCCAGCATGGTGGCGTCCTCGTTCTCGTAGATCGCGTCGCGGATGCGCTTGCGCAAAGGGCCGGTCCCTGCTTGCGCGCCGCGCAGCAGCATCTGGATCATGCCGCGATTGTCGACCACCTCGCTCTCGTGCTTGGGCGAATAGCCCCATTCGAGCCGCTCGATAGCGTATTGCCGCAGTTCGGGCCGGGCGTTGCCGTCGAGCGCGACCATCAGCAGCAGCGTCTGAAGCGAGCCGGTGGAAATGCCGGTGATGACCTTCACATTGCGCATGGCGAGCTGGTCGGGGCTGGCGTCGTGCATGGCCTTGAACAGGCCCGCACCGTAAGCCCCCCATTGCCCGCCGCCCGAGAGCATGAGGATTTTCTCGTGATGCGTGTGCGGGGCCTCGTGCGCTTCCACCTTGCGATGGGGCGGCGTGCCGGGATCGGCCTTGCGGGCGACCATCTTGCGCAGCTCCCAGGACATCGGATCCTTGCGCGGCCCATGGTGATCGAGCCGTGCGTCGCGCTGGATATCGGCGATGAACTTGCTCGCGCGCGGCTTGTGGATGTGGTCCGCGAAATGCGGCGAATGGATCGCCTGCGGCCCCCAGTTGAGCTTCTTGCGCAGCCACCAGACCAGCAGTCCGGCTGCGAGCAGGATCGCAAGCGCGATCAGGATTCCCTTGAGCATCGATCCTCCCCCCGAAAAATCGCCCGTGACGGTTCTGGCCTATAACATTGCCGATGGACAGCGATATTGTCGAGCGTGCGGCAGGGGTGGCCATCGATTGGGGGGAAGGCATGACGACGATCGAGCGCGAATTCGGCGGGATGTGGCGCAACGAGCACCGCTCGCTGATGAAGTTTTATCGGCGCGAGGCGGCGATCGTGGAGGAGGGCGGAGCGGATGTTGTTGCGGTTATGCGCCGCCGCCGCACGGTGCTGGGTGCGCTCATCGCGGACGAAGCGGCAAAGGATCGCGAGCTGTGCGTGACAGGCTCGGGCTGGTCGCAGAGCGATCTTTATCACAACCTTTCCACCCACCTGAAAACGGACCGGGACGAAGGCATATGGGAGCTGCCGGAGGAGGCGTTCCTGCCGGGTGTCGAGGGTCGGCACCGTTACCTCTTGGTGACCGGCGGGACCAAGATCCACCGGTTGATGGAGCATCTCCACGAGGCGGGCCGCGACCTTTCGCTGCGCACGGCGGGTTCGCACAAGGGGCAGTCCCTCGCAGGGCTTGTTGGCACCGGATCGCATGGCTCGACCATGGCAGAAAGCGGGGCGGAAACGCATGTTCGGGGGATGGTCCTTTCGACCGGGCGCGAGGAAGCGGTCTGGCTCGCCGATCCGGAAAAGCCGGTTCTGCGCGAGGAATGGGTGGCCCAGTTCGCCAGCGCGGGCGACCCTGCCTATTTTGCCTCGGCGCGCGTGCATCTTGGAGGAATGGGCTTCGTCTCGGCCTATCTCATCGAGGCGGTCGACGAGTTCTATTGCGGCCTCGTCAAGCGTGTGCGCGTCCTGCCATCGGACTGGTACGACCGTATAGCGACCGGCGATTTCGCCGGGGCAATGGGCGATGTCGCATCCGGGCGCACCCCGCATTATTACGAGCTGACCTTCGATCCCTTCGGCGGCGAGGCGCAGGAAGTGTGCGAGACCATCTGGCTCGATATCGACAGCGCGGGCAAGCGGCACGACCTTGGGCGCCAAGTCGAGCACCACACGCTCGACGCCATCGCGAAGGTCGGGGCGAAGGGCCTGCACGAGGTGCCGCAATCGGAGCTGGTGACCGACAACCCGCTGCCTGCGGAGGATTTCGAAGGTCGCATTCGCGATCTCATCGATGTGCCCGAGCGTATCCTGGAGGACTTTCGCGAAAACGCGGTGTGCGACGATGCCGATGTGCCGCGCACGCTTTCGCAGTTGACCGCCGTGTGGAAGCCGCATGTGCTGATGGGGTTCCGGGTCGACGTTTACAACGCCGCCTTCGCCGTACCACGCGAGCGGCTGGCCGAGGTCATGCGGATCGCACGGACGATGGCCTGCGGCGAGAACAGCATCCGCCAGTTCTCCAAGGATTTCGTCTACACCGTGCGCTTTGCGAAGAAGAGCGAGGCGGGGATGGGATTCCTGCGTTTTGAGGACAACGCCATCATCAATATTGACGGGCTACCTGCCAACTTCCTGCTCGGCAGCGACGCACCGGCGGCCGCCGTGCATTTGCAGCATCTGCTCGAGAAGGCGGGCGTTCCTTTCGCGATGCACTGGGGCAAGGACGCGCAGATGAACGCCGCTGCGATCCGCCGGCAATATGGCGATGCGGCAGTCGAGGCCTATCGCGGTGCGCGCAAGGCGATCCTTGGCGCGAGCGCGAAAGCCTTCGTCTCGCCCGCGCTCGAACATTGGGGCCTGCAGAGCGACTAGCGTCCCGCGCGCCGTCAGCCGTGCGCGCCGAACATGTTGGCGATGGCCGTGGAGATGCGCAGGTTGAGGCCGTGCGCTTCCTCGATCGGGTCGATGTAATCGCGCCGGATCGCGTCATAGCCTTCGCCGCCTTCGCGCGGGTACTGGCTGGTTTCCGCCATCGCGAAATCGTCCGTCACCGGATAGCTCGCCGGGAAGGCGCGGCGCATCTGGGCGAGCGCTTCTTCCACGCGCAGGGTGAAGACCATCTCCAGCACGTCGCGGCGGCTGATGTCGTTGGCGCGGCTGAAGGCCGGGACCGAGACTGCCTTGAGGAACATATGCTGCAACAGCGCGAGGCGGAGCGACTGGAGCACGCCGATCGTGCGGCGCGCCTCCTCGCGCTGCGGGTGCGGCGCTTCGTCGGGCACGAGGTCGAAAAGCCGGTGGAGCTTCAGCGCATCGACCCGCAGGCGCGAGGCCAGGCGGCGGAAGACGCCGTTGCGATCGTCCGTGATGAGATATTCGGCGAGGTCCTCGCAGGCGCGCGCCAGATGCTCCTCGGTGCCGCGATAGGGACGGCTCGCCCAATAGGCGGAGTTGAACAGCTCGCCATAGGCGGCGACCGTCTTGATGCTGGCGAGCGCGTTGGAGGCGCGCACCAGCCGCATGATCTGCCGACCACGCGGGCTTTCGCGCAGCAGCTCGGCGATATCCTCGTAATTGCCCTCCGCCGCGCTGCCGACGCCCGCGATGATGTTCACCGGATAGCCCAGCTGCTGGAGGATGGCGTTGTGCGGGATGGCGCGGATCTGACGCAGGCTCATCTCGCGCTCGGCCGATAGGTCCGACTGGCGGCGCGAAACCCGGCTGCCGGTGGAATTGAGGAGGCCGAGCCCGAAAGCGGTCACCGCGCGGCTGTAGGTACGGCTTTCGAGGTGGTCCTGCTGCTCGTCCTTGATCGCGCGGTAGAAATCGAGGCTGAGGTCCGTCCGGCGGTAAAAGGGATCGGTCGGCGCATCGGGATCGGTCTCGGCGGGTGCCAGTTCGGCGATGGTCGAGAGCGTGGCGCGCGCCAGATCGGGCGTGGCGAAGAAGAGGTAGCCGTCGCCGCCCTGGAAGCTGGCCTCGGGTTCGAGCCGGATACCGGCGCGCGCGAACCGGCGGCGGGCCCAGGGGCTCATCGGCCATTCGAGGCGGTCCTTGAAACCGCCCGGATGCGCGCCGCGGCCCATGCCTTCGCCATGCGTGTTGAACACCAGCGCGGCGACATCGGTGAGGCCATTGGCGCTCATGGCGTTTGCAAGCCGCCCCTGCAGGCGTTCGATCGCGAGGCTGGCGGGTATCTGGCCGACGAACCGCCCGGCATCGGAAAATCCGGTCTGGATCGCGATGCGGCCGCGCTTCTGTGCGTAGCTCTGGAACGCCTCTTCCTTCAGCAGCGCGTCGAGGAAGCGCCCCCCGTGTTCGAGCGCGGTCTCGGTCTCGAACAGCGGCGAGACATCGACCTTGTCCTCGATCCCGAAGAGCTTGGCGAAATAGAGTGCGGCGAGCACGGTTGCGGGCTGCTCGCATTCGGCGACCAGCATTCGGATCGGCGCATCGGCGTCCACGTGCTTGAGGATCTGCGCCATGGCGAGGAACTGGCGCACGGCGGTGCTGCTCTCGACCGCAAGCGAGGCGAAATTGGCGGTCAGCGGCTCGGCGCCCTTTACGAGGTCGCGCAGCGCGTTGAGCGCGCCCTGGCTGCCGAGGTCGAGATCGGCCCCGCCCGGGATGCGGCTGCGGATCGCGTTGTGCAGCTGCTTGGCGTTTACGCGGAAATGGATGAGGCCCATGCCCAGCCCGTCGGCGCGCATGGCGGCGGCCAGCGCTTTGAGCGCCACGGCCTTGTCCTGCTCGCAGCCCAGCGCCTCTTCTTCCAATTGCGAGATCACGGGTGCGAGGCTCAGCAGCTTGTCGTCGCCCTCTTCGGTCAGCCGGTTGGCCGCGGCCGACAGGTCGGCGCGGTCGGACAGGTCGCCGGCGAATTCCTGCGCGCTGGCCTCGGTGCGCGCCTGCGCCTTGCGCATGGCGTCGAGCAAGGCGTGGCCTGCGTCAATCGCTTCGAGCCGGTCGGCATAGCGGCCCAGCCGCTGCGCCTTTTCCGACAGGCGGAATGCGATGGAGGTGTACCACTTGATGTCGGTGCGCCCGTCCATGTCGTAACCGACCCAGCTGGCGAAGCGGAACGGCAGCGGTTCAAGCTCGCGCCAGCGGTCGGGCCACTCGCCTGCCGCGCATTGCAGCAGGCTCGTGTTGATCGCGTCGCGCGCGTCCTGCGCGTTGGCCATGGCGGCCATGGCGCGTGAATGCTCGTATTGCAGCGTGATCTCGGGCCGTTCGACCGCGACGGGAGAGACGGCTTTCCCGCCGCCAGCAGCCTCGGCCACGACATCGGTCTGCTCGGGCGTGAGCAGGAAGGTGGGGTGCGCGGTGAAGACGACGTGGAGCTGCGGGTGCGACCAGTGTTCGCGAAACGCCTCGAACCCGCCCTTGTCGCGGCAGAAGCCGGTCATACGTGCAGACGTGTTCTTCGGCGTCACCAGATCGCACAACCGGTCGGCGCGCGCCTCCAGCGAGCGGGTCTCAAGCTCCGCGATGAGCCCGGAGAAATCCTCCAGCGAAATCTCGCCCGCCTCCAGTTTGCGCGAAAGATCGTGGGCGAGCTGGAAGACGGGATTGAAGAGCGGAGTTTCCTGCGTTCGCTTGTGCAATTCGCGAAGTTCGTGCGTCAGTGTGGCGAAGGTCAGCGGTTGCAGGCTCGACATGCTCGGATAATCCCCTTTCGTCTCCAATACGCAGGAATGCGCGCATTTGTGCCGTTGCTGTCAAGGAAACCTGCTGCATCGCAGCATGAATAGGTTTGCGGGGGCGCGCGCCAAATCCAGGCTTTACATGCGCTTACGCTTTCTCCACCCCTTCAGGTTCGTTAACCTAAAGCGCCAACCGCGCGGTGACGCCCTTCTTGGCATGGGGCGCGGTACAACAGGGAACAAGAAATCATGAGCGAATGGACCATCGGTATCATCGGAGGCTCGGGCCTCTATGCGATGGAGGCGCTCGAGGATCGCCAGTGGATCGAGGTTACCTCGCCCTGGGGCAAGCCTTCGGACAAGATCCTGTGCGGGACGATCGGCCATGTTCGCGTGCGCTTCCTGCCGCGCCATGGCCGCGGCCACGCGCATATCCCGAGCGGGGTCGATGCGCGGGCCAATATCGATGCGCTGAAACGCGCCGGCTGCACCGACATCCTCGCCATCAGCGCGGTGGGATCATTGTCGGAAGAACTGCCGCCGGGCCGTTTCGTCGCGGTCGACCAGTTCATCGACAACACCAGGGGTCGACCCTCGACCTTCTTCGACAACGGCTTCGTCGCCCATGTCTCCATGGCCGATCCAGTATGCGAGCGGCTTTCCAAGCACGCGGCCAAGGCGGTCGAGAAGGCGGGCGGCGAAGTCACCATGGGCGCGACCTATCTCGCCATGGAAGGCCCGCAATTCTCCACCCGCGCCGAAAGCCGCCTCTATCGCCACTGGGGCGCCGAGGTGATCGGCATGACCGGCATGCCCGAGGCCAAGCTCGCCCGCGAAGCGGAGCTGCCCTACGCCATGCTCGCCATGGTGACCGACTGGGACAGCTGGCGCGAGGGCGAGGCTTCGGTCGACATCACAGAGATCATCGAACAGATGGGCAAGAACGCCGAGCTTGCGGTCGAGACGGTCGAGAAATTCTGCAAGGGCCTGCCCAAGAAGCGCACGCCTTCGCCGATCGACCGCGCGCTGGACGATTGCGTCATCACCGCGCCCGAAAAGCATGACCGCGAGTTGATGACCAAGCTCGACGCGGTGGCCGGACGCCTGTTCCGCGCAGGATGAGCGAAGAGGTCGATCTCCTCGTCATCGGCGGCGGCATCAACGGCGCCGGCATCGCACGCGATGCCGCGGGCCGGGGGCTGTCCGTGCTGCTGGTGGAGAAGGACGACCTTGCCTCGCACACCTCCTCGGCCAGCACCAAGCTGGTGCATGGAGGCCTGCGCTATCTCGAGCATTTCGAATTCCGCCTGGTGGCGGAGTCCTTGCGCGAGCGCGAAGTGCTGCTGGAGGCCGCGCCGCATATCATCTGGCCGCTGCGTTTCGTCCTGCCGCACGAACCGAAAATGCGCCCCAAGTGGATGCTGCGCGCAGGTCTCGCACTCTACGACCGGCTGGGCGGGCGCGGGCGTCTGCCGCGCTCGAAGAAGGTCAGCCTCAAGATCGCCCCGCACCGCGCCATCCTGCAAGACCGGCTGACGGCGGGTTTCGAATATTCCGATTGCTGGGTGGAGGATTCGCGCCTCGTCGTGCTCAGCGCCATGGATGCCGAGGCGCGCGGCGCGACCATCGCGACGCGCACCCGCTGCACGGGTCTTGCGCGGCACGAGGATCACTGGCTCGCCACGCTGCAAGACACCAACGGCGAGCGCGTGGTGCGGGCAAAGGCGGTGGTCAACGCCGCGGGGCCTTTCGTCGACCGCATCGCCAAGGCAGCCTTGGGGCAGGGCACGCCCGCCCATCTCAGGCTGGTAAAGGGCAGTCATATCGTCGTCCCGCGCGCCTATCCGGGCGACCATGCCTATATCTTCCAGCAGGCCGACAAGCGCATCGTTTTCGCCATCCCTTACGAGCGCGACTACACGCTGATCGGCACGACCGACATACTTTACGATGGCGATCTGGACCACGTCGAGATCAGCGCGGAGGAACGCCGCTATCTGCGCGAGGCGGTCACCCAGTATTTCCGGAGCGGAGTAAGCGAGGAGGACATCGTCCACACCTACGCCGGGGTGCGTCCGCTCTACGAGGACAAGGCGGCGAGCAACAGCACGGTCACCCGCGACTATGTTTTCGAGGTCGAGGCGGGCGGTCAAGGAGGGGGCGGCGCGCCGATCCTGTCGGTCTATGGCGGCAAGATCACCACCTATCGCAAGCTCGCCGAGCACGCGCTCGCAAAGCTCTCGCGCCACATGGAAATACCGGGCGAAGCCTGGACCCGCGGCGCCCCGCTTCCGGGCGGCGATATGCGGGATGCCGATTTTGCAGATTTCCTGTGGGAGGCAAGCGAGCGGCTGGACTGGATGCCGCCCGAAATGCTGCTGCGGCTCGCGCGCGCTTATGGCACGCGGATCGACACGCTGATCGGAGACGCCGCCTCGCTGGACGATCTGGGCACCCATTTCGGCGGCGATCTTTACGAAGCCGAACTCGATTACCTCGTCGCGCATGAGTTCGCCCGGACGGCGGAGGATGTATTGTGGCGGCGCAGCAAGCTTGCCCTGCACCTCTCGCAAGAGGCGCAGGATGCCGTGACGCGCTGGTTCGAAGAGCGCGGCTGACGCCCGGCCGACAGGCACACGCCGGTTCACAAAGCTTGAAAGCCGGTGGGGTCGGGTCCAAGTGGCCTTGATTGAACCCCAAGCCTTGGAGTCGCATGGCCCTGCACGATCCCGTCCGCCTTACCCCCATCTCCCGCCAGGATCTGCGCGAGGCCTACCGCGCGGAAGAGAACGCGTGCGTCGCCCAGCGCATGGCGCAGGCGGCAGGCGCCGAGGCGAAGCACGAGGAAGCCGCTTCTCTCGCTGCAAAACTGATCGAAGGCGCGCGCCGCCGCAAGGCTTCCGGCATCGACGCCTTCCTGCAGCAATACGGCCTTGCGACCGAAGAAGGCGTGGCGCTCATGTGCCTTGCCGAAGCGCTGCTGCGCGTGCCCGATGCGGCGAGCGCCGATGCGCTGATCCGCGACAAGATCGGCGATATCGACTGGTCCGAACACGTCGGCGAAAGCTCCTCCACCTTTGTCAACGCGGCGACCTTCTCGCTGATGCTGACCGGCGAGGTGCTGGAAAAGCCCGAAGAGGCGCAAAAGGGCATGGGCACGACGCTGAAGCGCGCCGTCAACCGGCTGGGCGAGCCGGTGATCCGCAAGGCCACGCTTACCGCCATGCGCATCCTCGGCGGCCAGTTCGTCTATGGCCGCACCATCAACGAAAGCCTCAAGCGCGCCGCGCCCGAACGCGCCAAGGGGCTGACGCACAGCTTCGACATGCTTGGCGAAGCGGCGATGACCTATGCCGACGCCGAACGCTACGCCACCGCCTACGAGCGCGCGATCGACCGCCTCGTGCGCGAAGCTTCGGGCAAGGTTTCGACCAGCCCGGGCATTTCGGTGAAGCTTTCCGCGCTCAGCCCGAAATACACCTTCCTCCACGCCGACAAGGCCGTGGGCGACCTCCTGCCCATCGTCCGCCACCTGATGACCAAGGCGCGCGATGCGAACATCCACTTCACCATCGACGCCGAGGAGGCCGACCGGCTGGAGCTGTCGATGGACATCATCGAGGCGCTGGCCCGCGACGACAGCCTCTTCATCCGCCCCGACGGCAGCCGGTGGGAGGGCTTCGGCCTCGCCATCCAGGCTTACCAGAAGCGCGGGTTGCCGATGTGCGACTGGATCGCGCGCCTCGCCCGCAAATACGACCGCAAGCTCTTCGTCCGGCTGGTCAAGGGCGCCTATTGGGACACCGAGATCAAGCTTAGCCAGGTCGGCGGCTTCACCGATTTTCCCGTCTTCACCCGCAAGCTGGGCACCGACGTCAGCTATTTGGCCTGCGCGGAAAAATTGCTCGCCTGTGACGACGTGATCTACGCCGCCTTCGCGACGCACAACGCCTATACGATCGGCGCGGTGAAGGCGCTGGCGAACGGCAAGGAGTTCGAATTCCAGCGCCTCCACGGCATGGGCGAGGACGTTTACGGCGCGCTTGCGCAGGCCGAGGGCAACCGCAAAACCAACGTGCGCATCTACGCACCGACGGGCACGCACAAGGACCTGCTCGCTTACCTCGTGCGCCGCCTGCTCGAGAACGGCGCCAACTCCAGCTTCGTCAACCGCATGGCCGATGCCGAAGTGCCGGTGGCGGACCTCGTCACCTGTCCGGTGGCCGACATGCGCGCGCTCGAACCCTATCGCAATCCGGCGATCCCGCTGCCGACCGACATCTTCCCGAACCGGCAGAACTCCGCCGGGATCGACCTGTCGGACCCGCTGGTGCGCGAACCGCTGATGGCGCGGCTCGAAAAGCTCGATGCGAAGCAGTGGGTGGCCGAACCCACCTTCATGTCGTCGGCGGAAGGCGAAATGGCGCCGATCAACAAGCCGCACGATCTCACCGCGCAGGTCGGCACGCGACGCGACGCGCTCGATTTCGAGGTCGAGGAGGCGATTGCCCGAGCCGAGGCCATCCAGCCCGGCTGGAACGCGCTAGGCGGGGAGAAACGCGCCCTGTTGCTGGAAGCGGCGGCGGATTTGTTCGAAGACCACACCGACGAGTTCCTTTCGCTGTGCCAGCGCGAGGCCGGCAAGACGCTTCAGGACGCGGTGCTCGAACTGCGCGAAGCGGTCGACTTCCTGCGCTATTACGCGACCGAGGCGCGGCGCCTGTTCGCCGAACCCATCCCGCTTCCCGGACCGACGGGCGAGGAAAACCGCCTGTCCATGGCGGGTCGCGGTGTCTTCGCCTGCATCTCGCCGTGGAACTTCCCGCTGGCCATCTTCATTGGCCCGCCCGCGGCTGCGCTCGCCTCGGGTAACACGGTCGTCGCCAAGCCGGCCGAGCAAACCCCGCTCATCGCCGCGCTCGCGGTCGAGCTGTGCCACGAGGCAGGCATCCCCGAAGAAGCCTTCCAGCTGCTTCCGGGCGCGGGCGACGTGGGCGAGATGATCACTTCGGACCCACGCATTGCGGGTGTGGCTTTCACTGGCTCGACCCAGACCGCGCAGGCGATCAACCGCAGCCTCGCCGGGCGCGACGGTCCGATCGCGACCTTCATCGCCGAAACCGGTGGCCAGAACGCGATGATCGTCGATTCCACCGCGCTGCCCGAACAGGTGACGCGCGATGTGGTCGCCTCGGCCTTCCAGAGCGCAGGCCAGCGCTGCTCGGCGCTGCGCGTCCTCCACATACAGGAGGATGTCTACGACGAGATGCTGGCGATGATCCGCGGCGCGTTCGATGCGCTGGTAATCGGCAATCCGGAAAACCTCGCAACCGATGTCGGCCCGGTGATCGACCCCGATGCGAAGACCTCGCTCGAACGCCATATCGCCCGCCGCAAGACGGGCGGATCGCAGGTCTGGCGCCGCAAGCTCCACCGCGGGTCGTCCAAGGGCTGCTATGTCGCGCCGACGATCATCGAGCTCGATTCCATCCTCGATTTGAAGCGCGAGAATTTCGGGCCGGTGCTCCACGTGGTGAAGTACAAGGCCGCCGATATCGAGCGCGTGATGGAGGAGATCAACGCGACCGGATACGGGCTCACGCTCGGCCTGCATTCGCGCAACGACGATATGCGCGCCTTCATCGAAGCGCGCGCCCGGGTCGGCAATTTCTACGTCAACCGCAACCAGATCGGGGCGGTGGTGGAAAGCCAGCCCTTCGGCGGCGAAGGCCTGTCGGGCACCGGCCCCAAGGCCGGCGGACCGCACTATGTCGCACGCTTTGCGACCGAACGCGTGGTATGCATCGATACGACGGCTGCGGGCGGCAACGCGACCTTGCTGGCGAGCTAAGCGCCTAAGTCATTGCGAATCCATGGGACGAGTGCTCTAAGTCCCTCCCATGGTTCGCATCCTCCGCAGTCTGGTTCTGCTCGTCTCGCTCGGCTGGTCCTCGCTCGCCGCTGCGACGGTCGACATCACCTTCCATTCCTTCGACGGTTCGGTTCTGGGCGGACGTTATCCTCACGCTTTCGTGTCGATGGAAGGCACGCTGGAAGACGGCACGGCGGTGAAGGAGAATTTCGGCTTCTCCGCCAAAAGGGCGACCATTGCGGTTCTGCGCGGCCCGGTCGAGCACATGATACTCGTCGAAGACGACAAGTGGCTCAACCGAACCAACCGTCATTTCAAACTCTCGATGACGGATGAACAGTATCGCGAGGTGCGCGATATGATCGAGGCGTGGCGCAATGCCCCGGGCAGGTATTACGACCTCAAGACACGCAACTGCATTCACTTTGTCGGCGAGATCGGCCGCATCATGGGGCTTAAGGTGAGCTATCCCAAGAAGCTGCTGCGCAAGCCCAAGAGTTGGCTCAACCACATCATGACGCTCAACCCCGCACTGGGGCCCTCGCCGATCGACTAGGCTGTGGCGGGGTCAGCGCGCTGCTCGCCGAGGATGCTCCAGCTGGCGAGGAAAAGCCCAGCGACCAGCGGGCCGATGACGATGCCCGACAGGCCGAACAGGGCGATGCCGCCCAGCGTCGTGACGAGGATCAGCCAGTCGGGAATACCGGTGTCGCGGCCCACCAGGATCGGCCGCAACACATTGTCGATCATCCCGATCACCGCCACACCCGAGACGATCACCACGACACCCTGCCAAAAGGCACCGGTCGCCAAGAGGTAGATCGCAGCGGGCACCCAGACGATGGCGGGTCCGACCGCGGGCAGCAGCGAGGCAATGGCCATGATGACGCCCAGCAGCAGGACCGAGGGAATGCCGACGATCCAGAAGGTGATCGCTCCCAGCGCGCCCTGCACGAGGCCGACCACGACCGAGCCCTTGATCGTCGCGCGCACGAGGACGAGGAAACGCTCCGCCAGCCGGTCGCCAATGCCGCGCTCGAAGGGCAGGGCGGAGAGCAGTTGCTCGCTGATCGCGCGGCCGTCGCGCAAGAGGAAGAAGCCGACATAAAGCGCGATGGCAAAGCCCAGCACGAAGCCGAAAACGCTCCCCCCGATGGCAAGCGCCTGCTGCGCGATGAGGCCAAGACTGGCCTGCACGAATTGGGTCGCCTGCGCCTGCACCTCGCCCAGATCGCCGAGGCCCGCGCCGTCGAGCGAGGCCTGGATATTGGCGGGCAGGGCGGAAAACACCTGCTCGAAATACATGGCGACATCGATCTGTCCGTCGCGGAAGGCGAGGAACAGCCGGGTTGCCTCGGCGATGACAGCCGAGCCGATCCACAGCGCGGGCAGGACAACCGCAAGCAGGATCACCAGCAGGGTGAGCAGCGCGGCCTGCGTCTCGCGCCCCTTCCGGCGGGTAAGGAACCAGCGATAAAGCGGCTGGAACAGGATCGCGGCCAGCACGGCCCAGAGCAGCGGCTGGAAAAAGGGCAGCACCACCGCGAGCAGCGCCAGCGAAATGGCGGCGAGGAACAGCAGGAAGCCGCCGCTCTCCAACCGTGTCGCTCTGGTGGTGTCGCTCATGATGTCCCCTTCCGCCGCTCGCATGACTATCCATCAGCTATTGCGCAGACGCGCGCCTATGCGAACTCTGGCGGTGCCGGTTTCTCTGGATAAACGCCTTCGCAGCTCCCGCTCACGCCTCGCCCATAATGCCGTGGCAGCGCAGGATCTCAGTGACACGCGCAAGTGCCTGTCCGGCCGGGTCCTCCTCGCGCATCAGGGCGTAGCTGCCGGTGAGCCACAGCGCGCAATGGCCGTGCACGGTGGCGATCAGCGACCGCACGAGGCGCCGCATCTCGTCGCCGTCATGGCCGCGCAAGGCTGCTGCCACTTCGCGGTCTACAATCCCCGTCAGTGCCTCGCGCGCGGCTTCGTCTTCGGCCGGGACTTCGATCGAACGGTCGATGCGGTGGTCGTAGATGGCCATCCACGCGTTGCGGTTGGCCTCGGCAAAGCCGAAATAGGCGCGCACCAGCGCTTCGATCCGGCTGTGGGCGTCATCCGGGGCCTCGGCCAGCGCGCGCTCCAGCCAGGCGCTCCATTCGCGAAAGGTGCGGCTGTTGACCGCGATGAGATAGCCGTCGAGACCGCCGAAGACGTTGTAGATCGTGCCGACCGAATAGCCCGCCCGGCGCGCTGCCTCGCGCGCGGAAAACTTGGCAAAGCCCCGCTCCGCCATCAGCGCATGGCCGCACGCCACCAGCAGCTCGCGCAATTCCTCCGCACTATGATCCGAACGCCTGCCCATGAGAGGGGGAATAGGCGAAAAATTGAACGCTGTCTATTTTTTAATTGAACGGTGTTAAATTATGTGAGAGAGTGCATGGCGAATCGAGAGGAGAACCCTTGTGCTCAGTGAGTTCACGATTTCCGGTTGGGGCAGCTATCGGCCGCACACCACACTGGAATCGCGCGACATGGACCGGCGCTTTGGCCATGAGGATGGCTGGACGGAGGGCCAGTTCGGGATTGCCTCCCGCGCGGTTGCCTCCCCGGAAGAAACGACCTCCGTCATGGCCGCCGCTGCGGCGCGTACGGCGCTGGACCGCGCGGGCTGGGGCGGTGCCTTGCCCGATGTCATCATCGGCGGCTGCGGGGTAATGGAACAGCCGATCCCCTCCACCGCGACGCTGGTGCAGGACAAGCTCGGCCTCGGGCGGTCGGGCATCCCCTGTTTCGACGTGAACCAGACCTGCCTCTCCTTCATGTCCGCGCTCGACGTCGCCGCGATGGGCATGGCAACCGGCCGTTGGAAGCGCGCGCTGGTTTTCGCGAGCGATATCGCCTCGGCCGGCCTCGATCCCGACAACCCCAAGACGCGCTCCATCTTCGGTGACGGCGCCGCGGCGGTGGCGATCGAAGCGGCACCCGGCACGGGCATGGGCCTCCTCTCCTGCGCCAGCGTTACGCACGGCGCGCACCACGACCTGGCGCAATTGCGCTCGGGCGGGACGCGGCTGCGCGTGACCGAGGGCTATGACGCGCTGCTCGCCGGCTCCTATTTCGAGATGGACGCCTTCGGTATCTTCAAGGCCGCCGCCAAGGCCCTGCCCGGTGTGATCGAGCGCGCGCTGGAGGATGCGGGCGTGACGCGCGACGAGCTTGCCTGCGTGGTATGCCATCAGGCCAGCGCGCCGGGGGTCGAGCATGTGAAGCGCCTGTTCGAGCCTGACAGCGAGCGCGTCGTCGACATTTTCCCGACCACCGGCAACCAGATTGCGGCCTCGATCCCGACCGTGCTCGCCCATGCGCTGGATACGGGACGCGCAAGGCCGGGTGACGCGATCCTCCTCCTCGGCACCGCCGCCGGCATCAGCGCCAGCGCCATGGTGCTCCGCCTGTGAGCCAGCGCCGGGTCCTCATCACCGGTGCGACCGGCGGCCTCGGGATTGCGCTCGTTGCCGAGGCGCTGGCGCGCGGGCACGATATCGTCGCCACCGGTCGCCGGGAAGAGGCTGGCGCGCGGATCAAGGCTCTGGGCGCGCGCTTTGTCGCGGCGGATCTTGTGAAGCCCGAGGCGGATCTGCCCGGCCTTCTTTCCGGCTGCGACAGCGTAATCCACGCCGCTGCGCTCTCGGCCAGCTGGGGGCCGGAGCAGGATTTCGTGGAAACGAATCTCGAGCTTACCCGCAGGCTTCTCGCCGCTGCTGGCAGCGTGGGGGTGAGCCGCTTCGTCTTCGTGTCCTCGCCCTCGATATTCGCAGGCTTCGAGGATTGGGTGGGTATCGGCGAGGATGATACTCCAGCAGCACGACCGCTCAACGCCTACGCCCGAACCAAGCTGGCCGCCGAACGCCTCGTCCTCGCCCCTCGCGACGACAACCTCGCCTGCTGCGCCATCCGACCGCGCGCTCTGGTAGGGCCGGGCGACCGCGTAATCCTGCCGCGACTGGCCGAACTGGCGCGGCGTCCCCGCATGCCACTCCCGCGTGGTGGGCAGGCGTTTATCGAACTCACCGACCTGCGCGATGCGGCTCGGGCGATTTGCGAAGCGGAAGAGCGCGCCCCCTCGCTGGCAGGCCGGGCGATAAACATCTCGGGCGGCCAGCCGCGCGCAGTGCGCGATATCGCGGTGGCGCTGGCAGGCGCGCTGGGTACGCACCCGCGCCTCGTTTCGCTGCCGCTGGGCCTTGCGCGTCCGCTGGCCTCTGTGCTGGAAGCGTTGGCGCATCTGGTCGCATCACGGGAGGAGCCGGTGCTCACGCGCTACACGCTGGCGACGCTCGCCTATTCGCAGAGCTTCGATCTCGAACCGGCGCGCCGCCTGCTGGGCTACGAGCCGCAGCATGACGCGCTGGGGACTCTGCTCAAAGAAGCCCGCAGCATGAGCGCCGCAGAGGTGGGCGCGTGACCCGCGTCGGTTTCCGCTGGCTTGAACGCGGCTCCTGCCGTCACCCCGAACGCATGACGCTTGCGGGTGGCAGCCTGTGCGCGGTGGATTTTCCCTCCATGGTCGGCGTGATCGAGCACCCCACCCGCGGCCTCTTCCTGTTCGACACGGGTTACGATCCGGCTTTCCTCGAAGCGACCCGCCCCTTTCCCGAACGTTTCTACCGCTGGACGACCCCGGTCGATATCGGCGCGGACGCGGCGTGGCGGGCATGGCTGGGCGCCAACGCTATCGATGAGGCCGCGATCGCCGGGACGATCGTGTCGCATTTCCACGGCGACCACGTGGCGGGGATGCGGCACCTAGCCGACATGCCCGTCTATTGCGCGCGCGCCGGGCTGGAGCAGCTGCGAGGCACGGGGCGGATTGGACGCGTGCGGCGCGGCTTGCTGGAGGCTCTCGTGCCGCAAGCGGTCGACGAGCAGGCGCGCTTTTTCGAAGACGCGCCAACCGCGCGCCTGCCGACGGCGTTTGCGCCCTTTGCCGAGGGGCGGGACATCCTCGGCGATGGCAGCCTGCTGGCGGTGGAATTGCCGGGCCATTGCGCCGGACACTGGGGCCTTGCCTTCACGACCGAGGAAGGCCGCCCCGTCCTCCTCGCGGCGGATGCCGTGTGGTCGAGCCGCTCGCTCACCGAGCACCGTCCCCCGCCGCGCCTCACCACGGCTCTCCTCGGCGATACCAAAAGGTACCGCGCGACGCTCGACCTTCTCAATCGAGCAGCGAGCGGCAACGCCGAGCTTGCGATATTGCCTTCGCATTGCCGCACCAGCGCCCGGGCCTTTCGCACGACCGATGCGGGCTGAGCGGATCCTCGTCTCTTGGCTGCGCACGCGGCGCGCCATGCGGTTCTCGCCAAAACAGCTCGCCCGGCGACGCGCGCGCCTGTGGCAGCGCCTACAGCCGCATCTCGCGCGGACCCCGGCGCTAGCCCCCTATGCTGGCCAGCCGCTCTCTGCCTTCCCGGCGACCGACCCTGCCACCCTGCGCGCGGATTACGGCGCATGGAACAGTCTCGGCCTGAGCGACGCGGAGTTGCGCCGCCTAGCCGACAAAGCCGAAGCCGGGAGCGAGACAGGCGATCTCTCCGCCGGGTGGTCGACCGGCAGCGGCGGCGGCGCGCGCGGCCTTTTCCTCGCCAATGGAGAGGAGCGCGCGGACTATATCGGCCAAAGCCTCGCGCGCCTGTTGCCGGCCCGCGCGCTGCTCTCGCGCCAGCGGTTCGCGCTCCATTTGCGGGCCTCCAACGCGCTCTACAGCGACGTGCAGCGCGGACGTTTCGCTTTCGCGCATTTTCCCCTCGAGGCCTCACTCGACGAGACGAGGGCGGCATTCGCGCGCTTCGATCCGACGATCCTAATTGCCCCGCCGCATCGCCTGCTGGCTTTCGCGAGGGCGGGTCTCGAACTCCCGTCTCTGCGCCACCTGTTCTGCGGCAGCGAGCCGGTGAGCGCGGCGGAAACCGATTACCTTGCAAAGGCCTTCGACATCCGGCCCCGCGCCATCTACCAGGCGACCGAAGGTTTCCTCGGCGCCGAATGCCCTGAGGGCAGCCTCCATTTGAACGAGCACGCCATCGAATTCGAGTTCGAACCCGTGCCAGGCACTACCGGCTTCCGCCCGATCATCACCGACCTGCGCCGCACCAGCCAGCCGATCGTGCGCCTGCGCGGGGACGACTACATCGAGCTGACTGGCGAGACCTGCCCCTGCAATTACGGCGGGCGGATCATCCACCCTCCGCAAGGCCGTGTGGGTGACATCTGGCGCTTTGCCGAGCGCACCTTGACCCCGCCGCAGGTCGTGGCTGCGGTCGAGGACCGACTGGGAGCGCAACACGCTTGGCAAGCGCAAGCCGACGCGCGGGGCGTAGTCCTCCGGGTTTCCGCCGAGTGCCCTCAAGCCTCCGCTCGCGAGGCCGCGAAAGCGCTCGAAACGCGTGCGGGCAAGCCGGTTACCCTTGAGGAGGACCTCGGCCCGTGGCGCGGCCCTAAGCGCCGAAAGGTCGTGTGGCGCGATGGGTAGGCGGGTGCTTGTCACCGGCGCGCGGGCGGCCGCGGCGCTCGATATCGCGCGCGATTTCGTCGCGGCAGGATGGGAGGTCTGTATGGCCGACAGTGTCATCGCGCGCATGGCCCGCTGGTCGTCCATACCTGCGACCCATGACCGCTTCCCGCCGCCGCGACAAGCGCAGGCCGGGTTTCGCAACGCCATCCGCGAACAGGTCGACCGGCACCGGATCGAACTTGTCGTCCCGGCGTGCGAGGAGGTGTTCCACCTTGCGGCTCTCAAGCAGGACCTTGGCGACCGCCTCTTCGCTCCCGACCTCGCGCGGCTGCGCCAACTCCACGACAAGCTCTCCTTCGCGCGCGCGGCTGGAGGTTGGGGCTTGCCAGTGCCCGAAGGCCATCCGGTCGAAACCGCGGAGGACCTCACACGCTTCATGCCGCGATCGCACCAATGGGTGTTCAAGCCGCGTTTCGGGCGCTTCGGTGACCAGACGCTGGTCGGCCCCGACGCGGCGCGGCTCGAGAAACTGGCTTTGCGGCTGGAAGGCGGGTGGATGGCGCAGAGGCGGATCATCGGTGAGGAAGTCTGCTTCCAAGGAGTGGCGCAACACGGGCGGCTGGTCGCTTTTGCCGCCTACCGTTCCGACTGGCGGCTCGGCGGCGGCGCGCGCTATGCCTTCGAACCGGTGGAGGAGGACAAGGCGACGCTCCTGCGCGACCTCGCTGGCACGCTGGCACGGAACGCCGCGATCCACGGCCTCTTCGCCTGTGATGTCCTGTTCGATGCGGAAGGCGCGCCCTATCTCATCGAGTGCAATCCGCGCGCGACCAGTGGTGTCCATCTGGTGGCGGGAGGCGGACATCTCGCCCGCGCCATCGCCGAAGGGACAGACGCGCCAACCACGGCCAATTCGACGCGCTACCTCGGCCCCGCGATGATCCTTTTCGGCCTGCCGCGCGCGATTGCGAAAGGCGAACTTGCCGCATGGCGCGCCTGCCTTGCCGAGGGTCGCGATGCCATTTCCCGCCCCGGCGACCGGGCCCCGCTCGCCGGCTCGCTCGTGGACGCCGCGCGCTTCTTCGCGAAGGGCCGTGCCCACGCAATTTCAACCAATGCCGCAACCACATACGACATCGAGTGGAACGGCGAGGAGCTGGACGTATGAGCTTTCCCAAAGTCGTTGCCGACGCCTGGCACATGGTGGCCCTGTCGCGCGACTTGAAGCGCGGCGGCGTGCGCAATGTCACGCTGTGCAACACGCCCATCGCGCTGTTCCGCAGCGAGGAGGGGCTCGGCGCGCTGGTCGACCGCTGCCCGCATCGCAATTATCCGCTTTCGCTCGGCCGCGTGCATGAGGGCGCGCTCGAATGCCCCTATCACGGCTGGCGTTTCGCCGCCGACGGGGCCTGCACCAAGGTGCCGGGATGCAGCGCCGAAACGCGCGGCGACCGGCGGCTGGAAGCGCAGAGCCTGCGGGTGCTGGAGCGCCACGGCGCGATTTTCGTCACACTTTCCCATGACGCTCCGCCCCAACTGCCCCTGCCGCCCGATTTCGGCAACGAGAAGCTCGACCATTTCTGGTGGCAGCAGGGTACGTGGAAGGGGCGCGCTTTCGATGCGATCGAGAACGTGATGGACCCGTTCCACACTAACCATCTGCACCACGGCTTCATCCGGCGGCGCGACCGGCGCCTGCCCGTCGACCTGCTCGTTACCAGCCATGGCGACGGGATCGACATGGCCATCGAGCAGCGCCAGCCCGATCTTGGCCTGATGTCGCGCATCCTAGAACGCGACCGCGAACGTAGCGTCTCGCGCTATTATCCGCCGACGACGGTACAAGCGCGTTGGGAGGGGAAGGAAAAGCTGACCCTGTGTGTCACCGCGATTTTTACGCCCGCGACCGACGGCAGCTTCACTCCGTTTGCGCGTTTCTCGACGCCCAAGGGGCTCGCGCCCTCATGGCTCAAGCAGGCGGCGATCCGGCTGTTCCTCGCCCCCGTGGTC
Organism: Qipengyuania aurantiaca; assembly: GCF_019711375.1. NCBI lineage: Bacteria > Pseudomonadati > Pseudomonadota > Alphaproteobacteria > Sphingomonadales > Erythrobacteraceae > Qipengyuania > Qipengyuania aurantiaca. The sequence continues at coordinate 1,308,168 of NZ_CP081295.1, forward strand.
GCGCAGGATCGCCGCGCGCTCGCACAGCAGCACGGCGTGATGGAGCACTTCGGCAATCCGCGCTTCACCACCGGCCCGGGCGATATCCTCGGCGATCGTCTGCATCGCCTGTGGAAGGGCGAGCGGTTGGAGGAAGGCAAGGACCCGGCGGTGCGCGCGGAGCTTTAACTCGCGATCAGACGTCCAGGTTGGCGACGTTGAGGGCGTTGGCCTGGATGAATTCGCGGCGCGGTTCGACGACATCGCCCATCAGGCGGGTGAAAATCTCGTCGGTCACGTCGGCGTCTTCGACCTTCACCTGCAGCAGGGCGCGGTTTTCGGGATCGAGCGTGGTCTCCCAGAGCTGCTCGGCGTCCATTTCGCCGAGGCCCTTGAAGCGGCTGACCTTGAGGCCCTTGCGGCCCGCGGCCATCACCGCGTCGACCAGCTGGCTCGGCAGGATCAGCGCATCGTCGCCGACCGCCGGCGCGGCGGTTTCCTCCACATCGTCGCTTTCGACCTCGGCTTCGGCCTCTTCCTCGCTGCCGCGAATGAGGCGGACGGGCGAGGCGTAGACTTCGGCGTTTTCCTGCGCGACGCGGTGGAGCTTGCGCGCCTCGGCGCTGTCGAGGAAGCGGCCTTCGATCTCGTGCACGTCGGTGACGCCGCGCCAGACGCGGTGGAAGCGGACGTGGCCGTCATCGGCCAGCTCGGCGGACCATTTTGCTTCCGCGTCGCCCATCTGCAGATGCGCGGCGGCCTTGGAAAGCGCGCCGGCGCGGTCCGTGCCATCGGGATCGAGCGCGCCGGCAAGCGCCATCGCCTCGACGATTTCGGCGTTATACTTGCGCGGCACGAAATTCATGTGATTGCGCACCCGCAGCGCGTGCTGGACCAGCGCTTCGAGCTCGCCCGAGGCGCGCGCGCCGCCGGCGGTTTCGAGGATGCGGCCCTGAAGCCCGGCGTCGATCAGATAGCGATCGAAGGCCGCCTGGTCCTTGAGATAGACCTCCGACTTGCCGCGCGTGACCTTATAGAGCGGCGGCTGCGCGATGTAGAGGTGCCCGGCCTTGACGATCTCGGGCATCTGGCGGTGGAAGAAGGTCAAGAGCAGCGTGCGGATATGCGCGCCGTCGACGTCGGCGTCGGTCATGATGACGATCTTGTGGTAGCGCAGCTTTTCGAGATTAAACTCGTCGCGCAGACCCGTGCCCATCGCCTGGATCAGCGTGCCGACTTCCTTGGACGAGATGATCCGGTCGAAGCGCGCGCGCTCGACGTTGAGGATCTTGCCCTTCAGCGGCAGGATCGCCTGGTACTGGCTGTCGCGCCCGTTCTTGGCCGATCCGCCTGCGGAATCACCCTCGACCAGGAACAGTTCGGCCTTGGAGGCATCGCGTTCGCGGCAGTCGGAGAGCTTGCCCGGAAGCGAGGCAATGCTCATCGCGCCCTTGCGGCTCATCTCGCGCGCGCGGCGTGCAGCTTCGCGGGCGGCGGCCGCGTCGATGATCTTCTGGATGATCGCCTTGGCTTCGTTGGGATTCTCTTCGAGCCATTCGCCCATCTTTTCGCCCATCAGGCTTTCCAAGGGCTGGCGGACTTCCGAGCTGACCAACTTGTCCTTGGTTTGGCTGGAGAACTTGGGATCGGGCAGCTTGACCGAGACGATGGCGGTTAGGCCCTCGCGCATGTCTTCGCCCGAAAGCGAAACCTTCTCCTTTTTCATCAGCCCCGAATTGGTCGCGTAATTGTTGAGCGTACGCGTCAGCGCGGCGCGGAAGGCCGCGAGATGCGTGCCGCCGTCACGCTGGGGGATGTTGTTGGTGAAGGTGAGGACGTTCTCGTAATAGCTGTCGTTCCATTCGAGAGCGACGTCGATGCCGATACCATCCTTTTCCGCCGACACGGCAATCGGGTCGGTGACCAGCGCCTGCTTGTTGCGGTCGAGATATTTCACGAAGGCCGCGATGCCGCCCTCGTAATAGAGATCGTGCTCGAGCGGTTCTTCGTGGCGATTGTCGCGCAGCAGGATGCGCACGCCCGAATTGAGGAAGGCAAGCTCGCGGTAGCGGTGCTCGAGCCGGTCGAAATCGAACTCGGTCACGTTCTTGAACGTCTCTTCCGAGGCCTTGAACGTGACGCGGGTGCCTTTCTTGAGGCCGTCCTCATCGCCATTGGAGGCAACAGGCGGGGCATCGCCCACAATGCGCAGGCTTTCGACCGCATCGCCATGCTCGAAGCGCATCCAGTGCTCCTTGCCGTCACGCCAGATGGTGAGTTCGAGCCATTCGGAAAGCGCGTTAACGACCGAAACGCCCACGCCATGGAGGCCGCCCGAGACCTTGTAGGCGTTGTCGTCAGACGTGTTTTCGAACTTACCGCCCGCGTGCAGCTGGGTCATGATGACCTCGGCCGCCGAAACGCCTTCTTCCTTGTGCATGTCGACCGGGATGCCGCGGCCGTTGTCTTCCACGCTCACCGAACCGTCGGCGTTGAGTTCGATCAGGACAAGGTCGCAGTGGCCGGCCAGCGCTTCGTCGATGGCGTTGTCCGATACCTCGAACACCATGTGGTGGAGGCCCGATCCGTCATCGGTATCGCCGATATACATGCCGGGGCGCTTGCGGACCGCGTCGAGGCCCTTGAGGACCTTGATCGAGTCTGCGCCGTAACCGTTTTTCTTGGGGGCGTTTTCGCCGCTTTCGGGAGTGTTCTCGTCCATGCCGAGTATATAGGCTCCGCAGGGGCAAAAACCAAAGGATTTGGCCGCATTTTACCCACAGGCAAAAGGCGGACAAGTTTCAACTGAAACCGGTTGATTTACGCAGCGTCAGGGCGCATCCATGGCGCATGCTTTCGGTGCTCGACATCTTCCGGATCGGGATTGGTCCTTCCTCCTCGCACACCGTGGGTCCGATGCGGATCGCGCGGACCTTCGTGAAGGCGCTGGCCAAGGCCGGAAAGCTGGAGCGGACGGCGCGGGTGCACACCCAGTTGCAGGGCTCGCTGGCGCTCACTGGCGTGGGCCACGGCACTCTCGATGCGACGATCCTCGGCCTGATGGGCTTCGCGCCCGATCGCACCTGTCCCGACGAGGCCGCCGCCGCGCTCGCCAAGATGCGTGAGGAGGGCCGCCTGTCGCTCGCCGGAAAGCGTGAGGTCGCGTTCGATCCCAAGGCCGATATCGAGCTGGCCGGCCACATCATCCCCGACCTCCATCCCAACGGCATGACGATCCGCGCGGAGGACGCATCGGGCGGAGTGCTGATGGAGCGGACCTATTATTCGACCGGCGGCGGCTTCGTGGCTTCCGAAGCCCAGCTGAAGCGCAAGGCCAAGGATGACCGGATCAACACCGGCACCTTTGCGCCTTTCGACTTCACCAGCGCCGCCGAACTGCTGGCGAGCTGCAAGGCGACCGGCATGACCATTGCGGAGCTCGTGCTGGCGAACGAGGACGCCTTCCGCCCGCGCGAGCAGACGCTGGAGGGGATCGACCGCGTGGCGCGGGCGATGGACCAGTGCATCGAGCGCGGGCTGACACAGCGCGGCATCCTGCCGGGCGGCTTGAAGGTCGAACGCCGCGCGCCGGACCTGTGGGACAAGCTCTCCGCCAACCCGCAATCGAACGAGCGCGAGCAATTGTTCGACTGGCTCAACTGCTACGCCATGGCGGTAAACGAGGAGAACGCCGCCGGTGGCCGCGTCGTGACCGCGCCGACCAATGGCGCGGCGGGCATCATTCCGGCCGTGATCCGCTTCTATTGCGTGACCGCCGGCGAGGACCCGTGCCGCGACAGCCGCCGGACCTTCCTGCTGACGGCAGGCGCGATCGGCCTGCTCTACAAGCAGCGCGCCAGCATCTCGGGCGCGGAAATGGGGTGCCAGGGCGAGGTGGGCGTTGCCTGCTCGATGGCAGCGGGCGGTCTTGCCGCGCTGTGGGGCGCTTCGCCCGTGCAGATAGCCAGCGCCGCCGAGATCGGCATGGAGCACAACCTCGGTCTCACCTGCGATCCGGTCGGCGGGCTGGTGCAGGTGCCCTGTATCGAGCGCAACGCCATCGGCGCGGTGAAGGCGGTCAACGCCGCGCGGCTCGCGCTGCACCGCACGGGCGCGGAAACGCTGGTCAGCCTAGACCAGGTGATTGAGACCATGCGCCAGACCGGGCTCGACATGAGCAACAAGTACAAGGAGACCAGCCAAGGCGGGCTGGCCGTCAACGTCATCGAGTGCTGAGCGCCTAGTCGATCTTGCAGGACAGCCGGATAAGCTGCGCCGGCCGGTCGAAGCTGAGGGTGGAGCAGGGCGCCAGGCTGGCGGTCCCGATCCACAGACGTGGCGCAATCTTCATCTTTCCGCCTGCGACCACGATCTCGTTGGGATCGCTGTCCTCGTCGGGGATGGCGGCGGTGGAGCCAGTGTCTTGCGTGCGCACGACCACGTCTTTCACTGACAGTTCGCCAAGCAATAGAGGCTCACCGAAGGCAAGGCTGCGGACCGGGCGATGAATGCCGAGCTCGATGTGCATGTCGCGCGCCTCGCCCTCCATACGCGCACCGAAAGCCTGCGCGAGAATGGCGCCAGCCGATGCGTTCGCCATGGTCTCGGCCCGCTCGAAGCTGATGAGGGTGGGGATGTAGTTGTCGCCAATCGGAAGCTTGGTGTGGAAGCCGCTGCGGTCGTGTTCGACCAGCGGCAGAGTGATCTCGCGCTCGCCCTCCTGCGGGGCGCGCAGGCGATAGGTGATGATATCCTCGGGCAGCGACACCGGGCCGAGCAGGCCTTCCCCTCGATGATGCCATTCCTCGGTTTCGAAGAAAAAGGCGCGGCGCTTCTTCGCCTTGCCGTCGCCCATGTCGATCCGCACGGTGTTGCTTTCCGCCCTGACCTTGGTCGATCCGACCATGTGGACGCCTTCGACCATGCTCCCGCCAAGCTCCAGCCGCCGCGCAAGAGCGGCGGAAAAGACCGGGCTGCCGGCTCCATCGGGCGTGACCTCCAATTCGGCAGGCTGCCCGTCGACGATGAAGGTAATCACAGGGTTGCTGGCGTCGATAACGCGCTCCTCGGCCTGAGCTGCTCCTGCCGAAACAAGCGCTGCGGCTGCGAGCAAACCGGTCGAAATACGCGTCATCATGATGCCTCCCTCACGCTGCGCTCGCTATGTCGGCCGCCCTGTCCGGTCGATGAACGGGATTGCCACGCGGCAAACGGGCCCTAGGCTGGCGGGCATGGAGAGAGATTCCCTTACGCAGCCCTTCGGCAGCCTGCCCGCCGAGCTATCCCGCCTTGCCGCGGCGCAGCTCGACAAGCCCGCGCTGCTCGACGAAAGCAACTCCATCAGCTGGGGCGAACTAGGGAACCGCGTAGAGCGGATCGCCGCGCGGCTTCTCGCAGACGGGCTGGAGCACGGCCAGTCGGTCGCCATCCTCGGCGCATCGAGCGCGGCCTATGCGCTCGTTTTCCTCGCCGCGGTGCGCGCGGGCGGCGTGGCGGCGCCGCTGACGACCAGCGCCAGCGCAGAGCAGCTGTCCGGCATGGCAAGGGATTCGGGCGCGCGGCACATCTTCATCGACCGCGCCAAGCTTACCGAACTGGGCGAGGATTGCTTCCCCGGCCTCGAGCGGATCGTCCTGGACGAAGAACTGGACGACTGGATGGCGCCCGCAGGAAGCCGCGCGCCTGCCGTGGATCACGCGTCGTCCGATCCCTTCAACATCATCTATTCCAGCGGCACAACGGGCACGCCCAAGGGCATCGTCCATTCGCACGCCATGCGCTGGCGGCAGTTCGCGGCGACCGCGGCAAGCTGGATCGAGAACGGGCTGGAGGTGCGCAGCCTCGCTTCCACGCCGCTCTATTCCAACACCACCATGGTCGCTTTCCTCCCTGGCTTGCTGGCGGGCGGAACGGTGCGTGTCATGGGCAAATTCGCGACCGAGCGGTGGCTTGCCCATGCGGAGGCTGATCGCACCACGATCACCATGCTGGTGCCGGTGCAATATCAGCGCCTGATGGACGAGCCGCGCTTCGGCGATTTCGACCTCTCGTCCCTCCAGCTCAAATACTGCACCTCGGCGCCCTTCTCGCCCGAACTCAAGCGCGAGGTGCTGGCGCGCATGCCGGGCGCGCTGATCGAGATCTACTCGATGACCGAGGGCGGGGTTGTCTGCCTGCTGGAGGCGCACAAGTTTCCCGACAAGCTCCACACCGTCGGCCGGCCTGCACCGGGCAGCGAGCTCAAAGTGCTCGACGACGAAGACCGCGCGGTCGCTCTCGGCACGCCGGGCAATCTCGTCGGCCGCAGCCAGACCATGATGAGCGGTTACAAGAACCGCCCCGAACAGACGCGCGAAGGCTATTGGACCGATCCCGACACCGGCGAGGTGTGGCAGCGTATGGGCGATATCGGCCGCGTCGATGCCGAGGGATTCGTCGAGCTGGTCGGCCGCGCCAAGGACATGATCATCTCGGGCGGGTTCAACATCTATCCCATCGACTTGGAGAACGCGCTGCTGGCGGAGGACGACGTGCTCGAAGCGGCGGTGATCGGCGTGCCGTCGCGCCAATGGGGCGAGACGCCGGTGGGTTTCGTCCGGCTGGCCGAAGACGCGCGCGAAGCGGAAGCGGTGCGCGAGGCGGTGAACGCCCGGCTCGGCAAGACCCAGCGGCTGTCCGCGCTCCACCCCATAAAGGAAATGCCGCGCAGCCATATCGGGAAGCTGCTCAAGAGCGAGCTTCGCGATGAGGCTGCGCGGCGTGTCCGTCCGGACTCCGGCTAGGCCGGATCCGGGCGCGAGGCCTGCCGTATCAGACGAATGCGGGCGAAAGGATCACGCCCGAGAGCCCGGTTGCGAAAATCAGTACGGCAAAGCGCGTGGTGAGGGAGGTCATTGCGTTTCTTCCTGTCGTTCTTGTGCAATGGAATTCGCGCGTAGCTTATCGGAAGTTACGCGCGGCTCGGACAGAGAGTTCGAGACGCGGCGCCGACACGGGGGGAGGGGGAGAGGAGTGTGTGGGCGGCCGCGTCTCTACTCGCTGCCATATCGCCTCTCGGACAAGCGGCGCTCGCGCTAGGAGTCGCGAGGGGTCGTAGGACCGGCTCGCTTGCCGAGAGGAAGGCGACGACAGCTTCTTGGGGAAGGGACTGCCGCCATCTGTGCGCCGGGGGGAGAACTGCTTGGGAGGGACGTCTCCGCGCCGGCTGTGAGGCTGTAATAATGTTGCTCGCTTGCGAACTAAAGTGAGAAAAGGTCAGGGTGTGTTGCGTTTTGCGCAAGGCTCTCGGCGACCTCTCCTAGGAGGGCCGCTTCGCGTCAGGTTGCATGCCATGCACTCTTGGGTCATGCTCCCGTAACAAAACAACGGGTTGCCGAGTCGTGTCCGGGGTCGCTTCCGGAGGGATAGCTTGGCAGATCGGCGTTACAGGGCTTTCATCAGCTATTCGCACCGCGACAAGCGGATTGCGAACTGGTTGCACCGCGCGCTCGAAACCTATCGCCTGCCGCCGCATCTGGTCGAAGGCGGCAAGCCAGCGCGCCTCCATCCCATCTTCAAGGACCGCGACGAACTGCCCGCCGCCGACAGTCTCGGCGCGGCAATCGAACAGGCGATCGCCTCCAGCGATGCGCTGATCGTCCTGTGCTCGCCCGATGCCGCCGCCTCGCCCTGGATCGCGCGCGAGGTCGATCTCTACAAGCGCCTCAACGGCGACCGGAACGTCTTCCCGGTGATCGTCGAAGGCGAGCCGCCGGACAATTTCCCGCCCCCGCTGTTGCAGCATTACGAGGAGGGTGCGCCTACCGGCGAAACCTCCGAGCCCATTGCCGCCGACTTGCGCGTCGAAGGCGACGGCAAGAAGCTCGGCAAGCTGAAACTCGTCGCGGGGCTTGCCGGGGTGGATCTCGACGGCCTCGTCCAGCGCGACGCCGCGCGCCGACAGCGCCGCCTCGCGGGTGTGGCGGCGCTATCGCTCCTCGGCATGGTGGGCACCTCCGCCCTTGCGCTCTACGCCATCGACCAGCGCGACGAAGCCCGCGACCAGCGCGCCGAGGCGGACGGACTGATCGAATACATGCTCACCGACCTGCGGGAGCAGCTCGAACCGGTCGGACGGCTCGAAGTGCTCGACGGGGTCGGCCAGCGCGCGATGGAATATTACACGCGCCAGAAGCTGGAGGATCTTTCCGATAGCGAGCTCGGCCGCCGGGCCCGCGCGACCCTGCTGGTGGCCGAAGTCGCCAATATGCGCGGCGATAACGAAAACGCCCTGCCCGCCTTTCGTCAGGCGGCGCGCTCCACGGCCGCGATCCTCGAGCGCAACCCTGAGGATTCCGAGGCGCTGTTCAACCACGGCCAGAGCGTGTTCTGGGTCGGCGCCGTCGCCTTCGATCGCGGCGAGATGCCCGCAGCGCGTGCCGCGATGGAGGAATATCACGAGATCTCGGCCCGCCTCGCGGCAAGGGACCGGACCAATCTCGATTGGCAGATGGAAGAGGCGTTTTCGCTCAACAATCTGGCAATGGTCCTCAGCAACGAAGGCAAATACACCGAAGCGGTCCCGCTCTTCCGCGAATACACCGACATCGTTCGCCGCGTGGCCGAGGCGAAAGGGAACACCGCCGCCGACCAGGCCGAAGTCGCGCTCGCCCTCGACTCGCTGGCGACGGCGCAGCGCCGTATCGGCGAGATCGACGAGGCTATCGCCACCTTCCGATCGGCCATCGGCCATTATGAAGAGATCCTGCGCAAGGACCCGCAGGACCAGGTTGCCCTGCGCGGGCTAGGCTATGCGAAAGGGAGGTTGGCCCAGGCCTATTCCTCGGTCGGCTCGCGGCGCGAAAGCCTCGCAACCTTCAAATCCGCGATCGAAGTCCTCGAACGCGCGCATGCTGTCGATCCCGAGGCCGCTACGCCGCTCAACATGCTCGCCAATACCGCGCGCTCGCAAGGAGCGGAACTGTGGCGACAGGGCCAGCCGCAAGCGGCGGCCGCGTCCTTCGACCGGGCCGATGCCCTGTCCCGCGAGCTGGCCGGACGCGACCCCGACAGCCGCGCATGGGCGGTGATCGAACCGTCCGAGCTCGAGCTGCTGCGCTATCTCACCGACCGGCAGGACGCGCCCGCCGACGAGCGACTGTCTGCAGCGCGGCGCGTGATCGCCCGGCTGAACCCCGAGGACGACATCGAGTTGACCGGCATCGTGCTCGCCTATTGGCTGGCGGCCAAGACCCATCGCGAGCGCGGCGAGACGCGCGCGGCCGAAAAGGCCCTGGCATCCATCGTCGCGCTGGCGCCGGACGATCCGACCCAGTTGCGCAGCGAGACCACGACCCGGCTCATCGCGCTCGCCGCGGCGCGCACCGGCGCGCGCGAAAAGCGCAAGGCCTTTGCCGATTATGTCCGGCGCGCCGGTCTCGACCCGCCGATCACCTAGAAGCGAGCGACTATAAGCAAGAGAGGGAGGTTAGATATGACTACTACCATAACGATCGACGTGGATTTCGCAGGGGTTACGGGCGTCTACGGCAGCGGTCCTTACAAGGACCTCTGGATAGCCCAGAACCCGACCTTCACCTCTGATTCTGGCTATGTCGACGACGAGGGAAATATCGACCTTCCTGAAGACCTCGATGGCGCGGTCGACATTGCCTTCACGCTCTCGGCGGGTGGCTTCGACATCAACGGTAAGGCCTATTACCCGCATTTCCCCCGTGTCCCCGCCCAGTCGAACTCCACCTTCCTCCTCGCGCCCCAACCGCAAGGGTCGGACACGCAGCCAGGCCTCAACACCTCGCCGCCGATGAAGGGGAAGCCGGGCGAATACGGCAAGTTCAACGCCACGCCGGGCGACAGCACGCACGCGACGCTGGTCGTGGGAGAGCGCGACGGGACGCGGTACAAATACTGCCTCGTCATCCCTTTCGAGGACGCGAAGCAGAAGCGTGGGGGCAAGATCGTGATCGATCCCCTGCTGAAGAACGGCCGGCTCGACTTCTGAGCTTCCCGTGGCCGGCCCATGGAGGCAGGGCCGGCTCGTCGGGAAAGGCGCCGCGCCCGCGCTGGACTTGCCGGCACGGCGGCCCTAACGCGCAGCCATGGACAGCGCGCACCTCCCCGATTCCATCCTCATCGTCGATTTCGGCAGCCAGGTTACCCAGCTCATCGCACGCCGCGTGCGCGAAGCGGGGGTCTATTCCGAGATCGCGCCTTTCACGCAGGCCGAGGAGGCGTTCCATCGCCTCAAGCCCAAGGGCGTAATCCTTTCCGGCAGCCCCGCCAGCGTTCCCGATGCGGACAGCCCGCGCGCGCCCGAAGTGATCTTCGACAGCAAGGTCCCCATCCTCGGCATTTGCTACGGCCAGCAGGTCATGACCGAGCAGCTGGGCGGCGAGGTTCGTCCCGGTCACGAAACCGGCGAAGGCGGCGAATTCGGCCGGGCGTTCTGCGAAGTGACCGAGGAATGCGTCCTGTTCGACGGCCTCTGGAAGCCGGGCGAAACGCACCAGGTGTGGATGAGCCACGGCGACAAGGTCACCCGCATTGCCGATGGTTTCCGCATCGTCGCCACCAGCCCCGGCGCACCCTTCGCGCTGATTGCCGACGACGAGCGCCGCTATTACGGCACGCAGTTCCACCCCGAAGTGGTCCACACCCCCGACGGCGGCAAGCTGCTCGCCAATTTCGTGCGCCATGTCTGCGGCCTCAAGGGCGACTGGACCATGGCCGAATTCCGCAAGACCAAGATCGAGGAAATCCGCGCGCAGGTGGGTAACGGCAAGGTCATCTGCGGCCTCTCGGGCGGTGTCGATTCCGCAGTGGCTGCCGTGCTTATCCACGAAGCCATCGGCGACCAGTTGACCTGCGTCTTTGTCGATCATGGACTGATGCGCATGAACGAGGCCGAACAGGTCGTCACCCTGTTCCGCGACCATTACAATATCCCGCTGGTTCACGTGAACGCGGAAGAGATGTTCCTCGGTGGCCTTGAAGGCCAGACCGACCCGGAAAAGAAGCGCAAGTTCATCGGCGGGGCTTTCATCGACTTGTTCGAAGCCGAGGCGAAGAAGATCGGCGGCGCGGATTTCCTCGCGCAGGGCACGCTCTATCCCGACGTCATCGAAAGCGTCAGCTTCACCGGCGGGCCTTCCGTTACGATCAAGAGCCACCACAACGTCGGCGGCCTGCCCGAACGCATGAACATGGAGCTGGTCGAGCCGCTGCGCGAACTGTTCAAGGACGAAGTGCGCGACCTGGGCCGCGAACTCGGCCTGCCCGATGTTTTCGTCGGCCGTCACCCCTTCCCCGGACCTGGTCTCGCGATCCGCATCCCGGGCGAGGTGACCAAGGAACGCTGTGACATCTTGCGCAAGGCCGATGCGATCTATCTCGAGGAAATTCGCAACGCTGGCCTCTACGACGCGATCTGGCAGGCCTTTGCCGTGTTGCTGCCGGTCAAGACCGTCGGCGTGATGGGCGACGGGCGGACCTACGACAGCGTCTGCGCCCTTCGTGCCGTCACCAGCACCGACGGCATGACCGCCGACATCTATCCCTTCGACGCCGCCTTCTTGAGCCGCGTCGCTACGCGCATTATCAACGAGGTGAAGGGCATCAACCGCGTGGTCTACGATTATACGTCGAAGCCGCCCGGCACGATCGAGTGGGAATAAGTATCACGTTCACCAAGCGGCTTGCTCCATTGGCGGAGCGGGCTAACCTTTTGTCCGACGTTTGAAGCCACCCGGCCTTTTCGTCACCGGATTCTGTAAAGGATTGCGCGTCCGCAATTCAGCCTGTCGCGAAAAAGGATTTAGCAATCGCTACGTGTGACGCCGCCCACGAATAGGAACGTCAGCGCAAGCGGTCCGTTCGGCAGGTGTCACCCGATACGGAAGGGACCGCCATGAAACTCTCGACTGCCGCCTTAACCGCCACCGCCGCTCTCGCCCTCACCGGCTGCGAGACGGTTCAGCAGACGTATACCGAGGCGATTTCCTCTACCTATACCGCGGAACTATCGGGCGCGAACGAGGTGCATCCGGGCGATCCCGATGGGTCGGGCAGCGCCGACATCAGCTTCGCCGACGAACTTACGCGCGTATGCTGGGACCTTAACGACCTCACGGGCCTTGGCCCCGTCACGGGAGCGCATATCCATCGCGGTGCAGCCGGTGTGGACGGCCCCGTGGTGCTCGCGCTGAAGCAGGCGACCGAAGGCGGATGGCGCGGATGTTCTTCCGACACCAGCTGGGTGCAGCAGGCCTTCGACGAAGGGCTCCAGAACTATTACGTCAACGTGCATACGGCCGAATATCCGAAGGGCGCGATCCGCGGTCAGTTGCGCCAGTAATCCCTTCGCTAACCCATGACCGACCAGCTCCCGCTCGGTCCTGACCCGCGTACCGAGGCGCTGCGCCGCCTGCAGGCGCTGCTCGTCCAGCGCTTCGGGCGGATCGAGCGCGCGGTAGCGGAATGGCGGCGGCCCGAATGGGTGCTGGTGCAGGGCGTCATCGGCGCGCGGACGAAATCCGAAGTGTCGAACGCGGCGACCGACCGGCTGCTCAACCGCTACGGATCGTGGGAGGGCGTGGCCAAGGCGCCGCTGGAGGAATTGCAGGCCGAGCTTGCCACCCAGACCTATCCAAACATCGCGGCAGAGCGCCTGAAGGCCAGCCTCACCGCGCTCATCGAGCGGCGAGGATCGGTCGATCTGTCGCATCTTGCAGACATGGAGACGCTTCCTGCCATGCGCTGGCTCGAGCAATTGCCGGGCATCGGGCGCAAGATAGCGGCAGGCGTGATGAACGCCTCGATGCTGGACCGCCGCGCCATCGTGCTCGACGGCCATCACACGCGTATCCTCCAGCGCATGGGTCTCGTGCCGCCAAAGGCGAGCACCGACCGCGCCTTCGAGGCCATCATGCCGGTCATGCCGGAAGAATGGGACGGCGCGGATTTCGACGAGCATCACCTTCTCATGAAAAAGCTCGGCCAGTCCGCGTGCCGTCCCGCCAACCCCGATTGCGCCGCCTGCCTCGCCCTGTCGCTGTGCAAGACCGGAACCGCGCGTGTCGGGACGCGCTGAACGAGCATGTTGAGCGCCGCCCAAACCGAGCACGTCTTTCGCATCCTGGCGCGCGAGATGCCGGGTCGCACGCGCGGGGCAAAGGGACCCAAGGGCCAGCCCGATGCGTTTCGTTCGTGCATTTCCTGCATGCTGTCCGCGCAATCGCTCGACCGCAACACGGCCAAGGCCACGCGCGCGCTTTTCGCGCTGGCAACGACGCCGGAAGCGATGTTGGAACTCGATGACAGCGCGATTGCCGCAGCGATCAAGCCGTGCGGCCTCTACAACACCAAGACCCGTTCGATCCGGCGCTTTTGCGAGACGCTGATCGCCGAGCACGGCGGGGTCGTGCCCGACACGCGCGAGGGGTTGATGGCGCTGCCCGGTATCGGCCGCAAATGCGCCGACATCGTGCTCAGTTTCACCTTCGGGAAGGACGTCATCGCGGTCGACACCCACGTCCACCGCGTCTGCAACCGGATTGGCCTGACGGACGCCAAAACGGCCGATAAGACCGCCGCCCAGCTGGAAGAGCGTTCGCCCGAATGGGCCCTGCGGGACGGCCATTTCTGGCTCATCCAGTTTGGCAAGCGCGTCTGCACCGCCCGCGCCCCCAAATGCGACACCTGCCCGGTTGCGCAGCATTGCGAATTCGTCGCGGGCGAGGCAAGAGGGCGGTCATGAGTTGGGATGACTATTTCGCTGCCGATGCCGGCGGCGCGGAGGCCGAAGGCCGGGGGAAGAAACGCACCGTGACGGTGGGCTGGACCGTGCGGTTCGGCAGGAGCGATGCGATCTGGGGGCCGCCCAAGACCTTCAGCCGCAGCGATCCGAAGGCGAAAAGCGCCAAGTCGATCCAGGCCTGCCCGGCAGCGATCGATTTCGATCGTCGCCACTTCGTGATCCCCTGCCCGGTCGACATCAACCTGGCCTTCCTGCGCGACGCGCAGGGCCGCTTGCAGCTGACCGATGCCGATGGCGAGCAATCGCCGATGCGCCCGCAGGGACGGGCCAATCTTTTCCAGCTGCAGCCGCAAAACGAGTGGCGCGATCCCGAACGGCCGATCCTGCAGTTTACCGCGCCCTATGTCTTCGTGGCGGACGAACCGTGCTGGGTGGTCCAGACCGAACCTTACATGCACTGGTTCCCCGAACAGCGGCCCGGCGTCGCCATGGGCGGGCGCTATCCCATCCATATCTGGCCGCGCCCGCTGGCCTGGGCTTTCGAATGGTACGACCTGTCGAAGCCGCTCAAGCTCAAGCGCGGGGATCCTTGGTTCTACGTCCATTTCGAGACGGAGAACCCCGGCGCCCATGTGCGGCTGGTGGAACAGGAAATGACCGATGATCTCGAGAAATATCTCGATTCCATCATCGATGTCTCGAACTACGTGAACAAGACCTACGGCCTGTTCGGCGAAGCCCAGCGTATCCGTCCGAGCGCGCTGCTGAAGCCCAAGGGCTGAGGCTGGCTAGCGCGCTCAGCCTTCCGCGTCGGCGGCCCGATAAGGCACGAAGTCGTCGAGGAAGATGACGCCGGAGAAGAAATTGCCCGCGCGGCTGTAGGTCGTGATGCGGTCGGTCCGGCACAGCGAGGTCGCGCTGAAGCGGTCGATCACCATGTAGTCGCTATCGTCGATCGCGCCCGGTGAGCGGGTGTAGTTGACCCAGATCGTGTCGCCGTCACGATAGACCAGCGCGGTGTCGTCGATCCTTGTGATGGAGCGCGAGCCGATAGTGCGGATGCAGCGTTCCGGTTCGCCAGCAACGCGCCCGTCGAGCATCTTGGCGAGCTTCATCTCGCCTTTCGTCAGCTCGGCCTGATCCTCCGCCTGCACCGCGGGTGCAGCGAGCATGGTGATGGCGACAGTGGCGAGGGCGAGGCGTTTGAGCATGGCGAGTCTCCTAAGATGCCGGAACATATACCAAACGCGCGCTGAATGCACGCTGACCGGACCCTGCTGCATTCAGGCGCCCGTCCCGCCCACGGTGATGCCGTCGATCAGCAGCGTCGGCTGGCCGACCCCGGCGGGCACGCTCTGGCCGCCCTTGCCGCAGATGCCGACGCCCTCATCCAAGGCCATGTCGTTGCCGATGCCGGTCACGCGGGTGAGCACGCTTGGCCCGTCGCCGATCAGCGTGGCGCCCTTGATCGGGTGGACGATCTTGCCCTTCTCGACCTTGTAAGCCTCGGTGCAGGCGAAGACGAACTTGCCGCTGGTGATGTCGACCTGCCCGCCGCCGAAGCTGGTGGCGTAGATGCCGTCATCCATGCGGCTGAGCAGTTCCTCGGGATCGTCCTCGCCGCCTTGCATGAAAGTGTTGGTCATGCGCGGCATAGGCGCGTGCTGATAGCTTTCGCGCCGTCCGTTGCCGGTCGCCTCCACGCCCATCAGCCGCGCGTTCAGCCGGTCCTGCATGTAGCCCTTGAGGATGCCGTCCTCGATCAGCACGGTCTCGCGCGTCGGCGTGCCTTCGTCGTCGATGCTGAGCGAGCCGCGACGATCCGGCATGCTGCCATCGTCGACCACGGTGACGCCGGGGGCGGCCACGCGTTCGCCGATGCGGCCCGAAAACGCGCTGGTACCCTTGCGGTTGAAATCGCCTTCGAGCCCGTGGCCGACCGCTTCGTGCAGCAGCACGCCGGGCCAGCCGGGGCCGAGCAGGACTGTCTGTTCGCCGGCAGGCGCAGCCACGCTGTCGAGATTGACCAGCGCCTGGCGCACCGCTTCGTCGATCCCGCGCATCCACGCGCCTTCATCGAACAGGCGATCGTAGAGGTAGCGTCCGCCCATGCCGTAGAAGCCGGTTTCGCGGCGGCCGTTCTGTTCGGCGACGACCTGGATATTGAGCCGCACCAGCGGGCGGATGTCGCGCGCGATGTGCCCGTCGGGTCGCACGATCTCGACCACGCTCCAATTGGCGAGCAGGCTGGCTGAGACCTGCGCCACGCGCGGGTCCCTGGCGCGGGCCACGGCGTCGATCTTCTCGAGCAGCGCGACCTTCTCCTCGAACGGCACGAGGTCGAGCGGGCACAGATCGGTGTAGAGGTGGCGGTTGGTCCGTTCGGGCGGCGCGGCAAGCGGCTGGCTGGTCGCGTCGAGCAGTTTCAAGGTCTCGCCCGCGCGCACAATGGCGGCGGCGCTGATCTCGTTGGCGTGCGCAAAGCCGGTGGTCTCGCCCGATACACCGCGCAGGCCGAAGCCCGAATCGCGGCTGTAATCGGCGGTTTTCAGCCGTCCGTCGTCGAACCCGAAGGCTTCGGACGCGATGAACTGGAGGTAGAGCTCGCCATCGTCGCATGGTGCGAGCAGCTTGGCGGTCAGCGCCTGCGCCTCGTCGGGCGTCAGCTTGTTGCCGTAGACGAGGGAGAGCGGATCGGAAGTCGTTGCGGTCATGCGCCCTATGTAGGAACAGGCGCTCCGCTTGGCGAGGGCCTACCCGCAGCGCTTACGGATGGCCCGGATCGGCGCCTTCGGAAATGTCCATCAGCTGCGACTGGTCGACGCCGTCGGCCGGGCCGCCTTCGAGCACGAAGCGCCGGTCGCAATAGCCGCAATCGACATAGCCGTGCTCGTCGATCTGGAGATAGACCTTGGGATGGCCCAGCGCGGCGGCGCGGTACATCTTGCCGGAGCGGATATCGGTCGCGCCATCGCACCACACGCGCGGGGTGGTGACCTTGGACACTTCGGGAGGAGGCAGACTCATGGGAGAGGCCGATAATGGGTTTGACCGAGCGGCTCAAGAGGATAGGTGACGCGCCATGACCACGCCTCCCGCGATCCGCATCGACAACCTCGTCAAACGCTATGCCCCCAGCGGGCCGGGGGACGAGGGGAAGCTGGCGCTGAAGGGCGTGAGCTTCGACGTGCCGCAGGGCGGCGTGTTCGGCCTGCTTGGCCCCAATGGCGCGGGCAAGTCGACGATCATCAACATCTTGGCCGGGCTGGTGCGCAAGACCTCGGGGCATGCCGAGATCTGGGGCTTCGACATCGACGAGAACCCGCGCAACGCGAAGCGGTCGATCGGGATCGTGCCGCAGGAGATCGTCTTCGATCCCTTCTTCACGCCGTTCGAGGTGCTGGAGAACCAGGGCGGCTTTTACGGCATTGCGAAGAAGGACCGGCGCAGCGAGGAACTTCTCGGCGCCGTGCACCTCTCCGACAAGCGCAACGCCTATGCCCGTACGCTCTCGGGCGGGATGAAGCGCCGCCTGCTGATCGCCAAGGCGATGGTGCATTCGCCGCCGATCCTCGTGCTCGACGAGCCGACTGCGGGCGTGGATGTGGAGCTACGCCGCCAGCTGTGGGAGCTGGTGCAGGAACTGAACGCCGAAGGTGTGACCGTGGTGCTGACCACGCATTACCTCGAGGAGGCGGAGCAATTGTGCGACCGGATCGCGATCATCAACCACGGCGAGCTGATCGCCAACAAGCCGACCCGCGAGTTGATCGGCATGGCGCGCGAGAAGATCGTCTCGGTCAGCGTCGACAAGGACCTTGGCGGACCGATCATGGAGGAAGCCTTCATCAAGGCCGAGGTGGTCGACCCGCGCCGGCTCGACATCACCTATGATCGCGACAAGACCAGCGCGGGACAGGTCCTCGCGCTGGTGCAGTCGCATGGCTACGGCATCGAGGATGTCACCACCCGCGAAGCCGATCTGGAAGATGTCTTCGTGCAGTTGACAGGTGCGGGCTGACCCGCGCCGATCCTGTCAAGTCTTAGCCGAAGCTGCGCGGACCCAATCCAGCGTCCTTTACCTTGAGCACGTCCCAGACGTGCGGTTCGATTTCTTCCATCGGCGTGTGGCAGCACCGGCATTTGCCGACGTGCATGCCGCCTGCCTTGCGCATGTTGCTGAAATCGACCGAGTGGCGCCCGAAAGCGCAGGCGAGCAAACCCATTTTCATTTTTTGCGACCCTCCAAGATCCCATGCGCCCCCGCATGTCCCTGTCCGATTCGGTGATTATCGCGAGTCTGTCTTAAATTAACCGTAATTTCGGCGAGTCGTTCTGTGCTTGCCGCATGATGATTGCTTGGCCATGAGACGGGCATGACTGATACGCATGATGTTCTCGTCATCGGCTCGGGCGCGGCCGGTCTGACTGCCGCGCTGGAGCTTGCGCAGACCAAGAAGGTGCTGGTGCTGGCCAAGGGCAAGCTGACCAGCGGGTCGACCGCCTGGGCGCAGGGCGGGATTGCCGCCGTGCTCGACGCAGGCGACACCTTCGAGAACCATATCCGCGATACGATGGTGGCGGGCGGCGGCCTCAACGATCTCGAAACGGTCGAATTCGTGATCGAGCGCGCACCAGCCGCCATCGACCGCCTGTGCGAGCTGGGCGTGCCTTTCAACCGCGAGGAAGGCGATCTCCACCTCACCCGCGAGGGCGGACATTCGCATCGCCGCATCGTCCATGTGAACGACGCGACCGGCTGGGCGGTGCAGGCTGCATTGCTGAAGGCGGCGGAGGAAAATCCGAACATTACCCTGCTCCCGCACCAGAGCTGCATCGACCTCATCACCGGGCGCAACCAGACCGAATATTCCGGTTCGGGCCGCGTGTGGGGTGCCTATGCGCTCGACGAGGAAACGGGCGAGGTTGTGACCCATGTCGCGCGCGCCACCGTGCTGGCGGCGGGCGGTGCGGGCCGCGTCTACCTTTTCTCCACCGCCCCGCGCGGCGCCACCGGCGACGGGATCGCCATGGCCTGGCGTGCGGGGGCGCGTGTCTCCAACATGGAGATGATGCAGTTTCACCCGACCTGCCTCTACAATCTCGAGGTCAAGAACTTCCTCATTACAGAGGCGGTGCGCGGCGAGGGCGGACGGCTGTTCAACCCGGTGACGGGCGAACGCTACATGGAGAAATACGACCCCGAGCGCATGGAGCTGGCCCCGCGCGACATCGTGGCGCGCGCGAACGACGACCAGATCAAGCGCTACGGCCTCGACTATGTCCATCTCGACATCAGCCACCAGCAGCCCGAGTTCGTGATGGAACATTTCCCGACCATCCACGAAAAGCTGATGGGTCTCGGCATCGACATGACCAAGGGACCGATCCCGGTCGTGCCGGCCCAGCATTACACCTGCGGCGGGGTGAAGATCGGACTCGACGCCAAGACCGACCTGCCCGGCCTCTGGGCTGCGGGCGAATGCACCGAGAGCGGGCTCCACGGCGCCAACCGCCTTGCGTCCAACAGTCTGCTCGAATGCTTCGTTTTCGGCGAAGCGGCGGCCAAGGACATCCTCGAATGCTGGGACAAGCTCGACGACCCGCCCAAAATCCTGCCATGGGACGAAAGCCGCGTGACCGATTCCGACGAGGAAGTGGTCATCAAGCAGAACTGGACCGAGATCCGCCGCTTCATGTGGAACTATGTCGGCATCGTGCGCACCACCAAGCGGTTGGAACGCGCAGGCAACAGGATCGAGATGCTGCGCCAGGAGGTGGAGGACTATTACGGCAGCTTCCGCGTCACCACCGACCTCATCGAGCTGCGTAACCTGCTCGAATGCGCCAATCTGATCGTGAAAAGTGCGCTCAAACGCCACGAAAGCCGCGGCCTGCATTTCATCCTCGACTATCCGGAGACGAGCCCGGTGGCGCGCGACACGCTGCTGATTCCGTAGCTCCCGGGACATCACGCAGGGCGGATCGGGGGCAATCTTTACCTTTCGCGCGTTATGGGGAGTGAACCGGGGACCCCATCATGCGATTCTACAAGGCGACTTCCTTCCTTTTTCCGCGCCATTACCCGGCGCGAATGTTCGCCCTGTGCTTCGGCGCAGTGCACATTCCGCTTGTGACCTTCCTCGTCTTCGAGGCGCTGCGTGGTGAGTGGCATTGGGGTATTTTCCTCGCCCTGCTCGTGGCGACCGTTGTCGGAAGCGTCGCGGCAATCCTCGGCATTCACGGCCTGCTCGCCCCGATCGACGAGGCCTCGCGTGCGCTCAGGGCCATGCGTGACGGCGACCTGTCGCGCCCGGTCCCTATCGGAGGCCCCGATTTGGCGGGTCACCTTCTTGAATCGGTCGCCCACGCCTCGCGCTCGACCGCAGACAAGATCGACAATTTGCAGGAATTGGCCAACACCGACCTCCTGACCGGCCTCCTCAACCGCCGCGGTTTTTTCGAGGCGATGGACGCGCGCGAAAAAATGTCCGGCACGCTGGCCGTCATCGACACGAACAATTTCAAGCGGGTCAACGACCTTCATGGCCACCTTGAAGGGGATCGCGTCCTTCGCATGATGGGCGAGCGCCTTCGTGAAGTGATGTCGGGTGAGGACGCCGCAGCGCGTTGGGGCG
The DNA here is from genome assembly GCF_019711375.1 of Qipengyuania aurantiaca. Lineage (NCBI taxonomy): Bacteria > Pseudomonadati > Pseudomonadota > Alphaproteobacteria > Sphingomonadales > Erythrobacteraceae > Qipengyuania > Qipengyuania aurantiaca. The sequence continues at coordinate 1,328,538 of NZ_CP081295.1, forward strand.
GGGACGAATTCCTGGTCTTCTTCGCCCATCGCTCCGAAGACGAGGCGACGAAGGCCCTTGCCACCCTTGCGCAAGGTCTCGAACGCCGACCCCTGACCCGGATCGACGGCAAGCCTTTCGGCTTTTCTTCCGGCACGACGGCAATCGATGAAAATGACCGCGGCCTGCTCGATGCGGCTGTCGCCCGTGCCGACGAGCCGCTTTATCGCGACAAGCGCAGGGCTCGCGGACTGGTGGACGCCTGAGCTTCGGCGAGCAGCGGGCGGAGGTTAACCGCGCCCCTGGCCGATCCGCTTCATAATGGCGCGCTGCGGCCAGTCGTCCAGAGCGAATTCGCGCACCAGGCTTTCGGGCACCGGGTGGACGAAGGAGATGCCCAGGGCATCGCCCAATTGCCAGGCGATCCGGCCGCCGACCGAGTAATCGGGGGCGAGGAACACGTCGCAGCGGTCGCCCACTTCGACTTCTGCATTCGGCGATTCCACCATGCAACCCTGCTGCGAGAGGTTTCGCATGGTGCCGAAGAGCTGGTAGGCGCCCAGCGCGATACGAACGCTTTCGCGCGTCGAACTCCTCTCGGCAATCCTGCGCTCAATATTCATGAGGCCCTCTCCCAAGGTGCAGAAATACTACAAATAGAAGTCGGTCGATTGTAGTAAAACGACAAGCTGCGCTCCCGTTTACTTTCTGTTTACTATAAGCAGCCCGATTTACGCCTGGGCGATGGACAAACGCGCCGGATTGCGGTGATGTGCGCTGCGAGGACATCAGAAAGAGGAGCGACGCGTGCCGAAGGTCACAGCAAACGGGATCGATATCCATTACGAAGAGCATGGCGATCCGGCCCATCCGGCGATGCTGCTCATCATGGGCTTCGGCGCGCAGCTGACCCTGTGGCCCGACGAGCTGGTCGAAGCCCTTGCCGCGCGCGGATACCGCGTCATCCGTTATGACAACCGCGATATCGGCCTCAGCCACAAGTTCGACGGGGTGAAGGCACCCGGGCTGGTCAAGATGACGCTGATGTCCAAGATCGGCATGACCCCGCGCGTGCCCTATGGCCTTGCCGACATGGCCGCCGACGGGATCGGCCTGCTCGATGCGCTGGACATCGACAAGGCGCATATCGTGGGCGCGAGCATGGGCGGCATGATCGCGCAGCATGTCGCGGCAAAATATCCCGAACGCTGCCTCAGCTTCACCCAGATCTTTTCGACCACCGGCAATCCCAAGCTGCCGCCCGCGCGCAAGGAAGCGCTGCAGGCGCTGGTCACGCGGCCTTCGAGCGATGCCGAGGATGCGCTGGTCGAACACGGCATCATGCTCGCGCGGACCATCGGCTCGCCTGGCTATCCGGCGCCCGAGGAACGCCTGCGCGAACGCACGCTCACCAGCGTGCGCCGCAGCTTTTATCCCGAAGGTCCGACGCGGCACCTCTCGGCCATCGTCGCCGATGGCGACCGCCGCCCGATGCTGCGCGAAATCACCGTGCCGACCCTTGTTCTGCATGGCGAGGACGATCCGCTCGTACCGTGCGAAGGCGGGCGGGACACCGCGGCCTGTATTCCGGACGCGAAGCTGGAGACCATCCCCGGCTGGGGGCACGATCTTCCGCTGGAACTGGTCGAGCCGCTGTCCGACAAGATCGCGGGGCACGCCTCTTCGGCGACGAACTGAAGGGCGATTGCGACAAATCGCGCCGAATTTTTCGCGCAGGTATCGGCGAACTGGAGGCTCGCTCTGCGAGTCCCTTTCGCGGGGCTATCCCAAGGTTTCGCGATCTGGTCGATTAAGGTCTGGCGGGGCACGTGAGCTTGCGCCGAAATGTAAGAAACGGTCCAGATTGTATGTCCCCGTCACGCGCTATTGTGTCATTTGACACAGGCTCGGAGCGGGTTCAATTAAAGCAACGGTAGCCAAAGGTGCCCGCAGGACCCGGCTCTCCGATCGACCAACGACCGTACTCGCTAGAAGAATGAAAACGGCAGTCGCGATCAACGTGTAACTCTCTGCGGCCGATCATCGCTTTATTCCAAAGGATGATCACCATGTACAAAATTGTCACCCTCTCCCTCGCTCTTGCGGCCACGGCCGTCCTGCTCGCCGAGCCGGTTACCGCCGGTGCGGAAGAACCCAGCATCGTCGTTACGCCGGAGAAATCCCACGCGCAGTTCGTCGCGACCGTCTCGCGCGATCTCGATGACCAGCTCGAAGCCGCCTCGCGGTATCCCTACCTCCCGTTTGGGGAAGGGATCACCAAGGTGCGCTTCACGCGCACTGCCGACGGCGCTCCGGAAAACGTAACGATTTACCGCAAGTCGGGCATCCGCACCCTCGACAGGATCGCACGCCGGGCGGTGAGCAATTTGCGAACCCTCAACGAAGTGCCGGCCGATCTCGGACCCGACCAGGTCTACCAGGCCAACATCGTGTTCGCGAATAACGCCGAACGTGCGGAGGAATTGCAGGACCAACTGATAGCCGAAGAAACTGCGCGGTTTGCATCCGATCCCTCCGAGCGCAGGGTCTTCGCCTTCGGTAGCGCAGCGGCCCGTCCGTCCTCCTGAACCGCGCTACCGTTTCCCGGCCAAAATGAAACTGTCCGGCCGGGAACGCCCCGGTGCCACGTCATGTTCTGCGGGAACAGGCGTGTCGCCGGGGTTCGTTTTGTCCCGCTGGCTACCGGGTCGACAAGCAACTCACGGCAAGGAAATGTCGCGGTCCGAGTCGAATGATTCACAAGCCGGCAGCATCATTTTTGCCCCAAAGATTTTTTGCACGGCTGCATTTTTGGGCTTGCGATTTCGCAAAGCCAGCTTGGTCCACGCGTCGCTGCATCGCATCATCGGATCCGGTCCACAGGCACTCTCCATACGCGTGTTAAAAATTCGTTGACCCTCTTGCGCCCGACTCGCTCCTGATTCAGTATCTAGTGGTCGGTTGCCTGGGGGTACCCACAAGACCTAGCGATTATCCCGAAGCTCCCCATATGGGAGAGGTGGCGGATTCGCCCCGGTCTGTGGAGAAAATGGGGAGAAGTTTCGCACCCCGGACAAGGCATTCGATGGTAGGCGGGTAGGGCTCCCGTCGACTCGACAGGAACGCGGCACGACGGGCGATCGCAGGACCCGTACGGCCCGCACAGACACAGATGGTGGGGCAACATGGATTTCAAAGGCGGAGACGAAGCGGCGATGGCACTGGACCTCGAAACGGACACCACGACCGAGGACAGCGATGGCGCGGCGTCGAAAGCCACCGACAAGGCGGTGAGCATGGCGAAGGACGATAAGGGCAGCGACGAACTCGTCGCCGAAAAGGCGGGTGAAGCGATGGCCGGTGCCATGGCCGAAGTTGCCAAGGCTGCGGCTGCCAAGGAAGATTCCAAGAAGGTCCTCGACCGCCGCTTCGACGTGAAGACGGACGACAGCCGCAACGATCTCCTCACCGAGTTCGGTAAGGAGACGCTGGAAGACCGTTACCTGCTGCCCGGCGAAACCTATCAGGACCTGTTCGCCCGCGTCGCCGACTATTTCGCCGACGACCAGGACCACGCCCAGCGCCTTTACGACTACATCTCAAAGCTGTGGTTCATGCCCGCGACCCCCGTTCTCTCGAACGGCGGCACCACGCGCGGCCTGCCCATCTCCTGCTATTTGAACTCGGTTTCGGACAGCCTCGACGGCATCGTCGGCACCTGGAACGAGAACGTGTGGCTCGCTTCGAAGGGCGGCGGCATCGGCACCTATTGGGGGAATGTCCGCGGCATCGGCGAGCCGGTCGGCCTCAACGGCAAGACCAGCGGCATCATTCCCTTCGTCCGCGTGATGGACAGCCTGACGCTCGCGATCTCGCAAGGGTCCCTGCGCCGCGGCTCGGCGGCCTGCTACATCGACGTCAACCACCCGGAAATCGAGGAATTCCTCGAAATCCGTAAGCCCTCGGGCGACTTCAACCGCAAGGCGCTGAACCTGCACCACGGCGTGCTGATCACCGATGCCTTCATGGAAGCGGTCCGCAACGGTGAGGAATTCGACCTCGTCAGCCCCAAGGACGGCAGCGTCCGCAAGACGGTCGACGCGCGTTCGCTCTTCCAGAAGCTCGTCGAGACCCGCCTTGCGACGGGCGAGCCCTACATCGTCTTCTCGGACACGGTGAACCGCATGATGCCCAAGCATCACCGCGATCTCGGCCTCAAGGTCTCGACTTCGAACCTGTGCGCCGAAATTACCCTGCCGACCGGCATCGACCACCTCGGCAACGACCGCACCGCAGTCTGCTGCCTGTCCTCGCTCAACATCGAGAAGTGGGACGAGTGGAACACCGAAAAGCAGTTCATCGAGGACGTCATGCGCTTCCTCGACAACGTCCTGCAGGATTACATCGACCGCGCGCCCGACGAGATGGCGCGCGCGAAATACTCCGCGATGCGCGAACGTAGCGTCGGCCTCGGCGTGATGGGCTTCCACTCCTTCCTCCAGCAGAAGGGCATCGGCTTCGAAAGCCCGATGGCTAAGGTCTGGAACCTGAAGATGTTCAAGCACATCCAGGGCAAGGCGTCGGAAGCTTCCATGGTGCTCGCACAGGAACGCGGCGCCTGCCCTGATGCCGAGGACATGGGCGCGATGGAACGCTTCAGCTGCAAGATGGCGATCGCCCCGACCGCGTCGATCTCGATCATCTGCGGCGGCACCAGCGCCTGCATCGAGCCGATCCCGGCGAACATCTACACCCACAAGACGCTTTCGGGCAGCTTCGTGGTGAAGAACCCCTATCTCGAAAAGCTGCTCGACAAGAAGAGCAAGAACTCGACCGCGATCTGGAATTCGATCCTCGAGAAGGGCGGCAGCGTCCAGCACCTCGACTTCCTGACTCCCGAAGAAAAGGCGACCTTCAAGACCAGCTTCGAAATAGACCAGCGCTGGCTGCTCGAATTCGCCGCTGACCGCGCGCCCTATATCGACCAGGCGCAGTCGCTGAACCTCTTCATCCCGGCCGATGTCGACAAGTGGGACCTGATGATGCTGCACTTCCAGGCGTGGGAGAAGGGCATCAAGTCGCTCTATTACCTCCGCTCGAAGTCGGTGCAGCGCGCCGGTTTCGCCGGTGGCGTTGAGGCCGACAACACCGCCGACGCCGCGAAATACGAACTCGCCGCCGGTGCCGAGCAGACCGATTACGAGGAATGCCTCGCCTGCCAGTAAGCGGCAGCGGTAATTGGAAAGGCCCCGTCCTCCTAATGGGAGGGCGGGGCTTTTTCGTGGAGGATCGATGCTGCGGCTACAGCGCGTCCGTCAGCCCTTTTAGGCGCGATAAAGGGCCCGGCCCGCGTGCCGGAAGAACGCGGTTGCTATCGCCTTTTTCGTTGTCGTGAATCAGCTTACTTGCCCGGGCGGCGCAGGTCACAGAAAGGGCAAGGTCGAATTCCCGGCGGGCGAGGCGCGCTATGCCGCCAGCTCGCACCGGTCGCGGCCCGCGCGTTTGGCGTTGTAGAGTGCCCTGTCGGCGGTGCTCAGCAGCATCCCGAGGTCCGGCGCGCCGGCGGCACCATGGACCGCGATGCCGATGCTGACCGTGCAGCTCGCCGTCTCTTGGTCTTCACGCATTGGAATTTCGATATGGCTGATGGCGCTGCGCATTTCCTCGGCGAGCGTGATGGGGTTCGCGCCGTCCAGCGGCTCCAGCAGGACGACGAATTCTTCCCCGCCGAACCGAGCCGCCAGCCCCGAATGCTTGCGCGCAATCATCGACAAGGCTTCTCCCACCGAGCGCAGGCATTCATCGCCAGCCTGGTGCCCCCACCGGTCGTTGAAATTCTTGAAATGGTCGATGTCGATCATGAACACCGCAACGCTCTGGCCTTCGCCATCCGTCCCGGGGCCATAGCGCTTGCCGAAAGTCTCCGAGCAATGCCGCCGGTTGGCAAGCCCGGTCAACGGATCGTGGCTGGCGAGCTGTTCCAGCTGGCGATTGGCGTGGGCCAGTTCCTCCACGCGCCGCCACCGGGCCTCGGCCAGTTCGATATTGTCGGTCTGCAACGTCCACATCCGGCGCGCCAGCATCCAGGCGGCAATTCCGACGATGAGGAACACGATGGCCATAGCGGTAAACAGCTGGGCGTTGTCGGCGGAAAACCACAGCACGGCCAGCGAACAGGCAAGGTACATGCCGACAAAGACAGCGGATTCGCGCGGGCTGAGAGGCAGGATCGGGGTCGCGATGCCGAGCACCAGCACCGTGCCGAGCATGTGGAACACATTGTGCGGGGCAGGGGCCCAGCCGGCAATCGTCGCCGTGACCATGCCGAAAGCGATCAGGGACGAGCCGAGCAGGGCCTTGCGCGCCCTGCGCATCCTTCGCGGAAGCGCGAGGCCAAGCGCCTGCTGGGTCATGACTAGCCCGGTCTTCAATCCGGCGGCGGTCAGGATAAAGGCTGGCACGATAAGCACGTCGATCGCGATGGAGGCGAGGGTTACCCCCATTCCTAGCGCAAAAAGAAACGGCAGGATCCGGTCGACCTGATCGTCGACCAGCGCGGCGAGCGTCCCGGCGCTGGCATCCGGAGAAACCGCGGACAGGAGCGCAGCACCGCTAGCCGTAGCGTCATGGCCAGCTGTGTGCGCGGGACCCTCCATCCCGTCCTTTTAGCCACATCCGCTGCAGCTACAAGCAATTGGCACCAGTATGGATACGTAAAAGCGCCCGGTCTGCCGTTGGGCGAACCGGGCGCTAAACGTTACGAAGTGACGTTATAAGGCTCAGGCATCTTCCATGACGGCCGTGTTGCCGAGACCTTCGGGAATGCGTGCGCTTTCCTTGAGGTAAATGCGGTTGTCGTCGATCTTGTCGACGTCGTCGAGCGACAGGAAATGGTGCATGTCGTCCGAACTGTCCGACTTGGTCAGCTTGATGGCGTCGTCCTGTACATGATCGACGGTGCCAACGTGCTGGCCCTTGCAATCGGTGACTTCCATGTGTTCCTTGATACGGAGCTTCTCAAACATATAAAACCCTTTTGTTTAAATTGGTTACACCTAATCAACGTAAGGGTAGCAGAGGGGGTCCACGCTTCGTCTACGTTCGTGCACGGCTGTGCGCATAACCTCTATTCCGTGGGAGTTTTCAAGGGTCGGGCAAGGGGTTAGGAAGGAGTGATGGAGGATCTTCTTGCAGCACTGGACCGCTTCGAAAAGTTTAGCGGGTGGAGCATCGGTTGGTTTATCGGCCTGTTCTTCTTCGCGCTGTTGATCGAGAGTTGGCCGCATATCCGCTATCGTTTCTGTGCCTGGCGCATCCGCCGCGCCGCGCGCGCTACGAGCGGGCTCCATCCCGACGAAATGCGGGATTACGGCTGGAAGCAGGGCGAGGCTCCGGAAAGGTTCGACTCCTGGCGGATCCTGCAGGTGACGCTGGTCGGCACCTTGCAGATGATCGCGCCGGTGTTGCTCGCCGATCTTGCCACCGGCGACCCACTGCTGATGGGGCCGGTCGCAGGCCTGGCCGCCGCATGGTTCCTAAAATCGCGTCAGAAGCAGGATGCCGAGCCGGAGGGTGACGGGGAGCGGCAGGGGCCGCATATCCCTGACGAAGCTTTTTGGGGTTTCCTGCTGGCCATGGGGATGGCGGGAGTTGTCTTCATGATTGCAAGCGTGCTGCTCTAGCAGGGCGCACAAACCCGCCCTCAAGTAGCAAAGCGATAGGGCCGCACAAAAGTTGACGCCCCGCCTGGAAAGACGGGGCGCCGGGGTTTCGCGGAACTTGCCCGCAAAAGGGGAAAACCGAACAAGTTCGCTTTAGCCCCGTACTGTGAAACTGGTCTTAGCTTTCGCCGAGCGGCCGGTTGGCATCGGCGGCGGCGCGTTCGTCGGGCCGGTCGGAGATTTCGCCCGGCTGCGCGCTGTCATCCTGCGCGAGGCTGGCGTTGCCCAAGCTTCCCGTGGCGATGTCCTGCTCCATCTGGCCGTTTTCGTTGCGCGCGTTGCCATAGCCCTGCTGCGCTTCGGCCTGCTTGTTGATGTTGCCCGGCTGGTTGACCTCGTACTGGTCGTATTCCGGACGCGGACCGCCGACCTGCGCGTCGAGGGCCTGCTGCTGGTTCTCAGGGGAATAATCGCCCATGATTTTCGTCTCCTTTGCCCGATCAACGAACCGCAAGGTCGCCGCGTTCCGCGGTTCGTCGCACGCCAGATATACTTACCCGCAGCTTATCCCCGCCGAATCATCCCCCCTTGCCTTCGAATCGCAGCCGTGATTCCCTATATGAGTCGTTCACGCACACACGCCGGAGACACAAGATGTCGTTGCTCGAAGCCAGAAAGACCTACAAGCCCTTCGAATATCCGTGGGCCTACGAATTCTGGAAACGCCAGCAGCAGATCCACTGGATGCCGGAAGAAGTGCCGCTGGGCGAAGACTGCCGCGACTGGGCGCAGAAGCTGACCGAGCACGAGCGCAACCTGCTCACCCAGATCTTCCGTTTCTTTACCCAGGCCGATGTCGAAGTGCAGGATTGCTATCACGACAAATACGGCCGCGTGTTCAAGCCGACCGAAGTGAAGATGATGCTCACCGCGTTTTCCAACATGGAGACGGTGCACATCGCGGCCTACAGCCACCTGCTCGACACGATCGGCATGCCCGAAAGCGAATATTCCGCCTTCCTCGAATACGAGGAAATGGCCGACAAGCACAATTACATGCAGCAGTTCGGCGTCGACAATGATGAAGACATCGCCCGCACGCTCGCCATGTTCGGCGCGTTTACCGAAGGCATGCAGCTGTTCGCCAGCTTCGCCATGCTGATGAACTTCCCGCGCTTCAACAAGATGAAGGGCATGGGCCAGATCGTCAGCTGGTCGGTCCGCGACGAGAGCCTGCACTGCGAAGGCATCATCCGCATGTTCCACGAGTTCGTGCGCGAGCGGGACTGCCTGACCAAGGCGGTCAAGGAAGACATCATCGACATCTGCCAGAAGACGGTGCGGCTGGAGGACAACTTCATCGACCTCGCCTTCGAAATGGGCCCCGTGTCCGGCATGACGGCGAAGGATATCAAGAAGTACATCCGCTACATCGCCGATTGGCGCCTGGGGCAGCTGAACCTCGACCCGATCTACATGGTCGACGACCACCCGCTCCCCTGGCTCGCCCCGCTGCTGAACGGCGTGGAGCACGCCAACTTCTTCGAAACCCGCGCGACGGAATATTCCAAGGGCGCGACAAAGGGCAACTGGAACGACGTGTGGTCGAGCTTCGACAAGCGCCAGAAAGCCAAGGCGGCGAACGAGGAAGAGGCCGAGACCGACGGCCCGGGCCTGTTCGAGGACGGCGAAGGGGCTGTGGCGGCGGAGTGACGTAAATACATGCCAATAATCGATCACTTTAGGCGGGTGGGGCATATACATGCCTTATGGCTGATCAGCATCCTGATCGGGATAATCTGTGCCTTCGTCGTAAAGTTGCCATCGGCAAATGTTGTTACTTCCTACATGACCTTCGCGGCCACCGTGGCATCTCTTTTGCTCGCTGTAGTTGCGATTTTTTATTCGATTGTCTCGAATCAAAGTATATCTGCGAATTTGGGCGCTCTGGATTTCTCAGCAAGCCAAATGGAGCAGGCTTCTGTCGACCTTCACAACATCACCGACCAATTGGATGCAAAATTCGAAAAGGTGTTTGACGAATTCAAATTTATTTCGCCTGCGGTGAAGGGCATTTCGGAAAGACTGAATGATTTCTCTACCGCTTCAGCTGCGAATGGCGAAGTGGGCGTTGACGAAATAGCTGATGGCAAGCCCGACATCATCAAAACTTTCTCAAGCACTGTGAACGGTGGGCGCGCGGCTTTTTATGCGCTGGCTCAGTCAGCGTTGACTGGAAGATCCTTTCACCCTGAGCAAATGGTTGGAGATCGTTTAATTTTTGCGGATTTCATTTCCGGATACGCGCAAGCGCTCCGAGCAGTGAATTGTAAAGATTTGAATGTCTCGGTTGAAGAGCGGGACGGAAAGTATTTTTTCAGCGGAGAGATGCCCTCTGACATTGCGCAAAGAATTATTCGGGATTTCGGCATGGAGGAAGGCGATGCGATCCGGAACCTTATTGACCAGTACTTCTATGGAGCCGCCCGAAGCCCCGACGATGGAGTTTGACCAATTAATTCCATCGAGCCTTTAAGATCGCATTGTCCATTCGCTGCTCCAACTTTTCGTGTCATTGCTCTTTGACCGGCCATGGGGTCGGGAAGAGCCACGGCGAGCCGTAGGCGAGGTCATCGTTGATGCAGCGAGCGAGGGCCTGCCCAGACGAGCCGTAAGACGTTAAATCTGCGTCAATGCGTTAGCTGTAGCACATCGGCCATGGCCGACGTGAGGAAACTCAAACCCGACAAGCCGCGAAAGATCGGGGAAACGGTCTTTACCGAAAGCGGATCGCGTCTCGCACCGCATCGCAAGGTCACTGATAGCGGCTGGTTCCTGCCACTCCTCCTTACATTGCCGGTCGGGGTGTTTGTCCTCGTTCTCTTTTGGTGACTTAGCTCAATCGGTTCCCGCGAGAACCACCGGGCGAAGCGGATCCTCGTTTTTTGTTTGCGCCCTCAAACGCCGGGCGGAGCGCGTCCGCGCTCCTTGGCTTCGCCGCATAAGCGGCGGCGGCCGGTCGGCCTTTGGCTGCCGCGACCAAGAGCAGGGCGAGCTATCTGGCGTTGCGACGGTCGGCGACCAGCCGACCGCAAGGGTGACCGCCCGCCCGCAGCGGGTGCGGCTTGCCGCACGTCTAGCGAGGACGAACCCGCGGAGGCGGGTTCGCAAAACAAAAACTTCTCAACACCACTCCACCCGCTCCGAGCCCCAGCCCATGCCCTCAGCCAGCCCGGCGGCGATCATGTGGTCGGCCAGCAACTCCTCTCCCCGCCGCGCTTCGCGTAGTTCGCGGCCATAGCGGTCGTATGGGGGCTCGGCGCCGCCGGTCCAGTGGAAGCGGCCCTGGTCGAGCCAGCTTAAGAGCGCGTCGCGGGCCTGGGCAGCCTTGAAGCGCTCGGCCTCGCAGGCGCCGTCCATTTCGGGCGTGTCGAAGCCGGTGAAGCGCACGCGGCGCTGGCCTATGGCGAGCGTGTCGCCGTCGATCACGCAAGGTCCGCTCCCCGCCTCTCCGCAGAGCCGGAAGGTGAGGTCGACCGGCTCAAGCGCCTCGGGTTGCGTCTCGCGCTCGCTCCGGAAGAGCCAGAACCCCAGCAGCAGCGCCAGCAGCACGGCCCATTTCGCGCGCGCCCATGTCCAGCGGCGTCGCCGGCGGGCTGTGCGGAAACGGGCAGGCTTGACCATGGGACAGGACGATAGGGGGCGGGAAGCCTCCAGCCAACCGGAATGGCGGCACGAAAATAACGGGGTTGCTATACAAATGGCTATTCTGCCGGGAGACTTGCCGAAGTATTCCTCCGTTCGCGACCCGAAGGGCGAACTATCTGTTTCGCTCTTTCCTTTGGGCCCCATGCTTCCCTTCAAAAGGCGGTATGGGGCCCTTTTTTCATCGGCGCGGAAGCAGCAATCCTGCCCGGTTTCGCCATGGCGCGGGTGCCCGCCGTGCGGTCAAAAGCCCAGCGTTTCGGGGTTGGGCATCGGCTCCTTCTTGCTCGCCCGCATCAGGCTCAGCACGCTGCGCACGCCGAACCAGATCGGGATCAGCGGGTAGAGCAGGAAGCCGATGCCAACGAAGCTCAGCACCACCGCCGCGATCGTCGCGATGACGGAGAACCAGAAGGTGCGGATCTGGTAGGCGAAGTGCGAGGCGGTCCAGTCGCCGCGCGCATCGCCCTGCCACATATGCGCCAGCACCACGCCGACGAGGCCGGTGATCCCGGTAAGGAAACCGGCGAGGTAGAGCACGGCCACGATCAGCGGCCGGTTGTCGTCCAGCCCTTCGAGATTGCTGTCGCTCCCGCGCGGATTCGAGGCAGGCCGCTCGCGCGCCTCGGGCCGGTCGGGATAGCGCACCGGCCTCTCGTCAAGCCGCGCGCGGTCGCCGGTCAAATCGTTGCGGTCGTCACTCATGAAATCCCTCTCCCCGGATAGTCCGTGGGCAGTCTATCGGCTTGGCCTTGGGAGGGCAAACGGGGGGTGGTCGGATCTCCTTAACGTCTGCGGCGCTAGGGCCGCGCAATCATGCTCGAATTGCTCGTCTATTACCTGATCGCCATCAACTTCCTCGCCTTCGCCGCCTTCGGTATCGACAAGGCGCGCGCGGAGAACAGGCAATGGCGGATCAGCGAGGATACGCTGGTGTTTCTCGCCTTCATCGGCGGACTGCCCGGCGCGCTGGCCGGTCGCTCCGCCTTCCGCCACAAGACCCGCAAGGGGAGTTTCACGCAGAAGCTCGCCGCGGTCGGCGTGGCGCAGCTCGCGATGGCCGCGCTGGTGGCGTACCTCCTCGACAACGGCATGGGTCAGGGCAGCCGTCCACTCCCCGGTGCTACGCTGTTCGAAAGCGCAGAGGAGGAGCAGGCGCGTCTCGTCGTCGAGCGATCGGTCACCTATTCGGGCTGCAACCAGGTGCGCGCTCTGGGCAGGGCGCCGCTCTACCGCGGCCAGCCGGGATATCGCGACGATATGGATGGCGACGGCGATGGGGTGGCCTGCGAGGCGCGCTGGTAGGTTGGCGCCGCAGACGCTTTCCTACCGCGTGGGCGGCAGGGTAGCTTGCGCGCCATGTTCGCTCACCGATTTTCGCCTATGCCGCCTGTCCGAATGGCCGCTCGCGCGGGGCGGGATTTTTACCGCCAGGACCGTGCTCCATGTGCTCCATCCTGTCGGAGGCGGCGCGGGGATCTCCAACTGAACAGGGTTGACGGACCTCACTTGTGTATTACCTATGCGATACACCTTGGAGGAGAGACCGCTTGACCCTGACCGCCGCCATCCTGTTCGCCCAAGCCGCCACCGCGCTGCCCGCCGCTGCGGAAGCCCCCATGCCCACGGGCGAGGCGATGACCAGCCGGATCGAGGCGAACGACGCCAGGCTCTTCTGGGGCTTCTTCGAAGGCTGCGATCCCGATGCGGTGGCCGATCTGGTCCACCCCGACTTCCGCATGGTCCACGACCTCGTCGGCCTGCCGCTTACCAGCGGGCAGCAGATGCTCGACCAGTCGCGCGAACGCTGCGCGGCGCGGGCGCCGGGGGGCGAGAACGAGGGCTACAGGAACCGGCGCCTGCTGGTGCCGGGCAGCCGTACGATCAAGCCGCTGGGCACATGGGGCGCGCTGGAGGAGGCGCATCACACCTTCTCCGAATGGCGCGGCGAGGAGCTCGGCTGGGTTCAGACCGGTGGCGGACGCTACCTCCACATCTGGCAATGGATGCCGGAGGAAGGGCGCTTCCAGCTATTGGAGAGCCTCAGCCTCGACCACGGGCCCGCGCCGCAATACCCGCCCGAAGGCGCCGGCTGACGGTTACTCCCAACCCCACGCCGGCGGGGGTGGGCCGACGGGTTCGGTGAGGTCGAACTCGACGCGGAACAGGCGCGAGGGGTCGTTGCGGCGGGTGAGCTGGTAGGCGAAGGTGGCGTCGGGCGTGCCAGCCGGGTCCACCTCCATGCGCCAGACATTGGTGACCGAGGTGGCCAGCCCCGCGCGCTTGAACAGGGCGATGGAGAAGGGATCGACCGGGAAGTCCTGCCCCTGCGCCGTGCCGCGGGTTGCGGTGGTGCCGCCGTAGAAGGTCACCGCATCCGCCTCGCCATCCGCGTGGCGGTGGTCGTGCTTGAGGGTGATCTGGACGGTGGTGGAGGTCGCGGCGTTTTCGATCCGCTCGCGGGTGAGGACCCAGGTGCGGCTGCGGTCCCAGACCGGCTCGTCCGCCGCGCCGAAGTCCATCGTGTGGAAGGCGATGGCGGTGCGGTCGGTGTCGCACTCGGCCCAATGCGCGACCAGCCGCGCTTGCGGGAAGGAGGCGTCGCGCGCGTCGGTGCTGACCAGCTTGCCGTCATAGGCCTTGCCGCAATGGCTCTGCAGCGCGGTCCAGAACCGATCCTGCGGGCTTGGCGCAGGCGTGGTGGCGCAGGAGGCGAGAAGCAGGGCGGCGAGCGGGGCGAGGGCGTGTCTCATGCGCATGGCCTAGCGCGGCTTTCGCGGCACGAATAGATGCTAGACTTTCCGCCCGCGCCGCTTGCCGCTAACGGACGAACGACATGAGCCCCGGATAGCGAGGAGCGGGAACCAGCCGATGCAAACGAGTGATCCCAGCGCCAAGGCGCAGACGCTGATCGAGGCCTTGCCCTATTTCCAGCGCTATGCCGGACGCAGCTTCGTGGTGAAATACGGCGGTAACGCCATGGGCGACGAGGACGCGGCGCGCGAGTTCGCCGAAGACGTGGTGCTGCTTAAGGCGGTCGGCATCAACCCGGTGGTGGTGCATGGCGGCGGTCCGCAGATCGGCGCGATGCTGGAGAAGCTGGGTGTGGAAACGCGTTTCGTCGACGGACTGCGCGTCACCGACAAGGCCACGGCCGAGGTCGCCGAAATGGTGCTCTCGGGCGCGATCAACAAGGCGATCGTCGGCTCGATCGCGCGCGCCGGGGGCAAGGCGGTCGGCATCTCGGGCAAGGATGGCGGCCTCGTCACCGCGCGCAAGGTGGAGCGGACCACGAAAGACCCCGAAAGCAATATCGAGCGCGCTCTGGACCTTGGCTTCGTGGGCGAGCCGAGCGCGGTCGACACCACAATCATCGAGACAGCCACGGCGGCCGGTATGATCCCCGTCGTCGCGCCCATCGGCACGGGCGAGGATGGCCACACCTATAACATCAACGCCGACACCATGGCAGGCGCGCTGGCGGCAGCCTTGGGCGCGGCGCGCCTGCTGCTACTGACCGATGTCAGCGGCGTCCTCGACAAGGAGGGCAAGCTGCTCACCGACCTCAGCCCTTCGGACATCGCCCAGCTTCGCGCCGACGGGACCATTAGTGGCGGCATGATCCCCAAGCTGGAAACCTGTGTCAGCGCGGTCGAGGCCGGCTGCGAGGCGGCTGTCGTGCTCGACGGGCGTGTGCCGCACGCCATGCTGCTCGAATTCTTCACTGCGCGCGGTGCGGGGACCTTGATAAGCGCAAGCCAGGGGTAGCGGGGCGGCGCGCCCTCTTGTAGAGGCTCAGGCCAACGGGACTGCGCCTCAGGAAGAGACGGGATCGATGCAAGCTCTAATCACCATTTCCAACATCATTTCGATGCTCGCCAGCGTCATCATCATGCTGGTGATCATCCAGTTCGTGATCGGCCTGCTGTTTGCCTTCAACGTGGTGGGCCGCAACCAATTCCTGATGAGTTTTTACGAGGGCATCAACCGGCTGCTGGATCCGCTGCTAAGGCCGATCCGGCGCTTCATGCCGAACACCGGAATGGTGGATTTCTCGCCGCTGGTGCTGATCCTGCTGATCAACATCGTGCTGATCGTGCTCGACGGCATTATCATGGGAGCGGCCTGACCATGGCGGCGGAACGGATCGACGGGAAGGCCTTTGCCGCAAACCTGCGCGAGCGGGTCGGCGCGATGGCGGCCGAGTTCGAGAGCAAGGCCGGTCGCAAGGCCGGGCTCGCCGTGGTGCTGGTGGGCGAGGATCCGGCCAGCCAGGTCTATGTGCGCAGCAAGCACAAGGCGACCGTGGCCGCCGGCATGGAAAGTTTCGAGCATCGCCTGCCCGCCGATACGAGCGAGGCGGACCTCCTTGCGCTGGTCGAACAGCTGAACGGCGACGACGCGGTGGACGGCATCCTCGTCCAGCTTCCCTTGCCGGACCATCTCGACGACCAGGCCGTGATTGCATCGATCAGCCCGGACAAGGATGTCGACGGCTTTCATGTCACCAACGCAGGCCGGTTGGCGGTCGGGCAGAGCGGCTTCGTGCCCTGCACGCCGCTGGGGTGCATGATGCTGCTGGCGGATCGGCTGGGTGACCTTTCGGGTCTCGAGGCGGTGGTCATCGGGCGCTCGAATATCGTCGGCAAGCCGATGGCGCAGCTGCTGCTCGACGCCAACGCCACCGTGACTATCGCGCATAGCCGGACCAAGGACCTGCCAGCCGTCGTCAAACGCGCCGACATTGTCGTGGCCGCCGTGGGCCGCGCAGAAATGGTCAAGGCGGAATGGCTCAAGGAAGGGGCGACCGTCATAGACGTCGGCATCAACCGCCTGCCTCCTGCCGACGGTGAGGAGAAGGGCCGGCTGGTCGGCGATGTCGACTATGCGGGCGCCGAAGGTGTCGCCGCCGCAATCACGCCCGTGCCCGGCGGCGTCGGGCCGATGACCATCGCCGTGCTGCTGCGCAACACGGTGGTCGCCGCGCATCGCAACGCCGGTCTCGACGTGCCGGAGACGCTCTAGATGCTGCGCGCTGCCGTGATCGGCCTTACGCTCGTTTCGCTGACCGCTTGCACGAGCACGGGTCCGCGCACGCCCTACGGCCGGTTCATGGAAGCGCGCGCCAATCCCGGCAAGGTTGTTGCCACCGAACTCGCCTTTGCGCGCGCGGCGCAGGAGGACGGGCAATGGACCGCCTTTGCCGAATACGCGGCCGACGGAGGCCTGCTGTTTGGTCGCAATGGCGCGATCGAGGCCAAACCGTGGCTGAAAGCGCAGGAAAACCCCGCCGCTGCGGTCCAGTGGGAACCGCACCGCGTGTGGTCGAGCTGCGACGGATCGCTGGCCGTCACCCAGGGCGGCTTTGTCGATCCCGAAGGGACCGTCGGCACCTTCAACACCGTGTGGCAGCGCCAGTCCGATGGTGAATATCGCTGGGTCTTCGACTTCGGCTATCCGCAAGCGGACGCGCCGGTGAAGCCGGAGATGATCGCGTCGCGCGTTGCCGAATGCGGCACGCGCCTCGCCCCCCCCGCGGTGGATCCCGGAGCGCGGGTTTCCATCTCGCGAGACGGAACGCTCGCGTGGAGCATCCACTTCGTGGGCGGAGGCGAGCGGCGTTACGACGTCTGGCTCGCCGGCGATGAAGGCTGGGAGCGGGTTGTCGACATCGACCTTGAAGCGGATCGCGCGCAATGAGCCAGCTCTTCCTGTCGGCCTTCATCACGCTCTTCGTGGTGATCGATCCGCCGGGTTGCGCGCCGATCTACGCGGGCCTGACCAAAGGCGCGACCACGGCGCAGCGCCGCAACATGGCTATCCGCGCGACCTTCATTGCAGGCGTGATCCTGCTGATCTTCGCGCTGTTCGGCGAGCAATTGCTGGGCGCGCTCCATATCGACCTCGACAGCTTCCGTATCGCGGGCGGGCTGATGCTGTTCTGGATCGCCTTCGAGATGGTCTTCGAAAAACGCACCCAGCGCCGCGAGGAACGCGCGGAAAAGGTCGCTGCCACGCCCGAGGTTGAGGACGTTTCGATCTTCCCGATGGCCATCCCCATGCTCGCCGGCCCCGGCGCCATCGCCGCCATCATGCTGCTGATGAATGAGGCGCAGGACCTCACGCAGACCGCGACGGTGCTTGGCGCACTCGCTGCCGTGCTGATCATCACCATGCTCGCGCTGATCGCCGCCGGGCCGATCATGCGTCTCTTCGGCGACAAGGTCGAAGCGGCCATCACTCGCGTGCTGGGCGTCCTGCTCGCCGCGTTGGCGGCCCAGTACGTGATCGACGGGCTTAGAGGTTCGTTCAATCTTTGAGCCGGTTCGCGGCCGGTTAAGCTGGCAGCGAATAGGGAAAGCCTATGCTGCGCTCACTCGTTCACGCCATCACCCCGGTCTTAGCGCTGGCATTTGCCCAGCCCTTGCTGGCGCAGCCGCTCGAAGAACTGGCTGTGCCGGAACTCGAACAGCGCATCGCTGAGGGGGACTTCGGAAAGATTCGCGTCCTCGCCGCAGAACAGCATGGCGAGATTGTCTATCGCAAGCGCTTCGATGGCGCGGAATTGGGCGAACCGGTCGACATTCGTTCCGCTGGTAAATCGCTGACGGCATTGGCTGTCGGCATGGTCGTAGACGATGGCCTTCTCGAAAGCGTCGATACGCGGGTCTGGCCTTATCTCGGGCAAAAGCGCGGAGAGCCTTTCGATTCGATCACGGTCAAAAACTTGCTCGGCATGGCGAGCGCGCTCGATTGCAACGATTGGGACAAGCGCTCCCCCGGTTGGGAAGAGCGCATGTATCGCACGAGGGATTGGCGCGGTTTCGCTTTGGCGTTGCCCGCGCGAAAGTTCGAACGGGACGAGCGGGGTGAAGGACCGTTCGCCTACTGCACCGCTGGAGTCTTTCTTTTGGGCCAAGTCGTGGAAAAAGCGACAGACGAGAGCTTCGATGCCTATATACAGCGCCGCTTGTTCGACCCGCTCGGTCTGGAAGCGCCGGTATGGAAGCGATCGAAATCGGGCGAGGTCCAGTCCGGCGGGCAGCTCACAATTTCCGATGAGGCCCTGCTCAAGATCGGACGACTGGTCCTCGATAGGGGTGAGTGGCGCGGCAAGCGCATTGTCAGCGAGGCCTGGATCGATACCATGCTGACCCCGCGGCATCGCCTGGGCGAGCATGTGTTCTATGGCAACCTCTGGTGGGCCACGCCCCTTCGCTCCCCTCGCGGCTACGAAGGTGCGTGGATGATGAAGGGCAATGGCGGCAATATCGTCGCCATCTTGCGCGATTACGATGCGGTGCTTGTCGTCCAAGCCGAAAATTACAACCGCGATGATGCCAAACGCCATGCCTTCACAGCGCTGACCTCTCTGCTCGCGAGTCTCGAAGCGCCTACTGGAGTGTGACGATCTCGTCCCCGTCGTCGCGCAGGGCGAAGAACTGCATCAGCTGGATCATGAGTTCGCAGCGCTGCGACAGCGTGTCCGCTTCAAGCAGGGCCTGCTTCGCCGCGCTGTCGAAGGGGGCGATCTGGGCGACGCCGTTGATCAGCGTTTCGTCGTCCAGGCGCTCGACCGAATCCCAGTCGACCGAATAGCCCTGCATGGCGGCGAAGCGCTTGGCCTCGAATTCGAAACCGGCACGCTCGACGCTGGCGAGGACTTCGCCTTCGGGATCGTCGATCAGTTCGGCTTCGACCTGCCGGAAGGAGGTGGTGACATCGAGTTCGCGCGTAATGCGAAAGCGCGTCTCGCCTTCGAGCACGATATTGTAGCGTCCATCCTCCAGCGCCTCGACATCGCCGATCCGCCCGAGGCATCCGATCGCATAGAGCGGCGAGCCATCGGAACTGCGCTGCGGCTGGACCATGCCGATCAGCCGGTCCTTGGCGAGCGCACTGCCGACAAGATCGCGATAGCGCGGTTCGAAGATGTGCAGCGGCAACTGCAGGCCGGGGAACAGGATCGCGCCGGGCAGGGGAAAGATCGAGAGGCGGGTGGTCATACGCACTCACCTATATACCGTTCGTGCTGAGCTTGTCGAAGCACCGCACTTCTTTTGGCGGGCGCTGCACCTGAAGAAAAGTACAGCCTTTCGACAAGCTCAGGGCGAACGGACGCAAGAGTCATCCTTTATCCGAACAACAGTTTCGACAATCGGCGGCGGGTTGTCACCACCCACGGGTCTTCGAGACCCACCGCGTTGAAGATGTCGATCAGCTTGGTGCGCGCGGCGCCCTCGTTCCACTCGCGGTCGGCTTCGACCATGGCGAGCAGTTCGTCGGCGGCGGCATCGCGGTCGCCCGCGGCGAAGGCGGCTTCGGCATAGGCGAGGCGCGCTTCCATGTCGGCGGGATCGGCGGCGGCCTTTTCGCGTAGGGCGCTGAGTTCGCCATCGTCGACCTTGTTGCCGGCAAGCTCCAGCGCGGCCTTGGCGTTCTCGATCAGCGTGTCGCCGCTAACCGCGGGATTCGCTTCCACGGCGGCGAGGACGGCCTTGGCTTCCTCGACCTGGTCGGCCTGAGTCAGCGCGCGGATGAGGCCCGCGTGGGCGGCGGCGTTGTCGGGTGCCATCTCGGTGACCTGCGCGAAGATGCCGGCCGCGCGGGCAGCGTCGCCTTCGGCCAGCACCTGCTCGCCCATGGCTACGAACTGGTCGACCTGCTCGGCGGCCTGCGCCTGCGCACCGCCAGCATCGCCACCTTCGATCGGCAGCTGGGCGAGGATCTGGTCGAGCACTTCCTTCAGCTGCGATTCGCTGCGCGCGCTGGTGAGGTCGGCCACGGGCTGGCCCTGGAACATGGCATAGACGGTCGGGATCGACTGGACCTGGAACTGCGCGGCGATGAACTGTTCCTTGTCGACATCGACCTTGACCAGCACCACGCCCTTGTCGGCGTATTCGCCCGCGACCTTCTCCAGCATCGGGGCCAGCGCCTTGCACGGCCCGCACCACTCGGCGAAGAAATCGAGGATGACGAGCTTCGTCATCGACGGTTCGACGACGTCCTTCTTGAACTTGTCGACCGCCTTCTGCTCGTCGATGCTCAAACCCATGCTCGCCACGTAAACCGCCTTTCCTTGGATGTAACTCTCGGGCTTCCATGTGGGTTTCGCCCGACGAATGTGAAGGGGCCTAGGCGCGGAAACGCGGCGGGTCAAAAAAGTGCATTTTTTCGCTTGCGAGACTCAAAAGGCGTTGCTAGTTGCGCGCCTCCCCACCGGGCCACACGGTTCGGCGAGCGTCAGTGAGCGGGCGTAGCTCAGGGGTAGAGCACAACCTTGCCAAGGTTGGGGTCGGGCGTTCGAATCGCCTCGCCCGCTCCATTTCTCCCATATGAGAACGACAGATGCATGGTCCCAAGGGCCATGCCATTCGTCGTGCCTAACTGCTGTTTGTCGCGGCTGTGCTTGCAAAAGGGCGAAGAGCCCCTAATCAGGGGTTATGTTGTATCACTCTGCGGCCATCCGGCACACGCTCAAGGCATCCCTCTCCCTCCTCGCCCTTGCCCAAGCCGGCAGCGCCATCGCCCAGCAGGCCGATCCGGTCGAGCCGGGCGACACCATCGTGGTGGAAGAAACCGGCGAAGACGATCTCCACAACCGCCGCATCGACGCTAGCGGAACGATCATCGTAACCGCCGAGGGCCTGCGGCAGTTCGACCTGCTCGCCGGCACCAGCGTGATCGAGAGCGACACGCTCGACGCCAATATGGACGGCCAGCTGGGTGAGGTTCTGGCCAGCGTCCCCGGCGTGACTGCCAGCGGTTTCGCGCCCGGCGCGTCGCGCCCCGTCCTTCGCGGTTTCTCCGGCGAGCGCGTGAAGGTGCTGGTGGATGGCATCGGCGCGATCGACGTCTCCAACACCTCGGCCGACCACGCGGTATCGATCGACCCGCTGACCGCCGAAAGCATCGAGGTCCTGCGCGGTCCCGCCGTGCTGCTCTACGGCAGCCAGGCCATCGGTGGCGCGGTCAATGTGATCGACAAGCGCATCCCGCGCCGCGTGCCCAATGAGGATGTCCACGTCGATGCGCTGCTGCGCGCCGACACGGTGAGCGATTTGCGCGAAGGCGGGGCCAGCGTCGATGTGCCGGCGGGCGGGGGCTTCGTCTTCCATGTGGACGGCAGCTATCGCGACACCGACGACCTCGAAGTGCCGGGCTATCTCGTGGCTCCCGAATTGCGCGCAGAGCTGCTCGCCGAGGCCGAGGAGGAAGCGGCCGAGGGCCACGCCGAGGAAGCGGCCGAATTGCGCGAACTGGCGCTGGCCCAAGGCGTGCTCGCCAACAGCGGGACCGAGACCTGGACCGCCAACGCCGGCATGGCGTTCTTCCGCGGCGATTCGAGCCTCGGCGTGTCGGTTGGTGTCTACGACACCTTCTACGGTATCCCGATCCGCCCCGGCGCCGGCCATGCGCATGGCGAGGAAGAAGGCGGCGAGGTCGGCATCGAGGAGGAAGGCCCCGAGACAGTCAACATCGGACTGCGGCAATACCGCGCCGATATGCGCGGCGACGTCATGCTTGGCGACGGGTTCTTCGAGCGCTTGAAGCTGCGCGTCGGCTATTCCGATTACACCCACACCGAGTTCGAGGGGGTGGAAGTCGGCACCGTGTTCGATGTCCAGGGCATCGAGGCGCGCGCCGAACTGGTCCAGAACACCGCCCGCGTGCTTCGCGGTTCGCTGGGGCTGCAATATTACTTTCGCGATTTCTTCGCCGAAGGGGCGGAAGCCTATATCGCGCCGAACCGCACCGAGCAGATCGCCCTTTTCGCGCTCCAGGAATACGGCAATGGACCGGTCCAGGTCGAAGGCACACTACGATACGAAGACACGCGCGTCGATTCGGTCCCGCTCGGCCTCGAGCGCACTTTCGGCGCCTTCTCGGGCGCGCTCGGACTTGCCTATGATGTCACTCCCGCCATCCGCAGCGGCGTGAACCTGTCACGCGTTGCCCGCGCCCCGAGCGCGGAGGAGTTGTTTTCAGGCGGACCCCACATCGCGACCCAGGCTTTCGAGATCGGCGATGCCGACCTCTCGATCGAACGCGCCTGGGGGGCTGAAGCCTTCATTCGCGGTATCCGCCAACCGTTCGAATTCAGCCTTGCCGCCTATCGCAACTGGTTCGACAACTACATTTATCTCGATGAAACCGGCACGGAAGAGGATGGCCTGCCGGTGTTCGTCTATCTCCAGCAGGACGCGACCTATTCGGGCGTCGAAGGCGAGTTCGTCTGGCATTTCATCGACAGCGAAGGGCTCGACATGAGCGCCGACTTGCGCGGTGAATATGTGAAGGCGGAACTGGCTGACGGCACTCCGGTCCCGCGCATCCCGCCGCTGAGCCTGCTGGGCGCGCTGCAGGCTGAGACCACCAATGTCACGCTGCGCGGCGAAGTCGAATGGTTCGACGCCCAGCGCGATATCGCGCCTTTCGAGACCGAAACCGAGAGCTTCACCCTGGTCAACGCCACCGCGACGTGGCGTCCCTTGCGCGGCGAGACCTCGGTGACGCTCATCGCCAAAGCCGAGAACATCTTCGATGTTACCGGCCGCCGCCACGCGAGCTTCACGAAGGACTTCGTGCCGCTGCCGGGGCGCAATTTCAGTCTCGCGCTCCGGATGAGCTACTAAACGGGGCCTAGCTCTCGACTTCGAAGGTCAGGTGCGCATGGTCGCGCAGCCGCTCGACCAGCGCTTCGCCGAGGAAGGAGCCGGGCGTGCCCACGCCGCCTTCCGCATCGCTTTCGAGCAGCGCCATGCCGGTTTCGCCGATCATGCGGCTGGTCGATCCGTAACCGGGGTCGAACTTGCCCTTCACCGCGTATTTGATCTGTTTGCCGTCGGGCCATTCGCCGATGAAGAGCACGTCGTAAAAGCCGTTCTCGCGCTCTTCCTTGGTCGGACCTTCGCCCGGCTTGGGCGGTTTCGCGCCGAAGGGATTCTTCATCAGCTCGACCGCCGCGTTGGCTGCGGCCTTGCCCGCATCGCCGGGGCTGGTCAGCACCATCTCGTCATAGCGGAAGTCCTCGCCATAGGGGTGACCGCGCAGGAAATTGGTGCGGTGGACGTTCTTGGTGTTGATCGGCGCCATGACGAAGGGAGCGGCCCATTTGCCCACCTCGTCCTCGTAGCGCGGGACCATACCCGAAGGCTGGTCGGGCCCTTCGAAGCCGGGCGTGAGCGCGAAAGGATCGCGCAGCTGGGCGATGATTTTCGGGTTCTTCATCGCCGCCTTCATCGTCGCGCCCAGGCTGGCGGCGGTGCCGCCCGAGAAGGTGCCCTGCATCTTGCGCACGCGGCCCTTGACCCGAGGGGCGGGCGAGCCGTGGAGCGCCGTGGCCTCCTGCTGCAGCATCAGCACGCCGAGATCAAAGGGGATCGAATCGAAACCGGAAGAAAAGCAGATGCGCGCGCCGCTCGCTTTTGCGGCCTCGTGATGCTGTTCGATCTTCTCGGCCATCCACGCCGGTTCGCCGCACAGATCGGCATAATCGGTGCCGGTCTTCACGCAGGCTTCCACCAGCGCATCGCCATAGAGCTGGTAGGGCCCGACCGTGGTCAGCACGACCTTCGTGCGCTTGCACATGGCCTCGAGGCTGGCGGGATCCCCGGCATCGGCCACGATCATCGGCGTGGTCGAAGGCGCGCCGATTTCCTCGCGCACGGCGGCAAGCTTGTCCTCGCTCCGCCCGGCCATGGCCCATTTCGGACCATCGTCCCGGCTACCGTATTCGCGCACGAAATGCTCGGCGACGAGGCGGCCGGTGTAGCCGGTCGCGCCGTAGATGATAATGTCGAATTCTTTGTCGGCCATGCACGCTCTCCCAAGGGTGAGCGGGAGGTGTGCGCGCAAGGACGCCGAGAGTCAAAGACGCTGCGTCACCGCAGCCTCGTAATCAGAGGCGCGGCAGTGTGACCCCGCGTTGGCCCATGTATTTGCCCGCTCGGTCGGCATAACTCGTCTCGCAGCGTTCGTTGCCCTGCAGGAAGAGGAACTGGCACGCGCCTTCGTTGGCGTAGATCTTGGCCGGCAGCGGCGTAGTGTTCGAAAACTCCAGCGTCACATGGCCTTCCCAGCCCGGCTCCAGCGGGGTGACGTTCACGATGATTCCGCAGCGCGCGTAGGTGCTCTTGCCTAGGCAGATCACCAGCACATCTTCCGGCACACGGAAATATTCGACGGTGCGGGCGAGCGCGAAGCTGTTGGGCGGGATCACGCAGACATCGGTCTGGCGGTCGACGAAGCTAGTGGCGGCGAAATCCTTGGGGTCCACCACCGCGTTGTCGACATTGGTGAAGATCTTGAATTCGTCCGCCACGCGCGCGTCATAGCCGTAGGAGGAGAGGCCATAGCTGATGGTCCCGTCGCGCCGCTGGCTTTCGACGAAGGGTTCGATCATGCCGCGCTCTGTAGCTGCGGAGCGGATCCATTTGTCGGAGAGAATCGCCATGCCCCGCAGGATTGAACAAGCGGGCGCGCGCGGCAAGCGGGAGGGGCATTTAATCCCCTCTTCTCGTCACATGCCGTGGAACTGGCTGGTCCCCCGCGCGCCGCCATCGTTCGCATCTAGCCCGTCGAAGATCGCGTCGACGATATGCGCCAGCTTGTCTTCGGACAGGCGCTCCCCAATCATCGCGATCAGGTAGGGCTGGATGTAGCACAGCACCATTTGGTTGATGACCGAACGGGCGAAGTCCACGTCCATCCCGGCAAGGTGTCCGTCCGCCTGCGCTTCGGCGATCAGCTCGCACAGGTAATGGTCGCCAAGGTCGATATAGCTCTGGGCGTATTCGAAATAGCGTTCGCCCATCTCGACATAGAGGCGAAAGGTCGCAGGATCCTCTTCGAAATTGCGGCGCAGCAGCACGAAGCGGCGAGCGATGAATTCGTACATCTTGCGGCGCGGCGGAAGGCCACTCGCCATCACCTCGTCCATCACCGCGATCTTGGGCGCGAACCATTCAGCGGTAATTGCCTCGAGCAGATCGCTTTCCTCGGGAAACACGGCATCGAGCCTTGCGCGGGCGATCTTGAGTTCGGCCGCGAGCCGGGTCCGGGTGACTTCTTCTCCGGTCCGATCCATCAGCGCCATCGCCTCGCGGGCGAAGCGGCTGCGCATTTGCTCGATGTCCTTCTCGCTCACCCGTCCCGCTCCGTTCGCCGCTGGCTTTGTCCCATGTAGCCTATCGGGGGCATGGTTAAACCCCGGGGGGCGGAAATTCAGACGCTTTTCTTCGGTGGCAGCGGAATGAAGGCCGAGGTGCGCTGCTTGTAATCCTCATATCCGGGGCGTGTGTGCTTCATGCCCTTCTCGAGCAGCGCCGCACCCGACCATTTGACCAGCGTGAAGGTCAGGAAGATCGGCCCGGCGACGGTCCACAGCGCGACCTCCCAGCTGACGCTGGCGACCACCAGCCAGATCCCCCACCAGGCACAGGCATCGCCGAAATAATTGGGATGGCGGGTGTAGCGCCATAGGCCCTTGTCCATCACCTCGCCCTTGTTGGCGGGGTCGTTCTTGAATTGCGCCAACTGCCAGTCGCCGAGCCATTCGAAGGTGATGCCGAGGAGGTAGAGGGCGAGACCTGCCAGCGTCAACGCAGCGATCTCCTGCTTCGGGTCGCTCGCGAGGATCCCAGCCTGCGCGGGCGAGCTGACGAGAAATAGCAGCAAGGCCTGCCCGAGCCAGATCTTGGTCAGCGCGGCAAAAGCGAAGCGGCCGTTTTCTCGGTCCTTTCGGAGCATGCGTTCGTAGCGCTTGTCCTCGCCTTCCTCACGCCAGCGGCGCAGGAGGTAGATTCCCAGCCGCAGGCCCCATGCCGCAGTCATGGCGAGGATCAGATGGGCGAGCGCCCCGCGCCCGGATAGCTGGAGCCAGCTGGTGAAGGCCATGAGCGCCATGCCCACTCCCCAGAAGCTGTCGATGAAAGAGACATCGTCGATCCGGACCGAGATGCCCCAAAGCCCCAAGACCACCGCGAGCAGAATGCCTGCATTAACCAGCAGCGCCTCGATCATCCCTGTCCCCCCTCTGCAAGGAGCCTGTCAGCCTGCGCGTCCAAGACCCTGTAGCGCTCGTAATCCGGGCGTTTCGAAAGCAGGAAATCGGCAATCTTCTTGAGGTCGCGACCATAGTCCCCGCTCGGCCAGATCGGTTCGCTGAAGCCGAGCACGCGGCGCTTCCAGCTCACCCAGGCCACCACCACAGGCACCTCGGCCGCCTGAGCAATGTGGTAGAAACCGCTCTTCCATTCGCCGTTGGAGCTGCGCGTGCCTTCCGCCGCGATGACCAGCGTCAGTCGGTCGGCCTTGGCAAAGGCCTCGGCGACCTGTTCGACGTAATTTGCGCGCCTGGTCCGGTCGACCGGTACGCCGCCCATGTCGTACATGAAGTTCTTCATCCACCCCTTGAACAGCGTGTGCTTGCCCATGAAGCTCGGCTCGACGCCTTCTTCGGCCGTCGCGCCGGTGAAGAACACGAAGTCCCAGTTCGAGGTGTGCGGCGCGCCCGCGATCACGAATTTGTCGAGCCGCGGCAAGGGCGATTCGATGCGCCAGCCCTGCAGCTTGTAGATCCACCAGATGATACGCCGCACGATGCGGCTCAGCAGCGATGGCTTGCGGTTATCCGGTCTTGGCATTCTCTCTCCTCCCGCCCGGTTAGCACGTCCGGGCGGGAAAGCGAGGGGATTGGCGAGTTTAGACCCGGTCGCGTTCGTTCAGCGTGGGATCGGCCGCAGGGCGCACGGGAGCGCTTTCTGCGCGATCGTCGACACCGTCATGGTCGGCATCGACATGCGGGTCGACGCTGTCGGGAACGCCATCGCCATCCCGGTCGGCAACGTCGCTGGTCATTTCGCCAAACAGCGCTTCATAGTGGTTGATCGCGCGGCGCAGTTCCTCGGTGGTCGCCTCGCTCGATCGGTCGGCGATTTCGTGGCCGGTGAGGTAGTGCTTGGCGACATCGCCATGGTCAACGGTAAGGTCGGCGTGGCGCATCTCGAAATCGGCCATGGGGTAGCCGCGCGTGTTCATGATGTCGGTCAGCAAGCGGTCGGCCTTGGCGACGGCTTCGACGGGGCTATCGACGAACAGCGCCTTGGTGTCTTTCCAGTCTGCGGCGTAGCGGTCGTGCTCGGCGCGGGTCAGCGGACGGATGTCGAGCTTCTTCACCCGCTCCTCGCGCTCGATCAGGTCGGCTTCGGCATCGCGCCGGCCACCGCGCGCATCGACCGTGCGATCATATTCGTCGCCGAACTTGTCGCGCAATTCCTGCGTGCGTTTGCGCTGGACGAACAGCCAGGCGAGCAGCGCGCCGACAACGACGACAATGAGCACGATGGCGATGGTGACTTCTTGGCCTTCCACGGGAATTCTCCTCAGCCCGGTCCAACCCCCACGGTATGTTTCCGCAATGGTTGGAGGGGCTTGGAGGTTCCCCGGACTACATCCGGAACACGCCGAATTGCGGCTTTTCGGGTATCGGCGCTTCCAGCGTCGCGGCGAAGGCTAGGCCCAGCACGTCGCGGGTCTGGGCGGGGTCGATCACGCCGTCGTCCCACAGGCGGGCGGTGGCGTAATAGGGGTTGCCTTCGTCCTCGTATTTCTGGCGGATCGGGGCCTTGAATTCCTCGGCCTGTTCTTCGGTCCAGCTGTCGGCGTCGCGGTGGACGGTGGCGAGGACCGATGCGGCCTGCTCGCCGCCCATCACCGAGATGCGCGCGTTGGGCCAGGTGAAGAGGAAGCGCGGCGAATAGGCGCGGCCGCACATGCCGTAATTGCCGGCGCCGAAGCTGCCGCCGATGACCACGGTGACCTTGGGCACGGTGGCGGTGGCGACAGCGGTCACCAGTTTTGCGCCATGCTTGGCGATGCCCTCGGCCTCGTATTTCCCGCCGACCATGAAGCCCGAGATATTCTGGAGGAACAGCAGCGGGATGCGGCGCTGGCAGGCCAGCTCGATGAAATGCGCACCCTTCTGCGCGCTTTCGGAAAACAGCACACCGTTGTTGGCGAGGATGGCCACAGGCATGCCCCAGATATGCGCAAAGCCGCAAACGAGCGTGCTGCCGTAATGCTGCTTGAACTCGTGGAATTCGCTACCGTCGACGAGACGCGCGATGATTTCCTTCACGTCGTAGGGCGCGCGCACATCGTCGGGCACGATTGCGTAGAGGTCATCGGCGTCGAATTTCGGCGCGCGCGGTTCCTTCAGTTCGACGCCCTGCGCGGCGGCATAATTCCCACCAAGGTGGCTGACGATATCGCGCACGATGGTGAGCGCGTGCTCGTCGTTCTCGGCGAGGTGGTCGACCACGCCCGATTTCTTCGCGTGGAGATCACCTCCGCCCAAATCCTCGGCGCTGATTTCCTCACCCGTCGCGGCCTTTACCAGCGGCGGTCCGGCGAGGAAAATCGTGCCCTGGTTGCGCACGATGACCGTCTCGTCCGACATGGCGGGCACATAGGCCCCGCCTGCGGTGCAGCTGCCCATGACGCACGCGATTTGCGGGATGCCGAGCGCCGACATGTTCGCCTGGTTGAAGAAGATGCGCCCGAAATGGTCGCGGTCGGGGAAGACCTCGGCCTGATGCGGCAGGTTCGCCCCGCCGCTGTCGACGAGGTAGATGCATGGCAGCCGGTTCTCCTGCGCGATCTCCTGCGCGCGAAGATGCTTCTTCACCGTCATCGGATAATAAGTGCCGCCCTTCACCGTCGCGTCGTTGCACACGATCATCACCTGACGGCCCGAGACTCGGCCGATCCCGGCGATCATGCCAGCGCCGTTGATCTCGTCCTTGCCGTACATGCCATTGGCGGCAAGCTGGCCGATTTCGAGGAACGGGCTGCCCGGATCGAGCAACCGCTCCACCCGCTCGCGCGGCAAAAGCTTGCCCCGCCCGACATGGCGCTCACGGCTGCCTTCAGAGCCACCCAGAGCGGCAGCGGCGACGGTGGAGCGCAGGTCGGCAGCGAGCGATTTGTTGTGCTCGAAACGCGCCTTTGCGTCAGGCGCTTCACGGTCGAGTGTGGATGTGAGAACGGGTGCGGTCATAATGTCGGCCCTAGCGTTTCTTCACGAACTCGGCACGCAGGACCAGACCCTTGATGCCGGGGTATTTGCAATCGATTTCCTGGGCGTCGCCGGTAAGCCGGATCGATTTGATCAGCGTACCCTGCTTGAGCGTCTGCCCTGCGCCCTTGACCTCGAGGTCCTTGATCAGCGTCACCTGGTCGCCATCTTCGAGAAGGTTGCCGACCGCATCGCGAACTTCGACGCGTTCGGCAGCCGCCTGCTTCGCCGCCAGTTCGGAAGCGGGCATCCATTCGCCGCTTTCCTCGTCGTAGACGTAGTCTTCGTCGCTGCTCACCCGGCAGCCCCGATCAATTCGCGTCCGATCAGCATGCGGCGGATTTCGTTGGTGCCCGCGCCGATATCGAGCAGCTTGGCGTCGCGCATGTAGCGCTCAACCGGCCAGTCGAGCGTATAGCCAGCACCGCCCAGCGCCTGGACGCTCTCGGCGGCCACGCGGAAGGCATTCTCGCTCGCCAGCAGGATCGCGCCGGCTGCGTCGAAACGGGTGGTCTTGTTCGCATCGCAGCTTTTGGCGACGGCATAGGTGTAGGCGCGGGCCGATTGGAGGGCGACGTACATGTCGGCGACCTTGGCCTGCATCAGCTGGAAGCTGCCAATGGGCTTTCCGAATTGCTTGCGTTCGCGAAGGTAGGGAATGACCGTGTCGAGGCAAGCCTGCATCACGCCCAGCTGGAGGCCGGCGAGGACCACGCGCTCGTAGTCGAGGCCGCTCATCAATACGCCGACGCCGCCGTTTTCGGGGCCCATCACGTTTTCTTCGGGCACGAAGCAGTCGTCGAACACCAGCTCCGCCGTGGGCGAGCCGCGCATGCCGACCTTCTGGATCTTCTGGCCGATCGAGAAGCCGTCGAAATCCTTTTCGATCAGGAAGGTGGTGATGCCGCGGCTGGCAGCTTCGGGATTGGTCTTGGCGTAGACCACCAGCGTGTCGGCATAGGGCGCGTTGGTGATCCAGAATTTCGTGCCGTTGAGGACATAGCCGCCATCGACCTTGTCGGCCTTGGCCTTCATCGAGACAACGTCCGAGCCCGCTCCCGCTTCGCTCATCGCAAGGCTGCCGACGTGCTCGCCGCTGATAAGTTTCGGCAGGTATTTCGCTTTCTGATCGTCATTGCCCCAGCGTGCGATCTGGTTGACGCAGAGATTGGAATGCGCGCCGTAGGAGAGGCCCACGGAGGCGCTCGCGCGGCTGACTTCCTCGACCGCAATGACGTGTTCGAGATAGCCGAGGCCGAGGCCGCCATCCTCTTCCGCAACGGTAATGCCGTGGAGACCAAGCTCGCCCATCGGCTCCCACAGTTCGCGCGGAAACCAGTCCTCGCGATCGACCTTGTCGGCGAGCGGCTGGATCTGTTCGTCGGCGAAGCGGCCGACGCTTTCACGGATCATCTCGGCGCTTTCGCCAAGCTGGAAATCGAAATCGGGTGTAGCGCGCATGGTCTCTCCAAAGGCGTCGCGAAAATTCGTATGCGCGGTGGCCCGTAGCCGAGCCTTGCGCGCGGGGCAAACCTCATAAGGACAGCTTGCAAAAACGGAAGGTTAAACCCTTTGTTTTGCCGACCTTATCGCTTAAGGGGCAAAACCATCGTGCTGTACGAAAAAGAGAACATCCTCTGGCCCGAAGGTCGCGCTCCGGACCCTGCATATTGCAGCGAGGACGAACGCCTTTCCGTCCTTGCCGCCTACGGCACCGATGCGTTGTCCGACGACGACGAGCTTCAGCAAATCGCCGATTTCGCCGCGAAACTTTGCGATGTGCCCTACGCTTCGGTCACTGTGGTTGAGCGCACACGGCAGAATTTCCTAGCCGAACATGGACTGGACCGCGACGGCACTCCTCGCTCGGACAGTTTTTGCGCGCACGCCATGCTGCGTCCGGAGCCGATGGTCGTCGAAAACGCGACCAAGGATCCGCTTTTTGCCGACAATGGCCTTGTCACGGGCGAGATGGGGCTGCGCTTTTACGCCGGCGTGCCGTTGGTTTCGACCGAGGGTGCGCCTCTGGGGGCGCTCTGCGTTATCGATACGACGCCAAGGCCCGGCGGACTGAGCGATTTTCAGATGGAAGGCCTCAGGGTTCTCGCGCGCGCCGTCATGCGGCGAATGTCGCAGATGCGTCTGGGCCAGAGCGCGGTCGAGGCGGTTGAGCGGCGCGAAGCCGACTTGCGCGACATGATCGACAGCGTTCCCGGTATCGCCTGGATGGGTGATCCCAGCGGCAATTTCACCTATGTCAACGCCCGCTGGGGCGAAACGACCGGTCTTCCCGTGCCGACCCGCACCGAGGAATGGCGCGAGGCGATCCATCCCGAAGACTGGGACGCCTCCGTCGCCAAGTTTCGCGAATGCGTGGCGAAGGAAGAAACCTTCGAGGACGAGTGGCGTATCCGCATGGCCGATGGCTCCTATCGCTGGGTGCAGTCGCGCGCGGTACCGGTGGCGAGAGAAGGGAACGAAACGCGCTGGTTCGGCACGGTCATCGACATCGACACCATGCGCCGCCTGTCGGAATCGCGCGACCTTCTGGCGCGCGAACTCTCGCACCGGATCAAGAATATCTTCGCCGTCATTTCCGGCCTCATCGCGATCCGCTCGCGCGGGAAGGACGAGGTGAAGGACTTCGCGCGCGACCTGTCCGAAACGGTCCGCGCGCTGGGCACGGCGCATGATTACGTCCGGCCGCTGGGCGGGCGTCAGGGCGAGACGCTCTCCGGCCTGCTGTCCGACCTGCTCGCGCCCTATGAAAGCGCTGAGGCGGAGCGGCTCGTCGTCACCGGCCCCGGCGTGAAGATCGGCCAGCGTGCGGCCACGCCGCTGGCACTGGTCTATCACGAGCTCGCCACCAATTCGGCCAAATACGGCGCGCTATCCTGTCCCGAAGGACAGGTCCGCGTGACGGTGGAGGACGATTGCGAGGGCGAGGGCACGGTCTGCATCGTCTGGGAAGAGCGCGCGATCCCCTGCGGCTACACGCCGCCCGAAGAGAACGAGGGCTTTGGCTCGCGCCTGCTGCGCATGGCGGTCGAAGGGCAGCTCGGCGGGTCGATCGAACGCAGCTACAGCGAAACCGGACTGGAAGTCCGCATCGTCTTCCCGCGCAAGAATATCCTCGACTAGCCACACGACCCGTTGGCGCGAACCAAGGGTCGCCAAGCGCGCGCGGCCTGCTATGGATTCGGCAGCCCAAGAGAGAGGAAAGCTTCCATGCGCATGCATCCCGCCGTCATCGCCCTTGCTGTCGGGCTTGTTGCCTGCACGCCGCAGGAAGAAAACAGTGGCGGAAGCGCGGCAGAGGGCGACACAGCGACGGCAGAGGCCACGCCTACCTCCGCCCCTCCCCCCGATACGCTGGCCGAAACGGCCTGGCGTGCCCGCTCGAATGACGGCGCGCGCTATGTCACCTATCTCGACGGCGACGGCACCTATCGCGACCTGCGCAACGGCGATCCCTTCCAGGAAGGGAAGTGGAGCTATGCCGAAGGTCCGGAGGGCAAGCAGTTGTGTTTCGAACCGGAGGACGAGAATGGCGTCGAAACATGCTGGATGCCGGGCCGCACCAAGGACGGGTTGATGGCCGCCACGGGTCCCGGCGGGCGGCGGATCGAACTCGAGAAGGTTGCCTACGAACCGGCAGGCGATGCAGAGGGTGACGCGCCGGAGTGAGCACACACGAGGGACCTGCCGTACAGTTTCGCGATCTCGCCAAGAGCTATGGCGAGACGCGCGCGGTGGAACACGTTTCCCTTGAAATTCCCCGCGGGCAGTTTGTGGCGCTGGTTGGCGCGTCGGGGTCGGGCAAGTCGACGCTGCTGAAGACCGTCAACCGCTTGATCGATCCTAGCGCGGGCGAGGTGCTGTTCGAGGGCGAGGATGTCTCCGCGCAGCCGCTCCCCGCCCTTCGCCGCCGTATCGGCTACGTCTTCCAGTCGATCGGCCTTTTTCCGCATATGAGCGTGGCGGAAAATATCGCCATCGGTCCCCGGCTGGCGGGCGAATGCCTCGCGGGCTTGCGCATCGAGGAATTGCTGCGGCTGGTGGAACTCGAGCCGGATCTCGCTACGCGCATGCCCGACGCGCTTTCGGGCGGCCAGCGCCAGCGCGTCGGCGTGGCGCGCGCGCTTGCGGCGGACCCGCACCTTCTCCTGATGGACGAGCCCTTCGGTGCGCTCGACCCGGTAACGCGAGATGCCTTGGGCGAGCGCGTCCGGGCGCTGCATCAAGAGCTGGGCCTGACCACCGTGATGGTCACTCACGACATGGCCGAGGCGCTGCTGCTCGCCGACCGCGTGCTGGTCATGGACGCCGGCCGGATCGTGGCCGACGAAACGCCTGCCGCGCTGGTCGCGGGTAAGGGGGGCGAGGTCGCTCAAGCACTGGTCGCCGTGCCGCGTCACCAGGCAGAGCGGCTGGCGGAGCTTTCGCGATGAGCGGTTTGTGGGACGCGCTCTTGGGGCTTGGCGACCAGCTGGCCGCACATGTGCTGCTTTCGGCGGCGGCCATCGCGCTGGGCATCGCCGTCGCGCTGCCGCTGGCGGTTTGGGCGAGCCGCTCGGAAAAAGTCGCGCGAACTGCCCTTGCCTTCGCCAGCCTCGTGCAGACCATCCCGGCGCTCGCCCTCCTCGCGCTGTTCTTCCCGATCCTCTTGAGCCTGCGCGCGGTTTTCGGCGAGTGGCTGCCGACGCTTGGTTTCCTGCCCGCCCTGCTTGCGCTGGCGCTTTATGCGCTGCTGCCGATCTTAAGGAACGCGGTCACCGCGCAGGCCAATCTCGATCCCGGCGTGATCGAGGCGGCCAAAGGTGTCGGCATGAGCTTTCGACAGCGCCTGCTGCTGGTCGAAGCACCGCTTTCCGCACCCTACATAATGGCGGGCATCCGCACGGCCGCGGTCTGGACCATCGGGGCCGCCACCCTCGCCACCACCATCGGGCAGAAGAGCCTCGGCGATCCGATCTTCGCCGGGCTGCAGACGCAGAATTGGGTGCTGGTGCTGGCGGGCTGCATCGCCAGCGCCGGGCTCGCGCTGCTGGCCGACACCTTGCTCGGCACGATCGAGCGCGGGTTTCGCGAGCGAAAGCGCGGCCTTGTTGTCGGCGGGCTAATGGCAGTCGCGCTCGGCGTTGGCGCGGCCTTGTTCGCGCAATTCGGCGGGGGCGAGGACGAGGACCGCGTGGTCATTGGGGCGAAGGGGTTTTCCGAGCAATATATCCTTGCGCGGCTGATTGGGCAGCGGCTCGAGGCGGAAGGATTCGCGGTCGAATATCGCGACGGGCTGGGGTCGGCGGTGGCGCACAGCGCAGCGGCGAGCGGCGAGATCGATGTTTATGTCGATTACACGGGCACGATCTGGACCAACCAGATGAAGCGCGAGGACACTCTCCCGCGCGACGAGATGTACGCCGCGATCGAGCAGTGGGAAACCGAGAACACGGGGATCAAAATGCTCGGGCGGCTCGGCTTCGAAAACGCCTATGGCCTCGCCATGAGGCAGGAGGTCGCGACTTCCGGACAATTCGAAAGCATCGCCGATCTCGCGGCACGCGGGCAGGCGATGACCATCGGAGGCGATCCTGAATTCTTCGAGCGTCCCGAATGGATCGCGGTGCGCGATGCCTATGGCCTGCGCTTTGCCGAGAAACGCAATTTCTCGCCGACGTTCATGTACAACGCGCTGCAATCTGGGGAGGCCGATGTCATTGGCGCCTATACCTCCGACGGGCGGATCGAGGCGGATCGGCTGGTCATCCTGAAGGATCCGCGCGGGGCCTTTCCGAATTACGACGCTGTGTTGTTGCTAAGCCCTGAGGCCGGACGTGACGCGGCGCTGGTGGACGCGCTAACCCCGCTGGTCGCCGCAATCGACGTCGCCGCCATGCGCGAGGCGAATTATTCGGTCGACCGCGAGGAGGACAAGCTCTCCTTCGACGAAGCGGCGCGGCTCCTGGCCGAGCGCGCGGGACTTTAGCTCAGCGCGCGCGCTTCCACGTCTGCGTCTGGCAGAAGGGGCCGAGGCAGCCCTTTACTTGCAGCGTCGTGGCGTTCAGGCGGCGGATGATCGAGCGATAGGTCTTGCCGCTCTTGGGATCGTAGATCTGGCCGCGCCATTCATCCCCATCCTCCATGAACCCGGTCAGCACCGGCATGCCGAGCAGCTTGCGATTGCGCAGGCTGGCGTTGCGGTTGTTGACGTCGCGCTGGTCCACGCCCTGCGGCGGGGCGACGAGGAATTTGGTGATCCGTCCGCACAGGGACTTCCCGCAATCGCCAATCGTGATGACCGCATCGCGTTCCTCGGTCACCCAGCGCCCTTCGACCGGTTGCGCCGCCAGCAAGGGCGATGCAAGCAAGAGGGCGGCAAGGGCGAGGACGGGCTTCTTCATCTCGGTAGTCTCCGAAGGCGGGAGGCGCTTATGGCGTGTGTGGCGCGCGCCCGATGAACCTCAGCCGAAGCCCGCGCCGCGCGGGGCCTGCCGGGGCGTGATCGCCATGACTTTGAACAATTCGCCCATCTCGCCGGTTCCGGTGAGCCGCTTGTAGGCGCGCGCGATCTCGTCCGCATGGGCGGGGCTGCGCTCGCTCAGTGCCTTGGCGCGCAGGCCGAGACCCATGGCATCGAGCCATGCGCCTTGCGTCGCCGTCTCCACCGCCAGCCCCTCGCGCCGGGCGATTTGCGCAAGTTCGGCAAAGTCGACCAGCGCGGTCAGGTCCATTTCGCCCGGCGCGTCGAATACGCCGACCTTCTGATGGGCCTTCACCGCTTGCAGCGTCTCGCCCGTGCGGGGTTCGAGATAGCCATAGTCAATGAACAGCGCCGCGCCGCCCTGCCGGTCGATCCTGCGGGCAATATCCTCGATCACCGCAGCGGCACCGGGGCAGGTTTCGAGGACCGTGCCGACCTCTGCCGCGCGGCGGCCTTCGGGCACGGCGTCGTCCATCGGGTTGGGTCCGGCGGCAAAGACGAAGCGCTCGCCATCGAGGGCGACCATGCGTTCGCGCCAGCCGCGCTCCGTCATCACCAGCTGGCGGATCGGCAGCGCGTCGAGGAATTCGTTGGCGACTATATACAGCGGACGGTCGTCGGGGAGCGTGTCGATGCTCTCGTGAAACTGCGCTTCCGCGACTGCGCCGGCCTGCACTTCGCGCAGCGCGGCAGACCCTTCAACGAGGTGGATGGGTGGTCGCAATCCCTGGCTCGCCATCGCCCTCAGCGCATCGCGCGCCAGCGTGCCGCGACCGGGGCCAAGCTCGGCGTAGGCTGCGTCGGGCCGCCCCGAGCGGCTCCACAGATCGGCGATCCACAGGCCCACCATCTCGCCGAACATCTGGCTGATTTCGGGCGCGGTGGTGAAGTCCCCGCCCGCACCCAGCGGATCGCGGCTGGTGTAATAGCGCGCGTTGCTTTCGCCCATGTAGCGCGACACGGGCATCGGCCCGTGCCGCTCTATGAGCCGTCGGAAGCTGGCGGCGAGTTCGGTGGTCGACCCGCCCTTGCTCATGCCGCCAGAGGCTTCGACGGGGTCTTCTTGCCCCCGACAGGCGGCTTCATCAGCGCGTAGATCATCACCGCCACGCCCACCGCGATCATCGGCAGGCTCAGCCACTGACCTCGGCTGAGGCCGGTTTCCGCGACGACATAGGCAAGATGCGCGTCGGGTTCGCGGAAGAACTCGTTGACGAAGCGGCCCAGCCCCATGCCGACGGTAAAGATGCCGACGAGGAGGCCGGCACGGTAGCGCGCACGGGTCTTCCAGAAGAGCGCGATCAGCAGGACGCCGAGCAGCAGGCCTTCAAGTCCCGCCTGGTAGAGCTGGCTCGGGTGGCGTGCGAGATCGCCGCCGCCGGGGAAGACCATGGCCCAGGGCACATCCCCTTCGACCGGGCGACCGTAGAGTTCGCCGTTGATGAAGTTGGCGATGCGGCCCAGCATGTAGCCGATCGGCACGTTGACTGCGATGTAATCGCACACGCGCAGCCAGTTGAGGCCGCCGCGCCAGGCAACCCAGCTGATCGCCACCAGCACGCCGATTACCCCGCCATGGAAGCTCATGCCGCCGTTCCACAGCTGGAACAGCTCGACCCCGCCGAACAGTTCGGGCTGGTAGAAAGCGGCATAGCCGAGCCGGCCGCCGAGGATCACGCCGAGCGTGCAGTAGAAGAAAAGATCGTCCGCATGGCGCTGCGCCAGCGGGGCGCCGGGCGACTTGATCATCTTCGACAGGTGCCAATAGGCGAACAGGATGCCGAGCAGGTAGGCGAGCGAATAATAGCGCAGCTGGAAGCTGCCGATCTCGAACAGATAGGGGCGCAGGCCCAGCTCCGCCCACTGGATCGGTTCCGAAGCAGCCGCAGTGGCGGCCAGTAGTGACAGCAAGGTCTTATCCCCTTAGAGACATCTCGAAAGCCGCATCGGCGCGACCCGTTTCGGGGCGGCTTTTGGCATAGCAGGCCTTTTGGGGAAAGCCTGTCTCGCATCCTTCACCGGTATTTGCCGGGAGCTGCGGATTTGCCCGCGCACGCATTATGGAGAGGACCTGACACCACCATGCCGACCGAACTCGACAAGGACATCCAGCGTTTCACTGCCGCCGTCACGGCTCCCGGACAGATGTTCGAAACCGTCCCCACGACGCGCCGCGGCGTCGAAATGCCTTCCTTCAAGAACGCCCCGCCCAGCCTGGCGCATTATTTCGCCCACTTCTGCAACGATCCGGAAAAGAAGGACGCGGTTTTCCTGGTCGATGGCGATCTGCGCATGACCTTCGGCGAAGTCTACGCCGCGGCGACCTGCGTGGCGCATGGGCTGGTGACGAAGCACGGCCTCCAGAAGGGCGACCGCGTCGGCATCGCCGCGCGCAATTCGGTCAACTGGATCCTTGCCTATATGGGCACGCTGATGGCGGGTGGCTGCGCCACGCTGCTCAACGGCTGGTGGACCGGCGAGGAAATGGCCTACGGCATCGATTTGTGCGAATGCTCGCTGGTCCTGGCCGACCCGCAGCGCGCCAAGCGTTTCGAAGGGCAGGACATCAAGTCCAAGGTCGTCGTCTTCGACCACGGCGTGCCGTCGGAAGGTCTCGCCGAAATCTGGGAGCCGGGCGACACGGCGATGAAGATGCTCGGCGAAATCGGTCCGCAAGACCTCGCCACCATCCTTTACACCTCGGGTTCGACCGGCAATCCCAAGGGCGCCTATTCCGATCATTTGGGCGTGGTCTCGGGCACGATGAATTACGTTGCGCAGACCGCGATGATCCTGCAAATTTTGACCGCGCGCGGCGAAGCGCCGACCGTGCAGCCTAGCGCGCTGGTCGCCGTGCCGCTGTTCCACGTCACCGGCGAGGTGCCCCTGTTCCTCCAGAGCTTTGCGCTTGGCCGCAAGCTGGTGCTGATGCCCAAGTGGGACGCGCGGGAGGCGCTGCGCCTGCTCGACGAGGAAAAGATCACCTATTTCGTCGGCGTCCCGCTCATGAGCTACGAGATGGCGACGCACCCCGAACGCGACCAGTTCGACCTTTCGCAGTGCAAGAGCTTCGCCGCCGGCGGCGCGCCGCGTCCGCCCGAGCACGTCACCAAGATCAAGGAGGCTTTCCCCGATGGCTTCCCGCTCTTGGGCTACGGCCTGACCGAGACCAACGCGGTCGGCTGCGGCAATCTGAACGAAAACTACATCAACAAGCCCGGCTCCACCGGCATGCCGTCGAGGCCGCTGGTGGACATGGCCATCCTCGACGATGACGGTAACAAGTTGGCGCAGGGCGAAGTGGGCGAGGTCTGCATCCGTTCGGTCGCCAATTTCCTCGGCTATTGGAAGAACGAGGAAGCGACCGCGGCGGCCTATACCGACGATGCCTATTTCCGCACCGGCGACCTCGGCTATCTCGACGAGGACGAGTACCTCTTCATCGTCGACCGCAAGAAGGACATCATCATCCGCGGCGGCGAGAACATCTCCTGCATCGAAGTGGAGG
The DNA here is from genome assembly GCF_019711375.1 of Qipengyuania aurantiaca. NCBI lineage: Bacteria > Pseudomonadati > Pseudomonadota > Alphaproteobacteria > Sphingomonadales > Erythrobacteraceae > Qipengyuania > Qipengyuania aurantiaca. The sequence continues at coordinate 1,367,954 of NZ_CP081295.1, forward strand.
AAGCCATCTACGCGCATCCCGCCGTCGCCGAATGCAGCGTGTTCGGCGTTCCCGACGAGCGGCTCGGCGAAATCCCGGCCGCGGTCTATTTCACGCATGAGGGCAAGGATCTTAGCCCCGAAGAGCTGACCGAGTTCCTGCGTGAACATATCGCCGCCTTCAAGGTGCCCGCGCACCTGTGGCGCGCCAGCGACCACCTGCCGCGCCTCGGCACGCAGAAGGTCGACAAGCGCAGCGTGAAGGCGACTTACGCAGAAAGCATCAAGGCCGCTTGACCGAACCCGTAATCCCCGACCAGCGCGCGATCTTCGACCGGCGCGAAATCGCCTCCCGGATCGAGGCGCTGGTCGAGGATCAGGGCGCACAATCGCGCCAAGGCGTCGTCGACTTGCTCAAGGCCGCGCTCGAAAGCGGGCGCGCCGAGATGGAGCGGCGGCTGGAGGCGCGACCCTCGGCCGGCCACGCGGTGGCGGGCGGCTATTCCTTCCTCGTCGACCAGCTGGTGCGGGTCATCCATGAATATGTGACGCATCACACCTACCCCAACGCCAACCGCAGCGCGGGCGAGCGGCTCGCCGTGATGGCGGTGGGCGGATACGGGCGCGCCGAGATGGCGCCGCATTCGGATGTCGACATCGCCTTCCTCGTCGGCGAACGCCGCAACGCCTGGTGCGAGCAGGTGGTCGAGGCGATGCTCTACCTGATGTGGGACTTGGGGCTGAAGGTCGGCCATTCCACCCGCACGCTGGACGAGGCGATCCGGCTGGCGAAGGACGATCTCACCATCCGCACCGCGCTCCTTGAAGGGCGGTATGTCTGGGGCGACCGCGATCTCTACGAGGAGGGCGAACGCCGCTACACGCTGGAGGTCGTGAAGGGGAACGAGCGCGCTTTCCTCATGCAGAAACTGGAAGAGCGGAACAATCGTCACAAGCGGATGGGCGACAGCCGTTATGTCGTCGAACCCAATGTGAAGGACGGCAAGGGGGGCCTGCGCGACCTGCAGACCCTCTACTGGATCGGCAAGTTCATCCACCGCGTTTCCAGCGCGTCGGAACTGGTCGGCGCGGGGCTGATGACCGAGGCCGAATACCGCAATTTCCGCCGCGCCGAACGCTTCCTCCTCGCCGTGCGCTGCCACATGCACATCATCACGGGGCGCGCCGAGGACCGGCTTACTTTCGATTTGCAGCGGCAGGTGGCCGAGCGGATGAACTTCGCCGAACGCCCGGGCCGACGCGCGGTCGAACGCTTCATGCAGTTCTATTTCCTCCAGGCGAAGCGGGTCGGCAGCCTGACCGGCGTCTTCCTCGCCCATATCGAGGACGATCTGGCGAAGAGTTCGGCGCGAAAGGGATTTTTCGCCGGCTGGCGGCCCAAGGCGCGCGATGTGAAGGGCTACCGGGTGTTCGGCGGGCGAATTGCCGCGCCTTCGGACGACTGGTTCGCCAAGGACCCGGTGCGCCTCGTCGAGATCTTCCAGATCGCCGAGAGCGAGGAACTGGAAATTCATCCCGAGACCATGCGACAGGCGGCGCGCGATGCGAAGCTGATCGATAGCGAAGTGCGCGAGGATGCTCGGGCAAACGCGCTCTTCCTCGACCTGCTGTGCGGTCGCAACGATCCCGAAATGGTGCTGCGCTGGATGAACGAGACGGGCGTCTTCGGCCGCTTCGTGCCCGATTTCGGCAAGGTCAACGCGCAGATGCAGTTCGACATGTACCACCATTATACGGTGGACGAGCACACGATCCGCGCCATCGGCCTGCTCAACAGGATCGAGAAGGGCGAGCTGAAGGGGGACCACCCGCGCGCGACAAGGCTGATCCACAAGGTGAATTCGCGCAGGGTCGCTTATGTCGCGGCGCTGCTTCACGACATCGCCAAGGGGCGCGGGGGCGACCATTCGGTGCTGGGGGCGGAGATCGCATACGAATTATGCCCGCGCTTCGGCCTAAGCGAAAGCGAGACGGAACTCGTCGCCTGGCTGGTGCTCAACCACCTGCTGATGAGCCACACCGCGCAGAAGCGCGATCTCACGGATCCAAAGACGATCGAGGATTACGTCGGACAGGTGCAGGGGCTCGAGCGCCTGCGCCACCTTGCCATCCTCACCGCGGTCGACATTCGCGCGGTCGGGCCAGGGACGTGGAACAGCTGGAAGGGCCAGCTGCTGGGCGAGCTGTACGATGTGTCCTCCGAGCGGCTGCGGCTTGGCCATATGCGCCATGGCCGCAAGGAAAAGGTCGCGGCCAAACGGGCTCAAGTTGCCGAACTTCTGGGAGAGAAGGCCGCGCTGGTGGAGGAACACGGCGCGAGCTTCGGCGATGCTTACTGGATCGCCGAGCCGGTCGACATCCTCGCGCTCAACCTTGCGCATTACGCCGCCGCGCGGGAGATGGGCCACGAGCTATCGGTCCATTGCGAATATTACGAAGCGCGCGGGGCGACGCTGGTCACGGTCATCGCCTCGGACCATCCCGGGCTCTTCTACCGCATAGCAGGCGGCATCCATCTGGCCGGCGGCAACATCATCGACGCGCGCATCCACACCTCGCGCACCGGCTGGGCGCTCGACAATTTCCTCGTGCAGGACCCGCATGGCGCGCCTTTCCGCGAAGAACAGCAGTTGGAGCGACTCAAGAAAAGTATCGCCGATGCGCTGGCCAACCGGATCGATCTCACCCCGAAGCTGGCCCAGCGGCCCTTGCCGCACAGCCGCTCAAAGGCCTTCGATGTCAGCCCGCGCGTGCTGTTCGACAACAAGGCGTCCAACCGCTTCACTGTGATCGAGGTCAACGCGCGCGATCGCCCGGCGCTGCTCAACCGCCTCGCACGGGTCCTGTTCGAAGACCGGCTGGTCGTCCATTCCGCCCACATCACCAATTACGGCGAGCGCGCGGTCGATACCTTCTACGTCACCGATCTTACGGGCGGGAAACTGGCCGGCGGGGAGCGGCAGGACCGCCTCGAAGCGCGACTCATGGACGCGGCAGGTGATGCAATGCAGGCACGCTTGGAAGACGCTTAGCATACGTTTGCAGGAAGATTGTTGCGTCACGACTGCAATTCCGGCATCGAATCGTTCGAGAGAGTTAATCAGAGGAGAGGGTTTCCCATGAGGAAAACTACGCTTTCGTTGCGCACGCTTGCCATTCTTGGCGCCGGTTTCACCATGCTTCCGCAAGCCGCCATGGCGCAGGAAGTCGCCGATGAAGGCGACATGATCGACAACGCCGATGTCGACGATACCACGCCGGTCATCGTCGTGACCGCGCAGGGTCGCGAGCAGAACCTCGCCGATGTGCCGGTCGCGATCTCGGCCGTGTCGTCGGAAACTCTCGAAAACTCCGGCACCAGCGACATTCGCGAACTGAACCAGGTCGCGCCTTCGCTGCTCGTCTCCTCCACCGGTAACGAAGCCAACGGCTCGGCCCGTATCCGCGGCATCGGTACGGTCGGCGACAACCCCGGCCTCGAAAGCTCGGTCGCGGTCTTCGTCGACGGCGTCTACCGCTCGCGTTCGGGTAACGCGCTGAGCGAGCTAGGCCCGCTCGACCGCATCGAAATCCTGCGCGGCCCGCAGGGCACGCTCGGCGGTCGCAACTCCTCGGCCGGCATGATCTCGATCTACACCGCCGAACCGGAATTCGATTTCGGCGGCTATGCCGACTTCACCTACGGCAATTACGATGCCATCCGTATCGAAGGCGGCGTCAACGCTCCGCTAGGCGAAACCCTGGCTGCCCGTATCGATGGCGTGTGGTTCCAGCGCGACGGTTTCTACAACGATGTCGTCAACGACACCGACGTCAACAACCGCGACCGCTACCTCGTCCGCGCGCAAGCCCTGTTCGAGCCGAGCGAGGACCTCAGCTTCCGCCTCGTCGGCGATTATTCGAAGAAGGACGAAGCCTGCTGCGCCGCGACCTTCGTGCAGCCCGAGGTCGCTCCGCTTGCGCGCGTGTCGCCCGGCTTCGATCCCTTCACGCGGCCGGTGGCAGGATCGCCCGCTCTTGCGAGCACCGGCAACCCGATCGTCAATGTGCTGCTCGGCCTCGGTCAGGATCCGCGCGCCTTCACCCAGTCCACCTATGATCGCGACATCTACGTCACCGAAGGCCGCAGCTATGCCGGCGAAACCGAGGACTATGGCGTCTCGGGCGAGTTGAACTGGAACCTCGGCGGGGCCAACCTGACCTCGATCACCGGCTACCGCGAATATTTCAACACGCAGGGCTCGGACACCGACTACACGCAGGTCGACATCCTCTACCGCGCGCCGGGCGACAACGCGGGCGCACGCGAGTTCAAGACCTTCACCCAGGAACTGCGCCTCAACGGCGAAGCTTTCGGTGACCGTCTCGACTGGCTCGTCGGCGCCTATTACGCCAACGAAAAGCTCGAAACGCGCGACAATTTGCGCTTCGGCGAGGATTACGGTCGTTTCGTAAACTGCCGTCTTGTCATCGCCGTCAACCCGGCGCTGCTCGCGCCCGGTGCAGACGACTGCCTTGGTCCGGCACGCGCCTTCCTCGATGGGACCGTGGGCGATCCGGCATTCGGTCCGGCGACCCCGCTCGTTCTCGCAGGCCTCGACAATCTCGCTCTCGTCAGCGACGTCGGCGGAACCGGTGACCAGTACAACCAGACGAGCGAAAACTTCGCCGTCTTCACGCACAATATCATCCACATCACCGACCGCCTCGATCTGACCCTTGGCCTTCGCTACACCAGCGAAACCAAGGATTTCGACGCGACCTTCTCGAACGACAACGACATCTGCCCGACCAACCGGGCGCTGGTGTCTCCCCTGCTGGCGACGCCGCTGGCGGGTCTTGCGGGCGGGATCATCGCGCTGTCCTGCCAGGGCAACTCGACCTCGGAGCTCGACGGAGTTTCGATCGCCGACAGCCGTGACGAGGACGAATTCACCGGGACGGCCATCCTCAGCTACAAGCCGGTCGACGACCTCATGGTCTATGCGTCCTACTCGCGCGGCTACAAGGCTGGCGGTTTCAACCTCGACCGCTCGGCGCTCGGCAATCCGGTCACCTTCAACGTGGCCAACATCGACCCGGCGACGCTGCAGTTCGACGAGGAAACAGTCGACGCCTACGAAATCGGGATGAAGTATTCGAACCGCCAGTGGAGCCTCGGCCTGACCGCGTTCCGCCAGGAGTTCAGCAATTTCCAGCTGAACACTTTCAACGGTTCGGTCTTCCTCGTGCAGAACATCAACGGTTGCGACACCGACCTGAACGGCGGTGACCGCGATGCGAGCGCCACCACCGGCGCATGCGATGCGGGCGATGTGACGCCGGGCGTGGTTTCGGAAGGCTTCGAGTTCGAAGCCTCGCTGAGCCCGACGCGCAACGTCAACATGACGCTGGGCATCACGCACGCCAATACGCGTTACGCGGACAATCTCGTGGGCAGCGACGAAGGCGCTCCGCTCGATCCGGCGCTCCGCCTGCTGCCGGGCGACAATCTGTCGAACGCGCCGGCCTGGGTTGGCACGACGTCCTTCACCTGGACGCCGGATATCGGCGGTTCGGGCATGAAGGGCCTGCTCTTCGTCAACGCCCGCATGACCGGCGACTACAACACCGGTTCGGACCTTCTCTACGGCAAGGAGCAGGACAGCTTCGTGGTCGTAAACGGGCGCATCGGCCTCACCAACATCGCGGACCGTTTCGCGATCGAGGGCTGGGTACAGAACGCGTTCGACACCGACTACACGCAGGTGGCCTTCAACACGCCGTTCATCGCGCCGCAGCAGACCTACTCGGCCTTCCTCGCCGAGCCGCGGACCTACGGCGTCACGGTGCGCGCCGAGTTCTGATCGCGCACATCACAACACAAAAGAAAAGGGGCGCCTGCGGGTGCCCCTTTTTTGTGTCATCGCTTCGCAGATCGAACGATTCGACGCTCAGCTGGGGCGTTCGCCGAACAGCGCCGTCCCCACGCGGACATGCGTCGCGCCAAGCATGATCGCGGTCTCATAGTCGCCGCTCATGCCCATGCTCCGGCCTTCCAGGCCATGGTCGCGGGCCAGCTTGTCGAGGAAAGCGAAGAAGGGCGCGGGTTCGATCTCGGCGGGCGGCAGGCACATGAGGCCGGCGAGCGGGATATCGGACTCGCGGGCCTGCGTGAGCAGCGCGGGCAGGTCGCTCACCGGGCAGCCACCCTTCTGCGGTTCGTCGCCGACATCGACTTGCACGAAACACGGAACGCGGCGGCCGGTCTTGTCGAAGGCCTTGGCGAGCGCCTTCACGAGGCTCGGACGGTCGAGCGAATGGATGACATCGAACAGCGCGGCGGCCTCCTCGGCCTTGTTCGATTGCAGCTGGCCAACGAGATGCAATTGCACCGCCGGGTGGGCTTCGCGCAGCGCCGGCCATTTTTCCGCTGCTTCCTGCACGCGGTTCTCGCCGAAATGGCGGTGGCCCTCGATGAGGAGGGGTTCGATCGTCGCGGCCGTGTGTCGTTTGCTCACGGCCACCAGAGTAATGTCGCCGGGCTCGCGCCGCGCACGCTTGCACGCCTGCGCGATAGAGCTGCGGACCTGTTCGAGCGGAGAGCCTGCCTTTTCCATGGCGGCGCGCTATAGCGCAAGCGTGACCAATCGCCAGACCCTTCCCTTGCTGTGGCTGCTCTCCGACGCGCGCAACGACGCGGGACTGGAGGTGGCGCTGCATGACCTGCCGCAGGGATCAGGCTTCGTCTTCCGGCACTACCACCTGCCCGAAGCCGCCCGGCGCGAACGGTTCGAGGCGCTGGCCGCCCGTGCGCGCAGCTGCGGCCACGTCGTGATCCTCTCCGGGCCGGGCGACTGGGGTGTGGATGGCCACTACGGCCGGCCGGCATGCTGGGGTGCAGGGCTGAAACTCGCAACCGCCCATAATGGCGACGAGATCGAAGCCGCGCTTGCTACCGGGGCAGACGGCATATTCCTCTCGCCTGTCTTCCCCACCCGTTCGCATCCGGGCGCAGCAACGCTCGGTGTCATGGGCTTTCGCGTCCTGGCGCAGCAATCGCCGGTCCCCGTGATCGCATTGGGCGGCATGACCCGAATGCGCGCGGAGGAACTCGACTGGCCGCGTTGGGGGGCGATCGACGGACTCGCTTCGCCGAACGGCGCTTGACCTCGGACTCCCCGAAGACTCATACTGACCTCCAGACGGAAGAAGGGAATTATCGAATGGCCACGCGCGCAGGCGCCAAACCCGATTGGCGGGCGGCTTTTCGCCGCTCGCTGCGGCGCGCGACGCATATGGCAGGGGCGGGCGCGCTCTTCGCCCTCCTGCTGTTCCTTGCGCTTGCTTTGGCCAGCTACACGCAGACCGATCCCAGCACCTCCACCGCAGCCTCCGGCAACACCATCGCCAACTGGATGGGCGCAAGCGGGGCCTGGGCGGCCGAGCGTGCCTATTTCGTGTTCGGCCTGCCCGCGCTGCTCCTCTTGCCGCTGCTCTGGATTTCCGCGCGCCGGCTGTGGACCGGTGTCGAGGATCCCGACGAAGAAGAGACGCCCGGCAAGTGGTGGAGTCCTTTCGCTCTCCTGATGCTCGCCATGCTGCTGCTGGGAACGGTCGTCTCCCTGTTGTTCGACGAGAACCCCGGCCCCTTCCCGGCTGGCGCGGGCGGTCTGGCAGGCCTGCTCGGCGCTGGCGGGATCGAGGCGGTCGCGACCCGCTTTGGCGGCGGCTTCTCCGGCTGGGTTCTCGCGGCATTCGGGCTCGTTGCGCTTGGCGGTGGGCTGGCGCTGGTGACCAAGGTCTTCGCGCTCGACTGGGCGCAATTCTTCACGCTTCCCGAAATCCTCAAGCGCCGCCCGCAGCTGTCCGATATCGACCTGCCGCTCGCGCCCAGGAAGCAGAAGCGCGCCAAGCGCCCCACGCTGGAAGACGACGACAACGAAGACGAGGACACGCCCGAGCGCCCTCAGCGTCGCTCGCCCGAGATCGCCGATCCGGTGGCGGCACCCGCTCGTTCGGCCCCGGCCAAGCCCAAGCAGCGCGACATGTTCGCCAATTTCCAGCTGCCCAGCACCGACCTGCTTGACGACCAACCCGAGCAGAAGGCGGCCAAGCTCGACAAGATCGCGCTCGAGCGCAACGCGCGCCTGCTCGAAAACGTGCTCGACGATTTCAACGTGAAGGGCGAGATTACCGCCGTTCGCGCAGGCCCCGTCGTCACCATGTACGAGCTGGAACCCGCGCCCGGCATCAAGGCCAGCCGCGTCGTCGGCCTTGCCGAAGATATCGCCCGCAACATGAGCGCCATCAGCGCGCGCGTTTCGCCCATTCCGGGCAAGACCGTGATCGGCATCGAATTGCCCAACGCCGACCGCCAGATGGTCAGCTACAAGGAACTGGCGACCTCCAGCGCCTTCGTCGACCATGGCGGCAGTCTGCCGATGATCTTGGGCAAGGACATTGCAGGCGAGCCGATCATTGCCGACCTTGCCGCCATGCCGCATTTGCTCGTTGCCGGCACGACCGGTTCGGGCAAGTCGGTTGGGCTCAACGCGATCCTCCTGTCGCTGCTCTACCGCTTCACGCCCGAAGAGTGCCGCCTGATCCTGATCGATCCCAAGGTCCTCGAGCTGAAGACCTACGACGACATCCCGCATCTCCTCAGCCCCGTGGTGACGGAACCGGCCAAGTCGGTCCGTGCGCTCAAATGGGCGGTCGAGGAGATGGAGAAGCGCTATCGCATGATGTCGAGCGTGAACTCGCGCAACATCGCGGGCTTCAACGAGAAGGTGAAAAAGGCGATCGAGAAGGGCAAGCCGCTTGGCCGCCGCGTGCAGACGGGTTTCGATCCCGAGACCGGGGAGGAATTGTACGAGGAAGAGCAGCTCGATTACGAACCGCTGCCTCTGATCGTCCTCATTGTTGACGAGCTGGCCGACCTGATGGTCACCGTCGGCAAGGAAATCGAGGTGCTGATCCAGCGCCTGTCGCAAAAGAGCCGCGCGGCGGGCATCCACCTCATCATGGCGACACAGCGGCCCTCGGTCGATGTCATCACCGGCGTCATCAAGGCCAACCTCCCCACCCGTATCAGCTTCAAGGTCACGAGCCGCATCGACAGCCGCACGATCCTGGGCGAACAGGGCGCCGAGCAGCTCTTGGGCAAGGGCGATATGCTCTACAAGCCCAACACCGGCGCCATGGTCCGCGTCCATGGTCCTTTCGTGGCCGACGAGGAAGTCGAGCGCGTGGCCGATCACTGGCGCGAACAGGGCAAGCCCGATTACGTCGACGCCGTGACCGAGGAACCCGAAGACGGCGGCTTCAATTTCGAGGACGAGTTCACCGCTTCCGACAATCCCGAAGAGCGCAAGTACCGCCAGGCCTGCCAGATCGTGATCGAGAACCAGAAGGCGTCCGGCAGCTGGCTCCAGCGCCAGATGGGTGTGGGCTACAACACCGCCGCCAAGTGGATCGAACGCATGGAAAGCGAAGGCCTTGTCGGCCCCGCCAACCACGTCGGCCGCCGCGAGATTTACCGCGACCAGGACGGAAACCCGATTTAAGGGGCGGGAATGACCGCGACGACGACTGCAGACCTTCCCGCCGACGAAGAGGCCGAACGCGCCGCGCGTTGGGTTTTCTCACCCGTCGGCCGAGCTATCGCGCCCTTCCGCCGCTACTGGCGCGACCATGTGCGCGCCGGGGTCGATCACAAGGAAGTCGTCGCCAAGATTGCGACCGAGTGTCCGACGACGCCGCGCTACATGCTGATGACGATGATGTCGGCAGGCATCGCAATCCTCGGCCTGCTGCTCTCGTCGCCGGCAGTTGTTATCGGGGCCATGCTCCTCTCGCCGCTGATGAGCCCGATTCTCGGCGTCGGATTCGCGCTCGCCACCGGCAAGCAGAAATGGCTCAAGATCAGCGCCAAGTCGCTTGCGCTGGGCAGCGTGGCCGCGGTGCTCTTCTCCGCGCTGATCGTGCTGGTTTCGCCCTTGCAGACGGTGACCGAGGAAATCGCAGCCCGCACGCGGCCGAACCTGTTCGACCTGATGGTCGCGCTCTTCTCCTCCATCGCCGGCTCCTACGCCATGATCCGTGGGCGCGAAGGGAGCATCGTCGGCGTGGCCATCGCGACCGCCTTGATGCCGCCGCTCGCCGTGGTCGGTTTCGGCCTTGCCACGCTCAACTGGACGGTCTTTTTCGGCGCCTTCGGCCTCTTCTTCACCAACTTCCTGACCATCGCGCTGACCGCCACGATCATGGCGCGCCTCTATGGTTTCCGCACCACGCTCTCGAGCCGTCAGGGCTGGTTCCAGAACGTGGGTATCTTCTTCATCTTCACCGCGCTGGCGATCCCGCTCGGCCTCTCGCTGCGCCAGATCGCGTGGGAAACGAATTCGCAGCGGATCGTCAAGAACGCCATCCAGTCCGAATTCGGCGAGCGAGCGCGGATAAGCGAGCAGGCGATCGACTGGGACAGCGAACCGCTGGCCATCACAGCGACCGTCTTTACGCCGGATTTCGACACCAGCGCCAACGCCGACATTACGGCCGATCTGAAGGAAAGGCTGGGCCGCGACGTCACCGTACGGGTGGAACAGTTCCGCGTCGGCGCCAATCCCGGCGCAGCCGAGCAGGCCGAGCTTGCCCGCGCCCGCGCCGCCGAACAGGCCGCGGCGACCGAGCGGCAGATCGCCGCCATGGTCTCGCGCATGGTCATGGCTGCCGGGGTCGAACGCGGCGAAGTCCTGCTCGATCGCGACACGCGCCGCGTCAGCGCCACCGCGCGCCCGCTGCCGGGCCTGTCGCTCGAAGGCTATCGCGAGCTTGAAAGGCGTGTGGGGGGCGATACGCCCGGCTGGACCGTCAACCTGCGTCCGCCTGCGCAACCGCTTCCCGCCATCTCCTTGGGCGAAGACGGGCCCGACGAAGCCGGCGCCGCTGCCGAGGTCACCACGACATGGGCGGCCCGGCGAATCGGCTTGCCGCTTGTCCTGCGCGGACCCGAAGAGCAGACGGCAGCGCTCGCAACGCGCCTCCGCGCTGCGGGGATCGAGATTGCGCAAGTCGAGAGCGTCGATCAGGACCGGATTGCGATCGGCTGGGCCAGCTTGCCGCAATAAGCTTGCGCAGCCCCCTGCAGCGCTTGCGAGGCGAAAGTTTCACTTGTAACGGCCTTCCGCAGAGAAGGAGTTACGCATCATGCGCATCGGTTGTCCCAAGGAAATCAAGAACCACGAATATCGCGTCGGCCTCACGCCGGAAAGCGCGAAGGAACTGATCAGCCAGGGCAACGAAGTCTGGATCGAAACGCAGGCCGGATGCGGCATCGATGCGACCGACGACCAGTATGTCGCAGCCGGCGCGAAGATCGTCGATACGCCGGACGAGATCTTCGCCGAGTGCGAGATGGTGGTGAAGGTCAAGGAACCGCAGGAAGTCGAGCGCAAGAAGCTGCGCGAAGGCCAGATCCTCTACACCTACCTGCACCTTGCGCCCGATGCGCCGCAGACGAAGGATCTCGTCGAGAGCGGCGTGACGGCCATCGCTTATGAGACCGTCACCGGCCCGCGCGGCCAGTTGCCGCTTCTGAAGCCCATGAGCCAGGTGGCGGGCCGCATGAGCGTGCAGGCCGGCGCGACTGCGCTTGAAAAGGCGCATGGCGGTCGCGGCGTCCTGCTCGGCGGCGTGCCGGGCGTGATGCCGGGTAAGGTCGTGGTGATCGGCGGCGGTGTCGTCGGCTTCAACGCGGCGCAGATGGCCGCAGGACTTGGCGCGGACGTCACCATCCTCGACCGTGATCCCGAAGTGCTGGAAAAGGTCGGCACGCATTTCGAGAGCCGCGCCTCCACGCGGTTCTCGAACCAGGCGAACCTCTATGACGCCGTGTGCGGCGCAGACCTTGTGATCGGCGCGGTTCTGATCCCGGGCGCGGCGGCGCCCAAGCTCGTCACGCGCGAAATGCTCAAGGACATGCAGAAGGGCGCCGTGCTCGTCGATGTCGCAATCGACCAGGGCGGCTGCTTCGAGACCTCGCGTCCGACCACCCATGCCGAACCCACCTATGTGGTCGACGACATCGTGCATTACTGTGTCGCCAACATGCCGGGCGCTGTGGCGCGCACCAGCACTTATGCGCTTAACAACGTGACCCTGCCGCACGCTTTGCGCATCGCGCGCATGGGCTGGAAGGACGCGCTGGCCGCCGATCCGCACCTCGCTGAGGGCCTCAACGTCCACAAGGGCGAGATCACGTACGAAGCGGTGGCGCGCGAACTGGGTTATGATTATCGCCCGGTGGCGGATGTGCTGGGCGGCTGAACGCCCGACTTCCCGGCGTCGTAAAGTTTAACGCGCCTTTTACGTTTGCTGCGCTATAGACGCGCGCGATGGGATGGGACCGTTTCACCCGGCCACTGCATGCCTGCCGGTATGTGGCGGCTTTGTTCGTGCTTTGCGCGAGCTTTCTTGTCGTCCCGTTTCAGGCTGTTGCCCAGAACACTTTCGCGCCGGGTTCCGTCTGCCACGCCTCGGTATCCAAGGCTGTCGATTACGATGCCGCGCTTGCAAAGTCGGGCGCATGGACGTGCGAAGGCGAGACCTTCGAATGGGAGGCCGAACGGCACATCATCCGGCATGACCTGACCGGCGCACGCGCTGACAGCGATGCGCCGAAATTTGCCGAGTTCGACCGGCAGCAGTTCGAAACCCTCACCGTGATAGTGGAAAACGAGGCGGGCCATCGCGTTCGGCGCAGCTTCGCCTTCGACGAGATCAATTTCGGCGCCTCGAGCCTCAAGGCAATGGTCGCCCTTCCCGATCCGGGCGGTACGCTCACCTCGGTCGTCATGATCCACGAAGGCGGCTGGTTTCCCGAAGTCTTCGTCAACGCGAAGCTGGTCGAGAAACCCACCCTTCCGGTGATAGCAGGATGGATCCACATCATGGCGGCGCTGCTGTGCGGCCTCCTGCTTGCGCCGGTAATCTTCGACCTCGTCTTCTTCCGGGCCCTGCGAGAATCCTTTCCGCTCTACCACGCGCTGTTCTGCCTGATGGCGGTGGTGCAGACGGCGGCGGTTTCCGGCCTGCTGCCGATGGTGTGGCCCATGTCCTTCGACACCGAGATGACGGTTACCTACCTCAGCCTGGACGTGATGGTCGCGGCTACTTTCCTGTTCGCCTACCACTTCATCGAGGACGGTCGGCTTCCGCGTCGCTATCGCCGTTGGCTGCTCGTCATGCCGATCGCCGTCATCGCGAACGGCGTCGCCACGGTCTTTGCGATCGAATTCTTCGGCGAATGGGTCGACCACTTTTACTTCGGCGTGCTCGTCGGCGTGTTTGCGGCCTATTTCTACCTGCTGGTTCTGGCGCGCCGTCAGGGGAGCCGGATGGCGCCCTATCTCGGTTTCGGGATCGCGCCGCTGTTCCTCGTCGTGCTGGTGCAGGCGGTGGGCGTGTATTTCGTACCGGGCCTTTACAATTTCGACGAGACCTGGCCGCAGAACCTTGCCCTCCTGTTCGAGGTGGTGGCGACCGCGCTCGCCGTGGCCGATCGCTTCATGAGCATCCGGCGCGAGCGCGACCGCGCCGTAACGGCGGCCCGCGACCTCGAGACCCTGAGCGAGCTCGACGATCTCACTGGCCTGCGCAACCGCCGCGCGCTGGAGGTGCATTATCCCGAGCTTGTCGAGCAGGGTTTCCACGCAATGGCCGTCGTCGACCTCGACCACTTCAAATTGATCAACGACATTCATGGCCATCCTGTAGGCGACCGCGTGATCCGCAGCGCCGCCTGGGCGCTGAGCCCCGGCGACGACAGCGACCTGGCCGCTTTCCGTATTGGCGGGGAAGAATTCATCCTGCTCCTGCGCGGCGAAGATGTTGCCGACCACGCCGAACAGCGCCGCAAGGCCGTGACCGCGCGGATCATGGCCGAAGTCGACGAGCTTCACCGGCCTGTGACGGCGAGTATGGGCTTCGTCGATTTCGGAGACCTGGAGGAAGGCGAGCGGATCGACTTCCCGACGCTCTACGCACGCGCGGACCAGCTGCTCTATGCAGCGAAATGCGCCGGGCGGAACCAGGCCCATTTCGGCAAGCTCGACGACCCGGTCGGCAAACCCGGCAACGTCCGCGCCGCCGCTTAGGCGCGAAACGGCGCGAGCACGTCCTCGCGCACGCGGACCAGCCGCTGGCTTTCCCGGTCGAGCATGGCCCACGTCGTGGCCGCCGAGACGATGACCTTGCCCGCCGCGTTACGGAAATCGACCCGCCGGATCGAGGTGGCGCCGCGCGGCTCCCCTTCTATCCATGTTTCGCCGGTGACCGTCTCGCCCTCGGAGACATTGCCGCGATAATCGATCTCGTGGCGGGTCACGACCCAGAAGAACCGCTCGGCATCCTCGGGTCGTGCCGTATCTGCCCAATGCGCGGTGGCAAGGTCCTGGATCCAGCGGACCCAAACCGTGTTGTTGACGTGCCCGAGCTCGTCGATGTGCTCGTGCTTGGCAGTGAAGTCTTGCGTAAAGCTTGCGCTCACTCGGTCAGGCCCATCTGCCACAGGATGAAGGCGTATTCCTCGGCGACTTCGTATATCGAGGCGAAACGGCCCGACTTGCCGCCGTGGCCTGCGCCCATATTGGTCTTGAGCAGCAGTTCGTGATCGTCGGTCTTCAGCTCGCGCAGCTTGGCGACCCATTTTGCGGGCTCCCAATAGGTAACGCGGGGATCGTTGAGGCCGGCGGTTACCAGCATCGGCGGATAGTCCTGCGCCACCACCTGATCGTAGGGGCTGTAGGAGAGGATGTAGGCGAAGGCCTGCTTGCTCTCGATCGGGTTGCCCCATTCCGGCCATTCGCCCGGCGTGAGCGGCAAATCCTTGTCGAGCATGGTGTTGAGCACGTCGACGAAGGGCACATGCGCCACCACCGCCCCCCAAAGCTCGGGGTTAGTGTTGAGCACGACGCCCATCAGCTCTCCGCCGGCAGACCCGCCGCTGGCGCTGATCTTGCCCTGCGTGGTGTAGCCCTTGGCGATCAGGCCCTTCGCGACATCGACGAAATCGTTGAAGGTGTTAGTCCGCTCGTTCAATTTGCCCTGCAGGTACCAGTTGCGGCCCAGATCGTCGCCGCCGCGAATATGCGCGATGGCGAAGGCGAAGCCGCGATCGACGAGGCTGAGGCGCGTGGTCGAGAAATTGGGCGGATAGGCGAAGCCGTAAGCGCCATAGGCGTAGAGATGGAGTGGACCGCCCGCCGCGCGGTCCTTGCGGCTAACAATGGAGACCGGGACCATGGTCCCGTCGCGCGCGGCGATCTCGATGCGCTCGACCGTGTAGAGATTCGCGTCGTAGCCGCTCGGGATCTCCTGCTGCTTGAGCAGTTCCAGTTCGCCGGTCGCGACATGGTAGTCGTAAACCGAATCCGGCGTGACCATGCTTTCATAGGCGAGACGCAGCTTCTGCGTGTCGTATTCGGGATTGTTCGCAAGGCCGGTCGAAAAGCTCGCCTCGGTGAAGGCAACGGGCTTCACGAGATTGGGGTCGGCGTAGCTGCGCAGTTGGATCTGGTCCAATCCGCGCAGGCGGCCTTCGGTGACGTAGAAATCCTTGAACAGCTCGAAGTCGGAGAGATAGAATTCGTCCGATCCGGCGATCAGCGTGGTCCATTCGCCGGGCTTGTCGAGGCTCGCCGTGGCGAGACGGAAGTTCACGTGATCGTCGTTGGTGTGGATGTAGAGCGTGCCGTCGCGCAGATCGACATCGTATTCGCGGCCCGTCTGGCGGGGAGCGACGAGGATCTGCTCGCCGGTCGGATCGTCGGCGCGCACGAGGCGCACTTCGCTCGTCTCGCTGTCGCCGACGGCGATGACCAGCCAGTCTTCTTGCGCCGAGAGGCCGGCGCCGACGCGGAAGCCGTCGTTCTCGGTCTCGCGATAGAGTTCGACATCCTCCGACACACTCGTGCCGAGGACGTGCAGCGTCGCATCGTGGACGCGCCATTGCTCGTTGGCGAGGCCGTAGACCACCGCCTTGTCGTCCATCACCCAGGTGAGGCCGGTCAGCGTGCCGGGAATCTCGTCGGGCAGCATCTCGCCCGTTTCGAGATCCTTGAACCGCGCGGTGAAACGCTCCGAGCCGTTGGTATCGCTCGAAAAAGCGAGATAGCGCCCGTTCTTCGACACGGAGAACGCGCCGAGACGAAAGTATTCATGCCCTTCGGCCAGCGCGTTTTCGTCGAGGATCAGCTGGGCCTCGCCGCCTGCGACCGGGCGGCGGTAGTATTTGCGGTATTCCTGCCCTTCGGAAAATTCGGACCAGTAGAGCCAGTCGCCATCCTTTTGCGGGACGGTGGAATCGTCCTGCTTCACCCGCGCCTTCATTTCTTCGTAGAGCTCGTCGACCAGCGCCTGCTGCGGCTCCATGCGCGCTTCGAACCAGGCGTTCTCGGCTTTCAGGTGTTCGAGCACGTCCTCGTCGTCGATGGTCGGATAGCTCTGGTCCTTCATCCAGTGATAGGGATCGGCAATCGTTATTCCGTGGTGCGAATAGGAATGGTCGCGCTTCTCGGCGATCGGCGGCGAGGTCGGTGCAGTCACGGATGTCCCTTCGGTTTTCTGGGCATGGGATGGCGCGCCAAGCGCCAGCGATGCGGCAGATAGGCATGCGGCCAGTCGAATGAAAGTCACGGGCGATCCCTTCTTGGGCGGCACAAAGCTGGAAAGAGCGGCCGCAAGCTCCTATTGAGGAGGGGTGATTATGCGGGACCCGGCGTCCCGGCAAGCGCCGCATCGCCCAAATGCCGAGCGGCCCCGATGAAAGGATTTTCCGCCCATGCTGATGCAAACCCATGAAGCCCGTCTCGACGCCCTGCGCACCGAACTCGAAAAGCGCGGGCTCGACGGCTTCGTCATCCCCATTTCCGACGAGCATATGAGCGAATATGTCGGCTCCTATGCCCAGCGGCTCCACTGGCTGACCGGCTTCGGCGGCAGCGCGGGCAGCGCCGCGGTGCTGAAGGACAAGGCGGCGATGTTCACCGATGGCCGCTACACCGTGCAAGTGCGCGAGCAGGTCGACGGCAAGCTGTTCGATTACGAGGACGTGCCCGCGACCTCGCCCGCGAAATGGCTGGCCGAGCACGCGGGGAAGGGCGCGAAAATAGGCTATGACGCCTGGCTCCATGGCGTCGAATGGGCGGAAGAGGCGACCAAGCTTTTCGCCAAGAAGGGCATTGAGCTGGTGCCGGTCGACGGCAATCCCATCGATGCGGTCTGGGCCGACCGCCCCGAGCCTTCCAAGGCCGTCGCCGTGCCCCATGACGACAAGTTCGCCGGTCGCTCCAGCGCCGACAAGCGCGCCGAGATTGCCGACTGGCTGAAGCAGGAAGGCTATGACGCCACCGTCATCACCGCCCTCGATTCGGTGGCGTGGGTGCTGAACATGCGCGGCAAGGACGTCGACAACACGCCTGTCGCGCTCTCCTACGTGCTCGCCCATGCGGATGGGACCGCGGAGCTCTTCATCGCGCCGGAAAAGGTCACGCCCGAACTCACCCAGCATTTCGGCAACGCCGTGCGTGTGCGCGACCGTGCCGAGTTCGAACCGGCGCTGGCGGATCTCAAGGGCAAGACCATCGCGGTCGATCCCAAGCACGCGGTGGCGGGCATCTTTCACGCACTCGAGCAGGGTGGGGCGACGGTTGTGCGCGATGCCGATCCGGCGGTCCTGCCCAAGGCGATCAAGAACCCGGCCGAACAGCAGGGGCATCGCGATGCGCAGGCGCGCGACGGCGCAGCCATGGTCAAATACCTCCGCTGGATCGAGGAGAACGCTCCTTCCGGCACGATCGACGAACTGACTGCAGCGGCCAAACTGCGCGAATTCCGCGGCCTCAGCCCGGACATGAAGGACTCCAGCTTCGACACCATCAGCGCGGCTGCGCACCATGCGGCCCTGCCGCATTACAAGGTGGACGAGGACAGCAATATCCCGATCCCTCCCTCCAGCATCTATCTGTGCGACAGCGGCGGTCAGTATCCCGACGGCACGACCGACATAACGCGCACCGTATGGGTCGGCCCGGGCGAGCCGACGGCCGAGATGATCGACCGCAACACGCGCGTCCTGAAGGGCCATATCGAGCTCGACCTCGCGCGCTTCCCTGACAAGACCAGCGGCGGCGCGCTCGACGCGCTGGCACGCATGCACCTGTGGCAGGCGGGCGTCGACTATGGTCACGGCACCGGCCACGGCGTCGGCAGCTATCTCTCGGTCCACGAAGGCCCGCAGCGCATCTCCAAGCCCGGCGGCGCCTTCCCCGGCACCGAAACTCCGCTGCAGGAAGGCATGATCCTTTCGAACGAGCCGGGCTATTACAAGCCGGGCGAATTCGGCATCCGGATCGAGAACCTCGTGCTGGTGGTCGATGCCAAGATAGAGGGGAGCGAGGGCAAATACCTCACCTTCGAAACGCTCACCCACGTCCCGCTCGACCGCAGGCTGGTGGACAAGGACCTCCTCACCGCTCGCGAGATCGAGTGGTGGAACAGCTATCACGCGAAGACGCGCGAAATCCTCGCACCGCAGCTCGAAGGCGAGGACCTCGCTTGGCTGACACGCGAATGCGCACCGCTCTGAAGCTGGTTGTAGGATACCGCATGTTCCCGTAATGTTCCGCCGGCGCGAGTCGTTCAGTGAAGGAGCAAGGCAGATGATCGGATACGTTACGGTAGGCACCAACGACCTCGAGCGGGCAGCGAAGTTCTATGACGCGATCGCGGCCGAACTCGGGGTCGGGCGGATGATGGAATTCGAGACCTTCATCGCTTGGGGCGACATGGGCGGCGCGCCCGGCATTGCGGCGACCAAGCCCTTCAATGGCGAGACCGCGACGGTGGGCAACGGCACCATGGTCGCTTTCGAGGCAAAGGACCGCGAACAGGTGCAAAAGCTCCACGAAATCGCGCTCGCGCATGGCGGCAGCGACGAAGGCGAGCCCGGCCCCCGCGGCGAGCCGGACGCGAACGGCATGGTCTTCTACGCCGCCTATTTCCGCGATCCCGATGGCAACAAGCTCAACGCCTTCCTGATGGACAAGGTCGGCTAGGCCGGAGCGCTTGCGCGCGGATGAACGGCGCGCGTGACTCGCGACACTCCGTTACAATTCTCTGTGATCGCGGCATAAAGCTGCGACATTGGATCGGTAGAACCGGTTTCATGAGCTGCGGCGGGATGATCCTGTTTTCCCCCTCCCTCCCGACGGACCGTCGCAGCTCTCCAGACACTTTGGAGACACCGAGATGAAAAAGACCGTTCTTACCCTTTCCGCCGCCGCACTTGCGCTGACGGGCAGTGTTGCCCTCGCGCACAATCATGGCGGCAAGCCTTCGCCCGACGCCGATGGCGACGGCGTGATCACCGCGGCGGAAATGACCGCCCACGCCGCCGAAATGTTCACGAAGATGGACGCCAATGGCGATGGTGTGGTCAACGCCGAAGACCGCGCTGCGCGTCACATGGCGATGTTTGCCAAGGCCGATACGGATGGCGACGGCGAAGTCACGCAGGCCGAGATGAAGGCAATGCACGAAGCGCGCATGGAACGCCGTGAAGAACGCCGCGAGGCTCGCGGCGAAAAGCGCGAGGCCCGCATGGCAGAGCGTTTCGCTAGCGCCGATACCGACAATTCCGGCGGGCTCAGCCAGGACGAGATGCAGGCCATGCACGAAGCGCGCGGCGAGCGCGGTCACCGCGGCCATGAAGGTCGCCGCGGCGGCAAGCGCGGGCATCGCGGCGGTGGCATGCACATGCTCCGCTACGCCGATGCGAATGGCGACAAGGCCGTGACCCGCGCCGAGTTCGACGCCGCGATTGCCCAGCAGTTCGCCAAGACCGACACCAATGGCGACGGTACGGTGACCACGGAAGAAATGGAGGCCCGCCACAAGGTAATGCGCGCCGAAATGCGTGCGCAGCGTGAAGCGCGCGGCCAGTAAGCCGCTTGCGGTTTGCGACCCGGCAACGGTAGGCGCGGCGAGGCAATGAACGACACCGCGCCCACCACACTCCTCCTCGTCGATGACGAGCCGAGCCTGCGCGAACCCCTGGCCGAGTATCTCACCGGCCAGGGGTTCGTCGTGCGCGAGGCCGAGAGCGCGGCGGCTGCGCGCAGCCTGCTCGGCTCCGAAACGCCCGATCTCGTCCTGCTCGATATCATGATGCCGGGCGAGGACGGGCTCTCGCTGTGCCGTCACCTCGTCGAAGCGCGGCACTTGCCCGTCATCCTGCTCACTGCGAAGGGCGAGGCAATGGATCGCATCATCGGGCTGGAGATCGGCGCCGATGATTATGTCACCAAGCCCTTCGAACCGCGCGAACTGGTCGCGCGCATCCGCTCGGTCCTGCGCCGGGCCGACCGCGCGGCCGAAGCGCTAGCCGAGGACATGGCCTATCGTTTCGAGGGCTGGACGCTCGATCCGCTCAAACGCCGCCTGACCGATCCCGAGGGTGCCTTGGTGCCGATCTCGACCGCCGAATTCCGCATGCTGCGCGCCTTTTGCGATCATCCGCGGCAGGTGCTCGACCGGGACCGGTTGCTCGACATGGTGCAGGGCCGCGAGGCGCAATTGTTCGACCGCGCGGTCGACAACCAGGTCAGCCGCCTGCGCCGCAAGATCGAGGCCGACAGCCGTGACCCGCACTTCATCCAGACCGTGCGCGGCGGGGGCTACCGTTTCGGGGCCGATGTGACGCGCGTGCCCACGGACGAAGGATGAGGCGCTTCATCCCCAAGAGCCTGCTCGGACAGGTCACTCTGGCCATCGCGCTGACGCTCTTCCTCGTGCAGGGCGTCAACGGCTACCTCGGCTGGCGGATCGAGAAGCAGCGCGTCGAAACGGCGCTCGTCAACACGCTCAGCCTGCGCCTCGTTGCGTCCCAGCGACTGCGCGAGGCAGGGCCGCTCACCGTGGAATTGCAGCCCGGCCCGCGGCCCGCCCTCGACGAGTCGCGGCGGGAATCGAGACGGGGTCCGCGGCGCGGCGGACGCCGCTTCGCCGGGACCGACTTCACCCGCGCCGACATTTTCGCGACGCTTGCTGGTGACCGGCCACTGCCAGAACTCGAGCAGCGCCTCGCCGAAACGCTTCGCGACAACGGTCGTGAATTCGAGGACATCAGGCTCGTCGAGCGTGCGGTCGCTGACGATCCCGTGGCCCAGCGATTCCTCGAGCGGCTCGCCCGGCGGCGTGGTCTCACCGAGCGCGACCTGCCGCGCACGATCGCGATTGCCGGTGTCCGACAAGATGACGGTTGGGACGTGGTGCGCGCGCCGGTCTACCGCCCGCACGAGCATTTCGGACCCGTATTCCCTCTGGCGCGCGCAGCCTTGCTGACGCTGCTCCTTTCCTTCGTGCTGTGGCTGGTCCTGCGCCGCATCACCGGCCCGCTCGCCAAGCTTACCCGCCAGACCGAGGAATTCGCGCGCAATCCGGGCAAGGGCCGCCCCATGGACGAGGCCGGCCCCGAGGATGTGCGGCGGCTCATCGCGGCGCATAACGCGATGGAAGCGCGGATTGGTGCGATGCTGGATGAAAAGGACGTCATGCTCGGCGCGATCGGGCACGACCTCAAGACCCCGCTGGCCGCACTGCGCGTACGGGTCGAGGGCGTAATCGACGAAGTGGCCCGCGCGCGAATGGTCGACAGTATCGAGGACATTACGCAGACGCTCGACGAGATCCTCGCGCTCGCCCGCGTGGGCAAATCCGACGCGCCGCCCGAGCGCACCGATCTTGCCGCCCTGGCCGCCGGGGTGGTCGAGGAATTCGAGGACACCGGCGAGAGCGTTGCGCTGGAGGCCGCGCGGGTAGTGGCGCCGGTCCACCTGACCTGGCTCAAGCGGGGTTTGCGCAACCTCGTCTCCAACGCGCTGCGCTATGGCGGCGATGCGCGGGTGGTCGTCACGACGGAGGGGTGGGAAGCCGTGCTGCGCGTCGAGGACAACGGCCCAGGCATTCCCGAAGACCGCATCGCCGACATGATGGAGCCCTTCACCCGCGGCGAGGCGAGCCGCAACCGCGCCACAGGCGGGGCGGGACTCGGCCTCACGCTCGCCCGCGCGGTGGCCGAACAGCACGGCGGAAGGCTCGTCCTCGCCAACCGCCCCGAAGGTGGTCTCGTCGCGGAACTGCGTCTGCCGCTCTAGCGCATCAACCCGCCGACGATATTGCGCACGAAGGCGTTGAGGCCGGTGCGGACCGGATCGGCGCGCGATTTCTTGCCCAGCACGGCAGCCACCGCGACCGAACTGAGCGACCCGGCGGCCGCCGTCGCCGCGGCCTTGCCCGCCTTGGTCCACATACTTGTCGTCTTGCGCTCGCGCTTACGCACTTCCTCGCGGCCCTTTGCCTCCACCTCGGCTGCGGTGGCGGCGGCATCGGCGGTCTTGGCGGCGAGCACTTCCTCCGCGCTCTCGCGGTCGACGGTGTCGTCATACTTGCCGTCGAGATCGCTCACCGAATTGATGATCTTGCGCTCCTTCTCGGTCACCGGGCCGAGGCGCGAATGTGGCGGCTTGATCAGCGTGCGCTGCACCACGCCGGGCGCGCCATCCTCGTCGAGCGTGGAGACCAGCGCCTCGCCGACCTTGAGCTGGGTGATCGCCTCTTCGACATCGAGATCGGGATTGATGCGAAAGGTCTCCGCCGCTGCGCGAATCGCCCGCTGGTCGCGCGGGGTGAAGGCGCGCAGCGCGTGCTGAACACGGTTGCCCAGCTGTCCGGCGATCTTTTCGGGAATGTCGATCGGATTCTGCGTCACGAAGAAAACGCCCACACCCTTGGAGCGGATCAGGCGCACGACCTGCTCGACCTTGTCCTCCAGCGCCTCGGGCGCGTCGTCGAAGAGGAGGTGTGCCTCGTCGAAGAAGAACACCAGCTTCGGCTTTTCCGGATCGCCCACCTCGGGCAGCGTTTCGAACAGTTCGGCGAGCAGCCAGAGCAGGAAGGTGGCGTAAAGCTTGGGGCTGCGCATCAGCTTGTCGGCGGCGAGCACGTTGATGATGCCGCGGCCTTGTTCGTCCACGCTAAGAAAATCGTCGATCTCCAGCGCCGGCTCGCCGAAGAACATGTCTGCGCCCTGGCTCTCGAAACTCAGCAACTGGCGCTGGATCGCGCCGACGCTGGCCTTCGAAACATTGCCGTATTTGCCCGAGAGGTCCTTGGCGTTCTCATAGGCGAAGGTCAGCATGGCCTGCAGGTCGCCGAGGTCGAGCAGCAGCAGGTTGTTCTCGTCCGCATAACGGAAGACGATGTTGAGCACGCCTTCCTGCGTTTCGTTGAGGTCCAGCAACCTCGCGAGGAGCAGCGGGCCCATTTCAGAAATCGTCGTGCGGATCGGGAAGCCTTTTTCGCCGTAAAGGTCCCAGAAGACGGCGGCGTTATCGGAATAGGCATAGTCGTCCATGCCCAATTCCTTTGCGCGCCCCTCCAGCTTGTCGGCGTGCTTGAACTGCGGTGATCCGGCCATGGAAATGCCGGCAAGATCGCCCTTCACGTCGGCGACGAACACGGGGACGCCATTCGCGGAAAAGCTCTCCGCGAGGCCCTGCAATGTGACCGTCTTGCCGGTGCCGGTCGCGCCTGCGATCAGCCCGTGGCGATTGGCCTGGTCCAGCCGCAGGTGCTGGTTCTCGCCATCCGCTCCCAGCCCGAGGAAGATTGTGCTCATGCCTTGCCCGTCCCGTGTCTTTCGTGTGTCGTATTCGAGCCGCGATGTGACCTGTCACGCAGGTTAAGGTCAAGCAATCGCTCGACTTGAGCCGCAAGGACTGTAAATGCTTGGGTTCAATGGCGGGCACACCTCCCTTCGTTTTGCTGGACGATGCGCGCAGCAGCGGCGCGGCCGATGCGCTGCTCTATGAAAATCCGCAGCAGGTCTTTGTCGCCCACCGGCCCGAGGATGTGCGCAGCGTGCTGGCAGAGGCCGAGGCGGCGAGGGCGCAAGGCGGCGAGCTTGCCGGCTATATCGCTTACGAAGCAGGCCTTGCGCTGGAGGACCGGCTTGCTTTGCTTGCCGATGCGAAGACGGGTGGGGCGGGGCCGCTGGTCTGGCTCGGCCTGTTCGCCGCGCCGGAGCGGATTGCCGCCGACGCCATGCCCGCTTGGCTATCCGCACGGGCACAAGGGCCCGGCAGCGTCGGCCCGCTCGAACCGCAGCTTTCGCCGGGCGGCTACGAGCAGGCGTTCGAGCGCCTGCAGGAAGCGATCCGCGCGGGCGATATCTACCAGGCGAATTTGACCTTCCCGCTGGCGGGCAATTTCACCGGCGACCCGCTGGGTCTCTACGCGGCGCTGCGACCGGCGGCGCAGGCGGGCTATGGCGGGGTGATCTTCGACGGCTCGCACTGGCTCTTGAGCCTTTCGCCCGAACTGTTCGTGTCGCTGAAAGGAAGCGAGGCCAAGGCCAAGCCGATGAAGGGCACGCGCCCGCGCGCTGCCGATGAAGTCCAGGATAAGGCTCTGGCCGAAGAACTGGCCGGATCGGTCAAGGACAAGGCCGAGAACCTCATGATCGTCGACCTCATGCGCAACGATCTGGCCCGCGTGGCCGAGGCGGGCAGCGTGCGCGTGGACGAACCCTTCGCGATCGAAAGCTATCCCACCGTCCACCAGATGGTGAGCGTGGTGCGCGCGCAGCTGCGCGAAGGGATGGGGGCGACCGACCTTGTGCGCGCGCTGTTCCCCTGCGGGTCGATCACCGGCGCGCCCAAGATCCGCGCGATGGAGCTGATCGACGAGGTCGAGCGCGAGCCGCGTGGTCCCTACTGCGGGGCCATCGGGCGGATCGGCACGGATGGCGATGCAGCCTTCAATGTTGCGATCCGCACGCTGCGCCTGACCGAGATCGAGAACGCGCGCGGCAAGGCCGTGCTGGGCGTGGGCGGAGCAATCGTTGCCGACAGCGAGCCGCGCACCGAATGGCGCGAGGCGCTGCTGAAAGGCTCCTTCGCCAACAAAAGCTCGCCCGAGAACCGCGCGGCGCAATTCGACCTTATCGAGACGATGCGCTTCACGCCCGAGGAGGGCATCCCGCTGCTCGAAAGCCATCTGGCGCGGATGAAGCAAAGCGCCGCCGAATTGGGCTTCAGCTTCGACCGCCACGAGGCGCGCAACCAGATGCACGCCT
Source organism: Qipengyuania aurantiaca (assembly GCF_019711375.1). Classification (NCBI taxonomy): domain Bacteria; kingdom Pseudomonadati; phylum Pseudomonadota; class Alphaproteobacteria; order Sphingomonadales; family Erythrobacteraceae; genus Qipengyuania; species Qipengyuania aurantiaca. The sequence goes on from NZ_CP081295.1 coordinate 1,393,130, forward strand.
GCTGCTTCGTGCTCGAAGGCCCCAGCCGCGTGCGCCTGCTCGCCAGCCGCAGCGGCGCGGTGGCACTGGAAGCGGGTCCGATGCCCGAGGCCTGGGGCGAGCCGGCGCAATGCATCGTCCTCCCGCTCCCCGTCGATCCGGGCGACTGGCGCCTGCGCCACAAGACCAGCGACCGCGGCTTTTACGAGGACGGCCAGCGCGTCGCCCACCGTGCCGGGGCGCAAGAGGCGCTGTTCGTGCGCGAGGACGGCCTCCTTACCGAAGGCTGCGTGACCAGTATCTTTGTTGAGCGCGATGGCCTATTGCTCACGCCGCCCGCCACGCTCGGCCTTTTGCCCGGCGTGTATCGCCAGTCGCTCCTCGACGAGGGCAAGGCGCGCGAGGCCGAACTCAACATTGCCGATCTCGAGGACGGTTTCTTCCTCGGAAACGCGCTGCGCGGCCTGATGAAGGCGAAGCTTGCAAAATAGAAAAATAGAGTTCCGTTCGTGCTGAGCTTGTCGAAGCACCGTACTTCCCTATAGCGCTGGTCATGAAAAAGAAGGACGGCCCTTCGACAAGCTCAGGGCGAACGGATTTCAGAATGCAGCCTCTATCAATCATCTTCGAAGACGGCGAAGCGCTCGTCATCGACAAGCCCGCCGGCCTTTCGGTCGATCGCCCCAAGCGTGGCGGCCCCTGCCTCGAAGACCATTTCGAACAGCTGAAACTGGGTTTCCAGCGCCCGCCCGCCGCCGTGCACCGGCTCGACACCGACACCAGCGGCTGCCTGCTGCTGGCGCGCAACCCCAAGGCGCTCAAACGCTTCGCCAAGGCTTTCGAGGACCGGTTGGTCGAGAAGCGCTATCTCGGCGTGCTTGCGGGCATTCCCGAAGGCGAGGAAGGCACGATCGAACTGTCGCTCTCCAAGATCAGCAGCGCGGGGAAAGGCTGGCGGATGATCGCTGCGAAGAAGGGCAAGCCCTCCGTCACCCACTGGCGCAAGCTGATGGATCATGACGGCAAGGCGCTGCTCGAATTCCGGCCCGAAACCGGCCGTACGCACCAGATTCGCATCCATTGCGAGGCTGGCCTCGGCCTCCCGCTGCTGGGTGACCCAGTCTACGGTGCCGGCAAAGGAGCGCCGCGCACTATGCTTCACGCCGCAGGGTTGATGGTCCCGCGCGAGACCAAGCCCGCGATCGAGGCCGCCGCGCCACTGCCGCGCGATTTTGCCGCCCTCGGGTTTTCGGATGGGTAGAATTGCCGACCGGGCGCTGGAGATAGCCGAGGAAAAATTCATCGCCTCCTCCGGCCCGGGCGGGCAGAACGTCAACAAGGTCGCCACTGCCGTGCAGCTGCGCGTCGACGTGTTCCAGCTCGGCATGCCCCCCGATGCCTTCGAACGGCTGAAGGAGATCGCGGGGAGCAAGTTCACCAAGGCGGGCGAGATCGTGCTTACCGCCAACGAATACCGCACGCAGGAACAGAATCGCGAAGCGGCGCGCGAACGGCTGGTCGCGCTGCTGGGCGAGGCGCTGACACCGCCGAAGAAACGCAAGAAGAGCCGGGTCAATCGCGTGGGCAAGGTGAAGCGCCTGAAGGCCAAGAAAGCGCGCGGCGAGGTGAAGGCGACCCGCGGCAAGGTCGATTGGTAGCTTTGCGGCGCTCCTCGCGCTTGACTTTTCCCCGTGAATCACCCAATGGGCGCGCCACACGGCGGTGCAGCTCGCGCCGCCCTTATTATTTCGGCCACGCCCGCCAATGGGTCCGGCCCATCAGAAAGATCTTTAGGAACACGCCATGGCGAAGCCCGCAACCGTCAAGATCAAGCTCGTCTCGACCGCCGACACGGGCTTCTACTACGTGACGAAGAAGAATCCGCGCAACCACACCGAAAAGTTCGTCTTCAAGAAGTACGACCCGGTGGCGCGCAAGCACGTCGAATTCAAGGAAGCCAAGATCAAGTGATCTGGCGGGGCGCCGGCTCGCTCCGGCGCACACCAAGCTGAACGGCGGGAACGCCTTTAGTTCAGTGACAGTTCAATGCTCCGACTATACATCACGGAGCATGAACACCTTGTCTCTCTTCAAGAATCGACCCGTTGCCTCGGCCCTCGCGCTTGCGCTGGCCGTGGGCGTCCCTGCGTCCTTCTACGCAGCCCCTGCCCCCGTCGAAGCGGCCACCGGCGATCTCGACCAGGCGGTCGAGGCCCTGCGTGGCATTTCGACCATGCGCGCCAATTTCGTCCAGACCGATCGTAACGGCCAGGCCGTCTCGGGCGTCATGACCCTGAAGCGTCCTGGAAAGATCCGTTTCGAATACGAAAAGGGCGTGCCGCTCCTCGTCGTCTCGAACGGCAAGTCGATGTATATGATCGACTACGAGGTGAACCAGGTCCAGCGCTGGCCGATCAAGAATTCGCCGCTCGGCGCGCTGCTCGACCCGAGTCGCGACGTCAAAAAATACGGCAAACTCATCCCGACCAGCCATTCTGACGTGGTCAGCATCGAGGTGCGCGATCCCAAGCGTCCGGAATTCGGCGTGATCACGCTGATTTTCGCCCGCGATGCCTCGGCTCCGGGCGGGCTCAGGCTGACCCACTGGGTGGCGCTCGATTCGCAGAATCACCGCACCACCGTGCGCCTTTCGAACAACCGTTATGGCGTGTCGGTGGCTGACAGCGCGTTCACCTTCCGTGACCCGCGTCGTTCGTCTCGTCGCCCGGGATAAACGGCTCGGCGACGAAGCGTTTCGCGATTGCGATTCGCCGAGGCCGAATGTTCATTGAGCAGCAATTTAAACGGGCGTAAAAATAAAGGCATCGAAGCGGTGGGCGGCAATTTCCCCCCTGTTGATTGCTCCGCCCTATAAGCCGCTTCGTCCAAGCGTGACGAACGCTCACAAGGAACCCTCGAGCCAATGCCCCCGGCTCGAGGGTTTTTTGTTGTGGGTTGCGGGTGGACCCTCGCGTCCGCGCGCCCTATCTCCCGCGCCATGGTTTCTGTCGCTACCTGGAATATCAATTCCGTTCGCCTTCGCATGCCCATCGTCGAGCGTTTCCTGAAGGAGATGGCGCCCGACGTGCTCTGCCTGCAGGAGATCAAGTGCCAGGAGCACCAGTTCCCCTACGAGGCGTTCAAGGCGCTCGGCTACGAGCATATCGCGGTGCATGGCCAGAAGGGCTACCACGGCGTCGCCACGGTCAGCCGCGTGCCGATCCGCGAGTTTTCGCGCCATGACTGGCAGGACAATGGCGAGGCGCGCCATGTGGGCGTGGAACTTCCCGAGCATGACGGCATGATCGTCGAGAATGTCTATGTACCTGCAGGCGGCGACGAGCCGAACCGCGAGGTGAACCCCAAGTTCGGCCAGAAACTCGACTTTCTCGAACGCATGACCCGCTGGGCCGACAAGGTCGACCGTCCAACGCTCATCGTCGGCGATTTCAACATCGCACCGCTCGAAAGCGACGTGTGGAACCACAAGCAACTGCTCAAGGTCGTCAGCCACACGCCGATCGAGGTCGAGAGCCTGCAGCGCTTCATGGACGCGCATGGCTGGTCCGATATCGGGCGCGAGCACATCAAGGCGCCCGAACGCTACTACAGCTGGTGGAGTTACCGCGCGAAGGACTGGAAAGCGAACGATCGCGGCCGCCGTCTCGACCATATGTGGGCAAGTCCCGAACTGGCGAAGCAGGCAAGCCGGCACTCGGTCCACGAATACGCCCGCGACTGGGAAAAGCCCTCCGACCACGTGCCGCTGGTGACGGAGTTCGACATCTGAGCGAGCCCGCGCCCTCTCCATCGCGCCGGGCGGCGCTTGCGGTGGACGCGCTGCGCCACGGCTGGCCGCTGGCGATCGAGGGCGCGCCTTTGTTGCAGCCGGTCGAGACCGCGTTCTCCGATGTTTCGGGCGAAGCGATGCTGCTATCGACCACCCGCGCCGCCACGCTGAAACTCGCCAACCAGCGCGAAGCCGCCGTGCCGCGCACGCCCGTGCTGATGCGCGGGGCCGAAACGTTCGACCTGCCCGCCGCGCTGGCGGTGGCCGACCCCGCGCTCGATCTGCAAAGCCCAATGAAGGGGCCGTTCAAGGCGCTGCCGCTTGAATGGGAGGAACAGGCGCGCGCCGCGCTGGAACTCGCACGGATTGCCGGCATTCTCCCGGCCTTTCTCGTCGATCCGCAAGGCGCTGGCGAGGCCGCGTATCTCGCCGCGAGCGATGTTGATGCTTTCACCGACCCGCAGCGCCTGCGCATCGCTTCGCGCGCGAAGCTGCCCGTCGCCGCCGCCGAGGGCGCGCGCATCGTCGCCTTCCGCAGCCCGGACGACACGCGCGAGCACATCGCGCTGGTGATCGGCGAGCAGCGCGCCGATGTCGCCCCGCTGGTGCGGCTCCATTCCGAGTGCCTCACCGGCGACATCCTCGGCAGCCTCAAATGCGATTGCGGCCCGCAGCTCGACGCGGCGCTGCACGCCATGAGCGACGAAGCGGACAAGGGCGGGTGGGGCGTCCTCCTTTATATGCGGCAGGAAGGGCGCGGCATCGGCCTCGTCAACAAGTTGCGCGCCTATCGCTTGCAGGATCAGGGTTTCGACACGGTCGATGCGAACACGCGGCTCGGCCTGCCCGACGAGGCGCGCGATTTTCCCACCGCCGCGCGCATGCTCGCCCTTTTGGGCGTGAAGAAGATCCGCCTGATGACCAACAACCCGGCCAAGGTCGACGCGCTTGTGGCCGAGGGCGTCGACGTATCCGAACGCGTGCCCCACTCGCTGCCCGACAACCCGCACAACGCCCGCTATCTCGCCACCAAGCGCGACCGGGCGGGGCACATCCTTCCATGAGCGCGCTGACCATCCGCCCGGAAAGCCCGGCCGACCACGCGCAGATCGCGGTCGTCACCGAAGCCGCCTTTGCCGAAGTCGAGCACAGCGACGGGAGCGAAGTCGCCATTGTCGAACGCCTGCGCGCTGAGGGTGATCTGGCGCTCTCGCTGGTGGCCGAGGACGGCGAGCGGATCGTGGGCCACGTCGCGGTCTCGCCGGTAAAGATTTCGGACGGGACGACGGGCTGGTTTGGCCTCGGTCCGATCAGCGTGCTGCCGTCCTGCCAGCGCGAAGGGGTGGGGCTGCGCCTCATGCAGCGCGCCATCGCCGATACGCGCAGTCAGGGCGCGCGCGGCATCGTGCTGCTGGGCGAACCGGCCTATTACACGCGCTTCGGCTTCGAGCACGACCCGAAGCTCGCCTATCCCGGCCCGCCAGCGGAGTATTTCCAGAGGTTGGTGCTGGACGGCGATCCGCCCAGCGGGACCGTGACCTACGCGCCTGCCTTCACCTGAAGCCGCTTGCCGATCGCCTGTCCCATGCGGACGGCATCGCCGGCCTTGAGGCTTGCATCCCATTTGACCCTGCCGGGTTCGAACAGCAGCACCACGGTCGAGCCGAGGATGAAACGGCCCATCTCGTCGCCCGCCTTGAAGGCGTGGTTGTCCGCAGAGAACTCCTCGCGCACCAGCCTGGGGTTGTGCGTTTCGACGAGGCCGTTCCACACGGTCTCGATCCCCGCCACGATCATCGCGCCGACCATGATGCTCGCGAAGAGGCCATCGGGTCCGTCGAAGAGGCAGGACAATCGCTCGTTGCGGGCGAAGAGGCCGTCGACATTCTCCGCCGTGACCTGATTCACCGAGAACAGCTCGCCCGGCACATAGGTCGTGCTGCGCAGCGATCCGGCGGCAGGCATATGGACGCGGTGATAGTCGCGCGGGGAGAGGTAGATGGTGGCAAAACTGCCGCCCTCGAACCGCTCCGCCGCCTCCGCATCGCCGCCGAGCAGCTGGGTGGCGGTGAAATGCCGACCCTTGGCCTGGAAAATGCGGTCGTCCTCGATAAGGCCGATCTGGCTGACCGCGCCATCGGCGGGGCTGAGGATATGCGTGGCGCTATCCGCCAGCGGGCGCATTCCGGGCTTCAGTTCGCGGGTGAAGAAATCGTTGAAACTTTTGAACTCCTCCGCCCCGCGCGCGGCCTCGCTCATGTCCACGTCATAGGCCGCGATAAAGCGCCGGATGAGCGTGTTCTTGATGAAGGGCACTTCGGAGGAGGCGATCTTGCCCGCCCCGCGCGAGACGGCGTGGTGGGGCAGGGCGTGCTGGAGCCAGATGAAGGGTGAACTCATGGGAGAGGGCCTTGGACCGAGCCGCGCCTCAGCGCAACTGGCTGTCCTTGCTGCCGCGGCGGTTGATGCCCGATTGGCGCGTGGCGGCGTCTCGGCCCGACTGGCACTGGACGCAGGTCCGCACGCCGGGGAGCGCCTCGCGCCGGCGCTCCGGGATATCTTCGCCACATTCGTCGCAATATTTCGCGCTCTCGCCCCTGGGCATCCGCGCCCGCGCGGCGCTCACCGCGTCGCTGACCGTATCGTCGATCTGGTCCTGAACGGCGCCGTCGCGCGCCCAACCGCCTGCCATGTCATGCTCCTTCCTTCCCCGAACGGGCAAGGGGCGGGCAGCGTTCCTGCGGGAGGCCGGACTAGTCGGAGCTCGGCGGGCGGCCGCGGCGCGGCGCGGGGGTGTGCTTCACCGCGATCCCGCGCGCCTTCAATGCCTCGCGCAGGAGCATCTCGATCTGGGCGTTGGCGCTGCGCAACTCGTCCGCAGCCACGCGCTCGACCGCGGCGTGGACGGCCGGGTCGAGACGCAAGGCGAAGGCTTTCTTCTGCGGCATGGGAGTATCCCGCGCGGGCTCCGGCTCAGTAGAGCGATCCGGCGTTCACCACCGGATGCGCGTCCTTTTCGCCGCACAGCACGACCATCAGGTTGGAGACCATGGCGGCGCGGCGTTCGTCGTCCATCTCGACGATACCGTCCTGCGACAGCTTGGTCAGCGCGTCCTCGACCATGCCGACGGCGCCCAGCACGATCTTGGCGCGCGCCGCGATGATGGCATCGGCCTGCTGGCGCTTGAGCATGGCACTGGCGATTTCGCTCGCATAGGCAAGGTGGGTGAGACCGGCCTCGTCGACCACGACACCGGCCGCCTTCAGGCGGTCGTTGAGTTCCTCGAGCAGCTCGCGATTGACCACGTCGGCGCTGCCGCGGAGTGTCACTTCCTCGCCTTCGAAATCGTCATAGGGATGGCGCGAACCCACCGTCCGCAAGCCCGCCTCGATCTGGATGTTCACGAACTCCTTGTAATCGTCGACGTCGAAGCTCGCCTGCGCCGTGTCGCGCACGCGCCAGACCACGTTGCAGGCGATCTCTATCGGGTTGCCGCGCAGGTCGTTGATCTTCACGCGGTCGGAATGGATATTGTGCGCGCGGGCGCTGATCTTGTTCTTGCCCATCCACGGCCAGACCCAGCGCAGGCCCTCGGTACGCTCCGACCCGCGATATTCGCCGAACAGCGTGATCACCGCGGCCTGGTTCGGCTGGATCATGAAGAAACCGGAGGCGAGGATCAGCACGCCGATAAGCGACACCACGAGCATTCCGACGAAGCCGAGTTTCATCGCCTTGGTCGCGCCATCGCCGGGCGCCATACCGGGGAGGATGAAGGCGAGCGCCGCCACCACGATCACGAGGACAAGCAGCATGACATAGCCGCTGTAGCTGGTCGCCGCGCTTTCGCGGCTTGTCTTCATTCCGGTCAGCTCAACAGACATTGATCGATCCCCTGTAATATAATTATGATATCATACCTATATCGCAGGGCGCTACCGTCAAGCGGACTCGGCTGCGGCTTGTCGGGTCGTGGGTCCGGCCCTAGGTTCAAGTGCTTGATTGAAAAAGGTGTTGCGCATGGGAAATCGGATGTACTGGCTGGCAGGAGTGGCACTTTTGGCCGCGCAACCGGCCCTGTCGCAGCAGCAGGCCAATCCGCAGATCACGGCCTATCAGGGCGGCGTTGATGCGGGCGAAGAGGCCGACACCAGCCGAATCCGGATCACCGCGATGGACATGGCGGTGCGCCTTGCAGGGCCGACGGCGCAGGTCACGCTCGAAATGGAGCTGGCGACCGACAACCGGCAGGACGACGAAGCGCGCCTGTCGCTGCTCCTGCCCGAAGGTGCGGTGGTGACGGGCTACGCGCTGTCGGTCGACGGACGGATGATCCCCGGCTCGCTGCTCGAACAGACGCGGGCGCGCGAAGTCTATGAGGACGAGGTGCGCGGGCGGATCGATCCCGGTCTCGCCGAAGTTACCGGAAACCGGTTCGACACGCGCATTTACCCCCTCACCAAGGGCAAGCCGCGGCGCATCCGCCTCAGCTTCGTAACCGCGCTCGATCCCGATCGCGGACTCCACCTGCCACTGCTCGCCACGCAGGACGTCGGGCTGGCGACCGTGCGGATCGAGGCGGCCGGCTATGCGCAGCCGCCCGAGGCACGGTTCGACGGCGACAGCTTGCGCTTCGAGCGGCAGGGCGACGGCTACACGGCGCGCATCGAACGGCAGGGCTTCCGCCTCGACGAGGGGTTCTACATCGCCGCCGGACGCCATGCCGGTGCGGTGCTGGCCGTGCACGAGACGGGCGAGGCGTTTCTCGCGTTGACGCTGGACGACTTGCCCGAGGGAAGAGCGATCCAGCCGGAAGGGCGCTTGCGAATTTACTGGGACCGCTCGCTCTCGCGCCGCGACGATTTGCTCGAACAGGAAATCGCGATGATCGAAGCGCTGGTCGAGCGGACCCGCCCCTCTGCCATCGATATCGTCAGCTTCGCCTCGGACGAGCCGGTCGTCAACTCGCTCACCGACACACGCGCGCTGCGCGGGGTGCTTGAGGCGCAGACCTATCGCGGCGCGACCTCCCTTGCCGGTCTGACCGATCTCGAACTGGAGCAAGCGAGCCAGTGCCTCTTGTTCACCGATGGTGAGGCCACGGTCGATTTCGCGACCGCATTTACGCCCGACTGCCCGACCGCGCTGGTATCTTCGTCGCGCAGCGCAGACAGCGCGCGGCTCGATGCGCTTGCCGCAGCGTCTGGCGGAGAGGTGGTTCGGCTGACGGCTGAGAATGCGGACCAGCTGGCCGCGCGGCTATCGCAGGGGATGGCTTCGGTCACGGCCCTGCGCGACGACGAGGGCGAAGAGGTATCTTTCCGCCAGCTCGCTGCCTCCGCCGGGGAACTGGCGCTGGTCGCTCCTGCCGGAGCTTCAGCGTTCTGGGATGTGACCTATCGCAGCGGCGACGGAGCAAGCGCCACGCGCCGCATCGGCCGGCCACGCGGTGATGCCATTGCCTCGGACGGTCCGGGCGCGCTGTGGGCATAGCAACAGGTCGCCGCCCTCGCCATGCGGCCCGAATTGCACGAGCAGAAGCTCGCCATGGCACGCCGTTACAAGGTCGCGGGTTCGGGGCTGGCCTTTCTCGTACTGGAAAGCCCCGAGCAATATATCGAGGCCGAGATCGCTGCGCCGGATGCGTTCGGGGCCGAGTGGCAGGCCGAGTATCGCCAGCAGCTCGACGCGCATGTCGAGGACCAGAAGCAGCGCGAGGCTGGTCATCGCAACGAGGTTCGCGAGCGGTGGGAAGATCGCGTGGACTGGTGGACTACGGAATTCTTCGCACGCGAGACGCCTCCGCCAGCCAGGCCTCAGGATGCCGCTGATGAGGCGCAAGGAGGGGTGATCATCGTCACCGGAGCGCGCAGACAAAGCGACAGCTCCTTCGACACGCCGGCCGCCGTGACGGTGGAAGCGGCCGAGGAGATGCCTGCCGAGCGGCAGAGCAGGCTCACTATGGCGGGCGAGCTGTCCGACCAGCCCTATTTCACCCTGCTCGACCAAGCGCAGGACCCGCTTGCCGAACTGGACCGGCTGGAAGCGGAGTATGGCGCGCTCCCCGCTTTCTATCTCGATGCGGCCGAGTGTTTCCGCCTGAAAGGCGACACGCACACCGCGGCGGCGCTGAGCCTGTCGGCGCTCGACACGCCCGATGCCAATGACGAGACGGCGCAGATCGTCGCTTTCCGGCTCGAACGCGATGGGCAGTACGACCGCGCCATTGCGCTGCTCGAGCGTTACGCGGCCCGCGCGCCACATCGCCCGCAGCCCAAGCGCCAGCTGGCGCTGGCCTTGGCGGCGCGCGGGCAGGCGACTGCGGGGGAGGCCGGTCTGGCCGATCTCGAACGTGCCTTCGCCCTGCTCACCGAAGTGGCTCTCAAGCCTTTCGAAGGCGCCTATGACGGGATCGAGGTCATTGCCCTGATGGAGGCCAACGCGCTCATCCCGCTGATCGAGGAGCGCGGTGGCAGCTGGGTTCTCGACGAAGATCTGGTGGCGCTGCTCGACACCGACATGCGCGTGGTGATCGAATGGACCGCGCCCGACGCCGATATCGACCTGTGGGTGGACGAGCCCAATGGCGAGCGGGTGATGTACAGCTACCGGCTGAGCAGCGGCGGCGGGACGATCTCGAACGACATAACGCAAGGCTTCGGGCCGGAGGAATATCTCGACCGGGTGGCACAGGAAGGCACGTACGAAGTGCGCGCGAACGGCTTCCGGGCGGACCGCATCAATCCCAACGGCGCGGGCCATGTGCTGGTGCGGCTGTGGCGCGGCTTCGCGAGGCGTTCGGCCGAGGCGGCGCTGGTCGATGTCGACGTGACGTTCCAGCGCGGGCCGGATCGCAACCAGAGCGGCAACACGCGGCCTGTCGCCATGATCGAGTTCGGCAAGGAGTAGGGCCTCCGGGTCCGGGCCTCAGTTCTCCGCGATGCAGCGCAGGAAGCGTTTCCCATAGGCTTCGAGCTTCTTGCCGCCGACCCCACCGACGCGGCCCATCGCTTCCATGCTGGCAGGGCGGGTCTCGGCCATTTCGCGCAGGGTGCTGTCATGGAAGATGACATAGGGCGGGACCTGCGCCTCGCTGGCGAGGTCTCGGCGCAGTTCGCGCAAGGCTTCGAACAGCGGATCGCCGACGGGGTTGGCCTCGTCGCTGCCGCGCCGGCCCCGACGCTGGCGTTTGGGCGGGACGACGATGGCGACCTCGCGTTCGCCTTTGAGGATTTCGCGCGCGCTACCGCCCAATGCCAGCCCGCCGTGCTCGGTCGGCACGAGATCGCCGCGTGCCTGCAGCGCCCGGCCGAGCGGCTGGAGCAGGCGCGCCTCCTCGCCCTCGACGATGCCGTAGACGCTCAGCCGGTCATGGCCGCGCTGGCGCACGCGGTCGTCCTCGGTGCCGGTGAGGACCTTCTGCAAGTGGCCCATGCCGAAGCTCTGGCCGGTGCGATAGACAGCCGAAAGGAGCTTGCGCGCCAGTTCGGTGACTTCGGTGACAGCGGGCGCGTCGAGGCAATTGTCGCAATTGCCGCAGGTTTCCGGCGGGTCCTCGCCGAAATGGCGCAGCAGCACGGCGCGGCGGCATTGCGGCGTTTCGACCAAACCGGCCAGCGCATCCAGCCGGGCGCGCTCGGCGCTGCGGCGGTCCTCGTCCACTTCGGCCAGCCGCGACCGGGCCGTGGCGAAATCGCCCGCGCCCCAGTACATCGTGGCGGCGGAAGGATCGCCGTCCCGGCCTGCGCGGCCCGTCTCCTGGTAATAAGCCTCGATCGACTTGGGCACGCCGACATGGGCGACGAAGCGCACATCGGGCTTGTCGATGCCCATGCCGAAAGCCACCGTTGCCACGATCACCATGTCCTCGCTCGCGACGAAGGCGGCCTGGTTGGCGGCGCGCGTCTCGGGGTCGAGACCGGCGTGATAGGGCAGCACTTTCCGACCCGTCTCGCGCGCCAGCTTATCGGCGAGGTCCTCCACTTTGCGGCGGGTCTGGGCGTAAACGATGCCGGGCCCCGGGCGCTCCGCCATGAGGTTCGCAATCTGGCGCACCGGGTTGTCGCGGTGGCGGATGGCGTAGCGGATGTTGGGCCGGTCGAAGCCCGCCAGCACCAGCCCGTCCTCCGGAATGCCCAGCTGCGCGAGCACATCGCCCCTCGTCTGCCGGTCCGCTGTCGCGGTCAGCGCGAGGCGTGGGACCTCGGGAAAGGCGTCCATCAGCGGGCGCAGCATCCGGTAGTCGGGCCGGAAATCGTGGCCCCATTCCGACACGCAATGCGCTTCGTCCACGGCGAACAGCGCAATCGGCGAGGAGGCGAGGAAATCGCGGAAAGCCGGCTGGCTCGCGCGTTCCGGCGCGACGTAAAGCAGGTCGAGTTCGCCCGCACGATAGGCGTCCTGCGTCTCGCGCCAGTCGGCATCGGCGCTGGTCAGGGTGGCGGCGCGAATGCCGTTTGCCCGCGCGCTCCTGAGCTGGTCGTGCATCAGCGCGATCAGCGGACTGATGACGATGCAGCATCCTTGCAACATGGTGGCCGGAAGCTGGTAGGTCAGCGACTTGCCCGCCCCCGTCGGCATCACGGCAAGGCTCGAATGCCCCGCCAGCGTGCGCTCGATCACCTTGGCCTGCCGCCCGCGGAAATCGTCGAAGCCGAAGGTGGCGCGCAGGGCCTCGCGGGCGTGATCCAGACTGGCGACCATTCGCCCCTGTTGCCACACGGCGCGCTGCGCGCAACCGCTGGCTTCGCATTTTCCCTTGGCGAAGTGGCGAACAAGCGATTAACCACCCCGCCACAAAGTTTTTTCAAGGAGACATCCATGAAGTTCCGTATCGCTGCCGTTGCAGCCACCAGCCTTGCCCTTGCCGCCTGCGGCAGCGCGGACGACGCTTCGACCGAAGCCGAAGCCGAGACCGTCGAAGTCGCCGCCGACGAAGCGATGACCCCGATCGAGGAAGAGCCGGTCGCCGATCCGGCCGCCTCTCTCGAACCGGCCGAAACCGCGCCTAGCGCTGCCGAAGCCGCCTCGGTCGAGGAGGCCGGCGACAGCGCCGCCGCCACCGCCGAAGCGGCGATGGACGCGATGGGCGAAGATCCGGCCGAATAAGCGGATCCGAAATAAGGGGGGCGGGCGGGAGTTAAGGGCTCCGCCCGCCCTTTTCCGTAGCGGCTTTGTCGCAAACCTTTCTGGGAGATAGCATCGCGCCATGAAGCGACTCGTCCTGCTGCCCGCGCTGGCCCCGGCTTTTGTCCTCGCCGCCTGCAATTCCTCGACCGAAGGCGCCGATCCCGGTGCCGTGACGCAGGAAGAAGCCGAAGCGCTGGAGGACGCCGCCTCCATGCTCGACGAGCAGCGCCTGCCCGAGGAAACATCCGCGCCCGAAACAGAGCCGACACCGCAAGGGGGAGAGACCGAGTGAGCACGCCCAATCCCGGAATGGACCAGGACACTTTCGACCAGTTCCTCGACCAGCTCGAACGCTACGTCCGCGAACGGCTGATCCCGGCCGAAAAGCAGGTGATCGAGGAGGACAAGGTCCCCGATGACATCCTTGCCGAGATGAAGGACATGGGGCTTTTCGGCCTGACCGTTCCCGAAGAATACGGCGGCGCGGGGCTCAACATCACGCAATATGCCAAGGTCGTGCAGACCATGGCCTATGCCGCGCCCGCCTATCGTTCGATCTTCTCGATCAATGTCGGCATGTTCAATTCCGCGATCAAGAACGGCGGGACCGAGGCGCAGAAGGCCGAGTGGTGGCCGCGCATCGCAGGCGGCGAGATCGCCTGCTTCGGCCTCACCGAGCCGGGCAGCGGAAGCGACAGCGCGGCCATGCAGACCTTCGCGAAGCCCGATCCGGACGGGAACGGCTGGATCCTCAACGGCACCAAGCGCTACATCACCAACGCGCCGCATGCCGACGTCGCCCTGATCATGGCGCGCACCGAAAAGGATGCGCTGCCCAAGAACGCGCATGTCAGCGCCTTCATCGTGCCGATGGATACGCCGGGTGTATCGACCGGAAGCCCGGACAAGAAGATGGGCCAGTCGGGCAGCCATATCTCCGACGTCATGCTCGACGATGTGCATGTGCCGGGCGAGGCGCTGCTCGGCGGCGAGACGGGGCAGGGCTTCCGCTTTGCGATGATGAGCCTCGACAACGGCCGTATTTCGGTCGGCGCGGCGAGCGCGGGCTATGCGCGGCGCGCACTCGACAGCGCGATCAAATATGCGAACGAGCGGCAGGCCTTCGGCGAACCGATCGCCAATTTCCAGCTGATCCAGCAGATGCTCGCCGAAAGCTGGACCGAGATTTACGCCGCCGAGGCGATGATGGCCGATGTCACCGCCCGCGTCGATCGCGGCGAGGACACGGTGAAGCACGCCGCCGCCTTCAAGGTGTTTGCATCCGAAATGTGCGGCCGCGTGGTCGACCGCGTGGTGCAGATCTATGGCGGCGCGGGCTATCTGGCCGAATATGATGCTGAGCGCTTCTTCCGCGATGCGCGCATCTACCGCATCTACGAAGGCACGACGCAGATCCTGCAATTGCAGATCGCCAAGCGGATGCTGCGCGAATACGCGGCGGGTGTCTGAGGGGTGTACACGCTCCTCGAAGACCTGAGCATCATCGAAGCTTCCAGCTTCGTCGCTTCGCCCACGGCCGGGCTTTATTGCGCGCAGATGGGCGCGGAGGTGATCCGCGTCGATCACAAGGAAGGCGGTCTCGATTACGACCGCTACATGCTGACCAAGGAAGGGCGTTCGCTCAGCTGGGAGAACCTCAACCGGGCGAAGAAATCGGTCGCGCTGGATTTGCGCAGCGGCGAGGGGCGCGAGCTGCTGGTGGAATTGTCGGCCAGGACCGGCAACCTCATCACGAATCTGCCGGAAAAGAGTTTCCTTTCGCATCAGGCGGTGGCGGCAAACTGCCCCGACCTCGTCAGCATGCGCATCATGGGCTGGCATGACGGGCGGCAGGCGATGGACTTCACGGTCAACGCGGCGAGCGGCTATCCACTCATGTGCGGTCCGGAGGATTGGGACGAGGCGACCGCGCCGCCGGTCAACCAGGTCCTGCCCGCATGGGATTTCATCACCGGCGCCTATTGCGCCTTCGCGCTCATCGCTGCGATCCGCCATCGCGACCACACGGGCGAGGGCAGCGAACTGCGCGTGCCGCTGGGCGATGTCGCCATCGGTACGGTCGCCAACAGCGGAGCGATGGCCGAAATGCTCTATCGCGGCGGGGACAGGGAGCGGCTGGGCAACGCGATCTGGGGCGCGTTCGGACGCGATTTTCGGACCAAGGACGGGGTGCGCTTCATGGTGGCTGCCCTGACCGCTAAGCAGTGGAAAGGCCTCGTCGACGCTTTCGGTGTGGAGCAGGCCATTGCGAAGCTCGAGGCTGAAACCGGAGTGCTGTTTGCCGATGGCGACGACCCGCGTTTCAAGCATCGCCACGCGCTTTTCGCCATCTTCCAGAACGTGGCGTCGAGCCACGACTGGGAGGCGCTCGAGACGCGGATGGCGGAGGAAGGCTGCACCTTCGAACGCTATCGCACCATGCACGAGGCGGCGAACGATCCGGTGCTGGTAGCAGAAAACCCGCTGTTTACGCGCACGAGCGCTAACCCCTCCGGCTTCGAATATCCGGCCACGCGCAGCTTCGCCAATATTCCGGGACGCGAGGCCGGTGGTCCGGCCCCTGCACCTTATCTCGGGCAGCATACGGAGGAAGTGCTCTCGGAGCGCCTCGGCCTTTCATCGGGCGCAATTGGCACACTCGTTGACCGCGATATCGCCCGCCTTTCCGACGCTTGATTTCTTAGGGACTGATCCATGA
Organism: Qipengyuania aurantiaca; assembly: GCF_019711375.1. Classification (NCBI taxonomy): domain Bacteria; kingdom Pseudomonadati; phylum Pseudomonadota; class Alphaproteobacteria; order Sphingomonadales; family Erythrobacteraceae; genus Qipengyuania; species Qipengyuania aurantiaca. Next base: position 1,408,748 of record NZ_CP081295.1, read on the forward strand.
CCGAATTACGCCGCGTCGCCATCTGCAAGCCGCTCCGCACACCAGTCGGCAAATTCCTCGGAAGCCTCGCTCCTTTGGAGGCGGGTGAGCTCGGGGCGGTCATCATCAAGGCGCTGGTCGAGCGTTCGGGCGTGGACCCGATGCGCGTCGACGATGTCGTCTTCAGCCAGGGCTATGGCAGCGGCGAGGCTCCCGCCATCGGGCGCTGGAGCTGGCTCGCCGCAGGCTATCCCATCGAAGTGCCAGGCTTCCAGCTCGACCGGCGTTGCGGCTCGGGCCTGCAGGCGGTCGCCACGGCGGCGATGATGGTGCAAACCGGCGTCGCCGACTGCGTGCTGGCGGGCGGCGTCGAGAGCATGTCCAATGTCGAGCATTACACCACCAAGGCCCGCCACGGCGCGCGGCTGGGCGACATGGTCCTGTGGGATCGCCTCACGCGCGGGCGCCTGATGAGCCAGCCCATCGAGCGTTTCGGCGTGATCACCGGCATGATCGAGACGGCCGAGAACCTCGCCAAGGATTACGACATCAGCCGCGAGGCCTCGGACGAATTCGCCGTCCGTTCGCACCAGAACGCGGCGCAGGCCTGGGCCGAGGGCAAGTTCGACGAGCAGCTCGTGCCGGTCGAAATTCCCCAACGCCGGGGGGATCCAGTGGTGTTCGCCAAGGACGAGGGCTTCCGCGAGGATGCGAGCATGGAAGTGCTTTCCGCCCTTCGCGCAATCGACCTGAAGCGCGATCCGGACGCCATCGTCACCGCCGGCAACGCCAGCCAGCAGAACGATGCGGCCGCCGCCTGCCTTGTGGTGGCGGAAGACAAGGTCGAGGAACTGGGCCTCGAACCGATCCTGTGGTTCCATTCGTGGAGCGCGGCGGGCTGCGACCCGAGCCGCATGGGCATCGGTCCGGTGCCGGCGGTCGAGCGCCTGTTCGCCAAGAACGGCCTTGGCTGGGACGACATCGGCCTCATTGAATTGAATGAAGCCTTCGCACCTCAGGCGCTCGCCGTGATGAAGGGCTGGGGGTTCGCCGAACGCGACAGCCGCCGCGAGATCGTCAACGTCAACGGCTCGGGCATCTCGCTCGGTCATCCCATCGGGGCGACCGGCATCCGCATCCTTGCCGACATGGCGCACGAGATGCAGCGGCGCGAGGTGCGCTATGGCCTTGAAACCATGTGCATCGGCGGCGGACAGGGCATGGCCGCCGTGTTCGAACGCGCGGCCTAGTCTGCCGGGTAATCCGCAATCGGCTCGAGCACGCCGTAAGTCTCGGCCAGCGGTTCATGGTCGAGCTCGGGAAAATCGAGCTCGGGCGCGTCGCATTGCGTATCGGGCAGCCGGTCCAGCAAATCGCGCACCAATGTCAGCCGCCCCCGCTTCTGGTCGTTGAAGTCGACCAGCGTCCACGGTGCCCATTCGGTGTGTGTGCGCGCCAGCATCTCTTCGCGCGCCTTGGTGTAGGCGTCGTATTTGTCGCGCGCGGCGAGATCGATAGGGGAGAGCTTCCAGCGCTTCAGAGGATCCTCCAGCCGCTCGCGCAGCCGCTCTTCCTGTTTCTCTTGATCCGCGCCGAGCCAGTATTTGAACAGCAGGATACCATCGTCCACCAGCATCTTCTCGAAGGTCGGGACCTGTTCGAGGAACTGCTCGACCTGGCTCTCGCTGGCGAAGCCCATCACATTCTCCACGCCAGCGCGGTTGTACCAGCTGCGGTCGAACAGCACGATCTCGCCCGTCGTGGGCAGATGCGGGACGTAGCGCTGGAAATACCACTGGCCTTGCTCGTCTTCGGTCGGCTTGCCCAGCGCGACGACATGGCATTGGCGCGGGTTGAGCTTTTCGGAGACCGCCCGGATCGCGCCGCCCTTGCCCGCCGTGTCGCGCCCCTCGAAGATCACCACGATCCGCTGGCCCGTCACCCGCGCCCAGCGCGCCATCGCCACCAGCTCCTCGCGCATGGGTTCGAGGACGGCTTCGTATTCCTTGCGTTTCACCTGGTGCATCTCCCCATTTGTAAGCGCCGGACAAAGCGCCTAAATAGCCGGCATGGCTACTCTTGCAGACCCCGCCCACGACTTTACCCTCTTGCCCGAAATGCCGGCGGATGTCTTCACCGCCCCGCTGAAAAAGCCAAGCCACGTCGGCGACGACTGGCTGGAGCCCAAGCAGACCGTCTACGACAGCGAAGACGACGCGATCTGGGACGATCTGTTCAAGCGCCAGATGGAAATGCTGCCCGGCCGCGCGGCGACCGCGTTCATGGAAGGCACCGAAAAGCTCGACCTGGGGCGCGGCGGTGTGCCGGAATTCGGCAAGCTGTCCGAGGAGTTGGACAAGCTGACCGGCTGGAGCGTGGTGCCCGTGCCCATGCTGATCCCCGATCACGTGTTCTTCTGGCACCTCGCTAACCGCCGCTTCCCGGCGGGCAATTTCATTCGCACGCGCGAAACCTTCGACTACATTCAGGAACCCGACGTGTTCCACGATGTCTTCGGCCACGTGCCGATGCTGACCGACCCGGTCTATGCCGATTACATGCAGGAATACGGCAAGGCCGGCTGGAAGGCGATGCGCTACAACCGCCTGAAGGCGCTGGGCTCGCTCTATTGGTACACGGTCGAATTCGGCCTGATCGAGGAAAAGCCGGGCGATATCCGCGCCTATGGGGCGGGCATCCTCTCCGGGCCGACCGAGGTGGTCTATTCGGTCGAGGCGGAAAGCCCCAACCGGATCATGCTCAACGTCGACCGCGTGATGCGCACCGATTACGTGATCAGCGACCTGCAGCCGACCTATTTCGTCATTCCCAGCTTCGAGGATCTCTACCGCCAGACGGTGGAGCGCGATTTCGACAAGCTCTACAAGAGCCTCGGCCCCGGCTTCACCTATGCCAATACGGCGGTGATCGACGTCGATTACGTCGTCAATCGCGGCACGCTGGAATACACGCTGCGCGGCGGACGCGGATCGGGCGCCAAACCGGTCTGACGCACGAAAAACGGCCCCGGATCGCTCCGGGGCCGCCTTTGGTTCTAGCTGTGAAGCGCCGGACTTAGCCGTCGATTTCGTCAGCCTGTTCTTCCATCGTTTCTTCCATGGCGTCGGTTTCGTCGTCCATGGCGTCAGCCTGCTCGTCGGTGATTTCACCCGAGGCTTCCATGTCGTTGACCATCGCGTCGCGGTCATCTTCCATCTGCTCGATATTGTCTTCCGCTTCGTTCTCGGCGGCGCTGTCGCACGCTGCGAGACCCAAGCTCATGGCTGCTGCCGATGCGACGAGCGTAGCTTTGGTGAATTTCATTATTACTTCCCCTTGGTTGCGGGAATCCGGGCTCCTAGACCCGATCCCTGATATGAATGGATAATGCGTGGCGAAATTAAGGCAAGGCCTTCTGGCGCACGACATTATAGAGGGCGATCAACGCGATACCGCCGAGCATTGCCCAAAGCAGCGTGCTTCCGCGGATGGCGCCGAGGAAAACACCGCCCGAAGTGGCCATCCCTACGCCGAGCGAGCCGACGATACCGGCCACGACATTGCGCAGAATTCCGCGCCCTTCCTCGATTTGCAGGGCGATTGTCGCCAGCCAGCCGAGCAGCGCGCCGGTAACAATCAGAATAATCAGGCCCATTTGCAAATCCTTGCGTGTCGCATGTGCAGACCCAATTCGTTTGTGGGCGGAAGGTTCCGCAAATGCGACGAACCGCCGAACGCGGTTTCGCGTCAGAGGAGGGTCAGCAGCGCCACGCCGAGGATGACGCGGTATATCACGAAGACCAGCATCGACGCCTTCTTGAGGAAGTTCATCAGGAACATCATCGTGGCGAGCGCGGTGAAGAAGGTGAGGATGCCGGACACCAGCGCATCCTGCTGCATCTGCGCGGTGGCTTCGGAAAGGTCGAAGGCGGCGAGCAGCCCGGCCCCGAACACTGCCGGGATCGCCAGCAGGAAGGAGAAGCGCGCCGATTCCACACGGCCATAGCCGAGCGCGCGCGCGGCCGTCATCGTCGCGCCCGAACGGCTGGTGCCCGGGATCAGCGCCATGGCCTGCGCGATGCCGACGAGGATCGCGTCCTTGAGGCTCATGTCCTCATAAGCCTTGGTCTGCTTGCCGAACTTGTCGGCGAGCCCCAGCAGGATGCCGAAAACGATCAGGTTGATCGCGACGAGGTCGGTCGAGCGGAAGCCCTCGAGATAGCCGCCCAGCTTGATGAACAGGCCGGCGAGCACGGCGGGGATGGTGCCGATGGCGATGAACCAGAACAGGCGACGCTGCTCGTCGTCCTTGCCGAGGCCCACGCTGGCAAAACCGCCGCGCGCAAGGCCCATCACGTCCTTCCTGAAATAGAGGATGATCGCCAGCAGCGAGCCGACATGGACGGCCACGTCGATCAGGGGTCCCTGATCGGGAAAGTCGGTAAGCTTGGGAATCAGAATGAGGTGGCCAGACGAGGAAATCGGAAGGAATTCCGTAATGCCCTGGACGATCGCGATGAGGAGTTCTTGCAGGAAGGTCATGGGGCGGGGGGATTGTCACAAGGCTGCCCCAAGTCAAACCATTTGTTTCGCAATCCGCGACCGGACCGATCCCGGTCCGGCAAGCGCGACTGCGCGCCCGCAGCGGGTGCAGCTTGCTGCACATCGAGCGAGGACGAACCCGCGGACGCGGGTTCGCAATCAGAAGCCGCAAACAAAAACCCCGCCGACCTGGGGCCGGCGGGGTTCTCTTCTCTCTCGTGGAGATCGTGTTACCAGATGGTGATGCGCTCTTCGGGCGGCAGGTAGAGGTCGTCGTCCGGCGTAACGCCGAACGCGTCGTACCAGGCGTCCATGTTGCGCACGATGCCGTTCACGCGGAATTCTTCCGGGCTGTGCGGATCGGTGGTCAGGCGCTGGCGAGCGGCCGCCTCGCGCTGCTGCGAACGCCACACCTGTGCCCAGGCAAGGAAGAAGCGCTGGTCGCCGGTCAGGCCATCGATCACCGTGTCTTCCTTGCCGTTCAGCGAGAGCTTGTAGGCGCGGTAGGCAAGGCTGAGGCCGCCGAGGTCACCGATATTCTCGCCCAGCGTCAGGCGGCCATTGACGCAGGTCTCGCCGTTATCGAGCGGGCAGTAGCTATTGTACTGTTCGACCAGCGCATCGCCCAGCTTGTCGAATGCCTTGCGGTCGGCATCGGTCCACCAGTTGCGCAGTGCGCCCGTGCCGTCCGACTTCGAACCTTGGTCGTCGAACCCGTGGCCCATTTCATGGCCGATGACACCGCCGATACCGCCATAGTTCACGGCCGGGTCGGCGCTGATGCCGAAGAAGGGCTGCTGCAGGATCGCAGCGGGGAAGACGATCTCGTTCTTGGTCGGATTGTAGTAGGCGTTGACCGTCTGCGGCAGCATGTACCACTCGGTGCGGTCGATCGGACCGCCGAGCTTGGACAGCATGTCCGCCCAGCTCCATTCGGCCGCCGCCATGCGGTTGGCGATCGGCGCACCCGCAGTGATCGCGAGGCCTTCGTATGTCTCGAGATTGTCGCGGTAGCCGATCTTGGGATCGAAGGCGTCGAGCTTGGCGACGGCCTGCTCCTTCGTCGCTTCGCCCATCCAGTCGAGTTCGTCGATCGATTGCGCCATTGCCTTGCGCAAGTTCGCGACCAGTTCGTCCATCGCGGCCTTGTTCTCGGGCGGGAAGTATTCGGCGACATAGGACTTGCCGAGAAGTTCGCCGAGCAGGCCCTCGGTCTCGCCGATCGCCCGTTTCCAGCGCGGGCGCTGTTCGGGCGTGCCGTTGAGCGTGGTGCCGTAGAAGGCGAACTGGGCGTCGTCGAAACGCTTGGGAAGGACCGCGGCGTTGGAGGACAGGAAGCCCTTGGCGGTCCACGCCTGCAACACGTCCATCGGCGTGTCGAGGATCAGTTGCATTGCGACGGGCATGCCGCCGCCGATCTTGGCCAAAGTGTCGGCATCGAGGCCGAGTTCCTCGGCGCGTTCGGGGCTGGGCGGCAGGTCGGTGACGATGAAGCGGTCGATATCCTTGAAGCCGCTGGCGGTCAGCATGGCTGCAAGCGGGAAGCCGCCGGCCTTCGCGTTCAGCTCTTCGGGCGTCAGCGCGTTGTAGGTGAGATCGTCGTTGCGGCGCGTTGCGCGGTCCCAGGCGACCTTACGAGCCAGCGAATCTTCGAAATCGTAAACTTGCTGCGCCATGCCGGAGGCATCGGCATAGCCCGCCTCGCCAAGCAGGAAGGCGAGGTAGTCGCGATACTTCGACTGGATGTCCTTACCCTTCTCGCTTTCGTCGAGGTAGTAGTCGCGATCGGGCAGACCGAGGCCGCCCGATCCGGCGTGCACCGAATAGCGGGTCGGCTCCTTCGCATCCACTTCGACATAGGCGAAGAGTGGCGAAGAATAGCCCGGGCTGCCCCAGATTTCCGCCAGCGCGGCGAGCGTATCGGCGTCCTGGATCGCGGTGAGATAGGGCTGCGCGGGCGCAAGGCCGGCGGCTTCGATCGCGGCTGTGTCGAGGTAGGCGGTATAGGCTTCGACGATGCGTTTCTCGTCCGCGCTCAGCGTGGCCGGATCCTTGGAGGTCAGCTGGTCGACCAGCGCCTTCACGTCCGCGGTCGATTTCTCGCGCAGCAGGTTGAAAGCGCCGAAACGGCTGAATTCGGCCGGGAGCGGATTGGCGTCGAGCCATTTCTGGTTGGCGTAAGCGAAAAAGTCGTCACCCGGATCGACGTCGGTCGAAAGTGTGGCGGGATCGAAACCCCATTCGCCGAAGCTCATGGTCGGTGTCGGCACTTCCTCGGTGCTGGCGGTGTCTTCGGCCATGGCGGGCGCGCTCAGCGCGAGGGCCAGCGCCGATGCGCCAAGGGCAAGAATTCTGGATTTCATGTGGTAACTCTCCGGTCAGTCCCGGTCTCGCGCGCTCCCCATGGCGCGCAAACGACCTCGGCATCCTGACTAGCACCATCGGCGGCGTGGAGTCGCCGTTTGTCGAAGCGCTTGACGGCTTGGTCGATGGATCAGGCGGGCGCGTGGCCGAATTGCAGCTGGGCGAGGCGCGCGTAGAGGCCTCCGTTACCCGCCAGCTGGTCGTGCGTGCCCTGTTCGAGCAGCTGGCCATCCTCCATCACCACGATCCGGTCCGCCGCGCGCACGGTAGCGAGGCGGTGGGCGATGACCAGCGTGGTGCGGTTTTCCATCAGCCGGTCGAGCGCGTCCTGCACGAGGCGTTCGCTTTCGGCGTCGAGCGCGCTGGTCGCTTCGTCGAGCAGCAGGATCGGGGCGTCGCGCAGCAGGGCACGGGCAATCGCCACGCGCTGGCGCTGGCCGCCCGATAGCTGGGTGCCGTTTTCGCCGAGGTAGGTGTCGAGACCCTGCGGCAAATTTTCGAGGAATTCGGCGGCGTTGGCGGCGCGGGCGGCGGCCCAGATCTCCTCCTCGCTCGCGTCCCAATTGCCGTAGCGCAGATTGTCGCGCGCGCTGGCAGAGAAGAGCACGCCTTCCTGCGGCACAAAGGCAATCCGCTTGCGCACCTCGGCCGGATCGGCCTTGGTCAGCGGAATGCCGTCGAGGCGGATCGTGCCCGCCTGCGGGTCGTAGAACCGCTCGGACAGCTGGAAGATCGTGGACTTGCCCGCGCCCGAGGGGCCGACAATGGCCACCGTCTCGCCCGGTTCGACCTCGAGAGTGAAGTCGGTCAGGGCAGGGACTTCGGTCCGGGTCGGATAGCGGAAGGTCACATTGCGGAAGGATAGGCTGCCGCGCGGCGGGCTGGGCAGGTCTTGTGGCTTTGCCGGTGCCGCGATGTCGGGCTTTTCATCCAGCAATTCGGACAGGCGGCTGGCTGCGCCCGCGGCGCGCAGCAGGTCGCCATAGACCTCGGTCAGCGCGCCGAACGCGCCGGCCACCAGCGCGGCGGCGAAGACGAAGGAGATGATCGTGCCATAGGTAATGCTGCCCTCGCTGGCGGCTTCCGCGCCGCGCCACACGAGAACGGTGATCCCGCCAAAGACGAACAGGATGATGCAGGCGGTGAGCGCGGCGCGCAGCACGATGCGGCGCTTGGCGACGCTGAAGGTGCGCTCGACCGTATCGCCGAAGCGGGCCTCTTCGCGGCCCTCCTGGTTGAAGCCCTGCACGATTTTCATCGCCGACAGCACTTCGGTCACGCTCGCCCCGATGTCGGCGACGCGGTCCTGGCTGGTGCGGCTGACTGTGCGCAGGCGCCTCCCGAACAGCGTGATCGGAATGACGATCGCCGGGATGATAAGCAGCATGCCCATGGTCAGGCCGGGGATGAGGTAGAACAGGTAGGCGGTCCCGCCGATGGCGACGAGGAGGTTGCGCAGGGCGACCGAAACGGTGGTGCCGACGGTCGTCTCGATGATCGCCGTGTCCGAGGTCATACGGCTGGAGATTTCCTTGGGGCTGTTGATCTCGAAGAAGCCGGGCGCAAGCCGCAGCAGGTTCGCCTGCACGCGCTTGCGCACATCGGCGACCACGCGTTCGCCCAGCCAGCTGACGAAGTAGAACCGCATCGCCGTGCCCAGCGCCAGCACGGTCACGATCATCAGCAGGATCCGGAACCAGAAGGCGAGCTGAGATCCGTCGCCGCCCATGCCTTCATCAACGGCGTAGCGCAGGAAATAGGGGATCGAGAGCGTCGACATCGCGGTGATGACCAATGCAACGACGGCAAGCCCCACATGGCCGGGATATTTGCGCAATTCGTCGAACACCATGCGCAGCGGCCTGAGGCTGCGCTTTTCGCGCTCGCCCTTGCGGCGGAAGATGCCCCGCTTCGGTTTGGGAATACTGCCCGTCTCGTCCATTACCGCTCACCTAGTGCGGCGCGAGACCAAAATCCACCGGGCAAAATCCACAGGCTAGGGACCTTACCGGCACTTTTACCCCGTTTGTGCATTGCACAATGAGGTTTGGCACGGCACACTCGCTCTCTTTTCAACACGAGCACAGCCCGTAGCCAGAAACACAACAGGCGGGTCGCAGGGGACGCTTCGAATGCTGTATCACGCCTACGAATTGCAACGCAGCTGGCTGTCGAGCGCCAGCACCTGGGCCTCGATCGGGGCGGAAATGCTGTCCAATCCGGCGCTGCCGTTCGGTTATATGGGCATGGGCCCGGTGGCCGCCAGCGCGCTCGACGTGTTTGCCCACGCCACGGCGACCTATGGCAAGCCCGCCTGGGGGATCGAGACGGTCGAGGCGGGCGGCACACGCCATCCGGTGGTCGAGGCGACCGTGGTCAACCGGCCCTTCGGCGACCTCAAGCGCTTCCGCCGCGAGGGTCTGCTCGAAGATGCGCCGCGCCTCCTGATCGTGGCGCCGATGAGCGGCCACTACGCCACGCTCCTGCGCGGCACGGTCGAGCGAATGCTCGAGAAGTACACCGTCTACGTCACCGACTGGGCCGACGCGCGCAACGTGCCGCTGCACGAGGGCCATTTCGACCTCGACGACTACATGGATTACGTCATCGCGTTTCTCGAGCATATTGGGCCCGGAGCGAACGTCATGGCGGTGTGCCAGCCCAGCGTGCCGGTCTTCGCCGCGACCGCGATCATGAACCGCGACAGCCACGAATGCGCGCCGAAAACGCTGACCATGATGGGCGGCCCGATCGACACGCGCTGCTCGCCCACCAGCGTCAACGATCTCGCCATGGACCGCCCGATCGAGTGGTTCCGCCAGAACGTCATCGCCACCGTGCCGATGCAGTATCGCGGCGCCGGGCGGCGGGTCTATCCCGGTTTCATGCAGCTTGCCGGCTTCATGAGCATGAACCTCGGCAACCACATCATGAGCCATTACGAGATGTTCAAACACCTCACCGTGGGCGACGAGGCGAGCGCACAGGCGACCAAGGATTTTTACGACGAATACCGCAGCGTCTGCGACATGACCGCCGAATTCTACCTGCAGACGATACAGGAAGTCTTCCAGGACCACGCGATCCCCAACGGCACCTTCATGCATCGCGGCAAGCGTATCGATCTGGGCGACATCACCGAGACGGCGCTGCTCGCCATCGAAGGTGAGCGCGACGATATCTCAGGGCTGGGCCAGACCCGCGCCGCGCTGGAGCTGACGCCGAACCTCGATGCGTCGAAGAAGCGCTACTACATGGCCGAGGGCGCCGGGCATTACGGCATCTTCAACGGCAGCAAATGGCGCGGTAAGATTGCGCCGGTGGTGGAGGAATTCATCGCCGCGCATGGGTGAGGGGTGATGTCGAAAACGGACTATACTTCGATTGGGGCAGCCCATCGGAATGAAGCAGAAAAGAATTTTAAGCGAGCCGTCGCCACCGGGGCTGCTTTGTTGTTAGCCCATTCGCTAGATATCCAGCCAGCAGAAATGGATGCGGCGGGGTTAAAACTAAAAATTGAAGATGCAGCGATACTATATGGAGCGATCGCCATGGTGTTTGTTCACTATGCGTCGCAAGCGTTGCGCCATGCGGAAACGGCTACAGCGCTATTTCCTCTTCGAATCGACGCCATGAAGATTCGAAATACCTTGAAAATTTATAAGAAGGTATATCTCAGTGAAAAACGAAATAGAGGTAAGCCTGTAAACTACAAGAATATCAAATCGAGCGCGCGATGGGGGCTAAACTTTTCAGCATTCCTGCTGCTCCCGTATTATATAGGGGTAACCGTTATCACGGTGGTTTCGATCCCCTTCTCCATTTTCGATATTTACAAAATGCTTAAGGTGCTCGGACCTCAATTTCTCGAAATTTTCATTTAGGAATCTCAAAGCCTCTGCGCCTGTCCGCATAGGTTTCAATACATGAATGTCGAGATTGGGTGAGTTGGTATGTCTAACAGATAATGCTACCCCAACCGCTCCCCGTGCCAGGCAACATGCTCGGCCATGAAGGTCGAGATGAAGTAGTAAGAGTGGTCATAACCCTCCTGCATCCGGATTTCGGCGGGGATGCCGGCCTTGGCGCAGGCCATGGAGAGGAGGCCGGTCTTGAGTTGCTCCTCGAGGAAATTGTCCGCCGTGCCCTGGTCGACAAGCAGGTGGTCCACCCGCGCGCCGTTTTCGATCAGCGCGACCGCGTCGTATTCGTCCCACGCCTCGCGGTCCTCTCCCAGATAGCGTGACAGTGCTTTCTCGCCCCAGGGCACTTTGCTCGGCGCGACGATGGGGGCGAAGGCGCTGACCGAGCGGAAGCGGTCCGGATTGCGCAGGGCGATGGTCAGCGCGCCGTGGCCGCCCATCGAATGGCCGGTGATGCCTTGGCGCGCCATGTCGGCGGGGAAATTCGCTTCGATGAGCGCGGGAAGTTCGTCCTCGATATAGCTGCGCATGCGGTAGTGCTGCGCCCACGGTTCCTGCATCGCATCGACATAAAAGCCTGCGCCCTTGCCGAAGTCGTATTCGTCATCGGCATCCGGCACGGTCTCGCCGCGCGGGGAGGTGTCGGGCGCGACGAAAATCACGCCATGTTCGGCGCATGCCCGCCGGTATTCGCCCTTCTCGGTGACATTGGCGTGCGTGCAGGTGAGGCCCGACAGATACCACAGCACCGGCAGCTTCGCGCCCGCATCGTGCGGCGGGACATAGACCGAGAAGGTCATCTCCGTCCCCGTCGCCTCCGAGTGGTGCGAAAGGACGAACTGGTCGCCTCCGAAGGCCTTGTTCTGCGAGAGATAATCGAGCGTCATCTGGTATCCTGTGCGGGTATGTCTGCGATCCGCGGCGCATGACCCCAATGTGCGATCAGCCGCAAGCAGTCCGCGCCGGACAGGCCGATGGTCGCGGTGTTGCGAAGCGGGTGGACGTTGATCCACTCCGCTTCGGCGAGGCTCCGGTCCAAAACCACCGTTATGCTCCCCGGCTCGGCGTGGATTGCGCCCAGCGGAGTCACCGATCCGGGAGTGAGGCCAAGCAGGCGTTCCATGTCATCGGGCTTGCCGAAGCTCACCCTCTTGCACCCGATGGCCGCAGGCAGGGCCTTGAGGTCGACGCGCATTTCGGCCGGCACCGTGACAAGCCAGAAGGCGCCGCCAGCGTCCTTGAGGAAAAGGTTCTTGGTGTGCTCGCCGGGGATCGCCTCCTTCACCCCGCGGCTTTCCTCCACGGTGAAAACGGCCTCGTGCTTATGATGTTCGAAGGGGATCGCGAGGGCCTCCAGGTCCGCCCGCAATCCCTCTTCGCCGCGTCTCGTCAAGGCTCAGCCCGGACGGTGCATCGCGCAGACCTTGTTACCGGCCGGATCGCGCAGATAGGCGAGGTAAAGCTTCATGCCGGCGCCTTCGCGCAGGCCCGGCGGGTCTTCGATGGGCGTGCCGCCATTGGCCGCTCCGGCTTCGTGCCAGGCGTCGGCCATTTCCTCGCTCGAAGCGGCAAAGCCGATGGTCGAGCCGTTGCCGCAGCTCGCCGGCTGCCCGTCGATCGGCTTGGTGATGAGGAAGATGCCGCCGTTGTGCATATAGATCACGCGGCCCTTGGGATCGATCTGCCCCTCGCGCCCGCCCAGTGCCTTGAAGCAGGCGTCGTAGAACTTCTTCGAGGCCTCGATATCGTCGGCCCCCAGCATGACATGGCTGAACATGTGTCTCTCTCCTTGATGTGAAACTTAGTCGAACACCACGACCGAGCGGATGCTTTCGCCCGCGTGCATTAGGTCGAAGCCCTTGTTGATCTCTTCGAGCTTGAGCACGTGGGTGATCATCGGGTCGATCTGGATCTTGCCATCCATGTACCAGTCGACGATTTTGGGGACGTCGGTGCGGCCCTTGGCGCCGCCGAAGGCCGTGCCGCGCCAGTTGCGGCCGGTTACCAGCTGGAAGGGGCGCGTTTCGATGGTCTTGCCCGCTTCCGCCACGCCGATGATGATCGAGGTGCCCCAGCCCTTGTGGCAGCATTCCAGGGCTTGGCGCATCACATCGGTGTTGCCGGTGCAGTCGAAGCTGTAATCGGCCCCGCCGTCGAGCATTTCGACAATGGTGGCGACCACGTCCTTCTCGTCCTTGGGATTGATGAAGTCGGTCATGCCGAAATGTTCGGCATAGCTCCTCTTGTCCGGATTGATGTCGACGCCGACGATGCGGTCCGCGCCCGCCATGCGCGCGCCCTGGATCACGTTGAGGCCGATGCCGCCAAGGCCGAAGATTACGACATTGTCGCCCGGTTTCACTTGCGCCGTGTTCACCACTGCGCCGACGCCCGTGGTGACGCCGCAGCCGATGTAGCAGCTGGTGTGAAACGGGGCGTCCTCGCGGATTTTCGCGACCGCGATTTCCGGCAGGACGGTGAAGTTCGAAAAGGTGGAGCAGCCCATGTAGTGGTAGATCGGCTTGCCCTGGTAGCTGAACCGCGTGGTCCCGTCGGGCATCAGCCCCTTTCCCTGCGTTTCGCGGATCGCGCTGCACAGGTTGGTCTTGCCCGAGAGGCACATTTTGCACTGGCGGCATTCGGGCGTGTAGAGCGGGATGACATGGTCACCCGGCTTGACGCTGGTCACGCCCTTGCCCACCTCGCGCACAATCCCTGCACCTTCATGGCCCAGAACGCTGGGGAACAGCCCCTCGCTGTCAAGTCCGTCGAGCGTATAGGCGTCGGTGTGGCAGATGCCGGTCGCCTTGATCTCGACCAGCACTTCGCCCTCTTTCGGGCCTTCGAGATCGAGTTCCACGATCTCCAGCGGTTTCTTGGCTTCGAAGGCGACGGCGGCTCTGGTTTTCATTTGAAACGATTCTCCTCTTCGCGCTTGGCGTAGGGAAGGCGAGGGGCGCGGGCAAGTTGCTTGCGGTTCAGGCAGGCTCGGCTAGGACGAGCGCCATGTTCACACGCTTCCTCGCTCCGCTCGCTCTCGTGGCCGTAACCCCTGCCGTGATGGCGCAGGAAGCGGCACCCGCCCCGCAGCTCACCGTCGAACAGTCGGCCACGCTGCGCTGCGCGGCGGCCTTTGCGATCGTAAGCCACGGGCAGGACAACGGGAACGAGGCGGCGCTCGCATATCCGGCGCTGGGCGAACGCGGGCGCGAATTCTTCGTGCGGGCGGGCGCGCGCCTGATGGACGAGCTGGGCCTAGACCGGGAAGGCATTCAGGCGCTGGTTACGGCCGAAGCGCAGCGCCTGTGGGAAGAGGACGCGATTTCCGACGTCATGCCCGCCTGCCTGCTGCTGCTCGACGCATCGGGCGTCTGAGCGCCCGTTCAGCCCTGTTTCAGCGGCGCCCCGGTATTGCGGACAGATAGCCGAAACCATTCGGGGTAAGACCATGCGTAGATTCCTTCTCACCGCCTTTGCCGGAGCCGCCGTGCTCGCGCCCGCTCCCTTGCTGGCGCAGGACGCCGAAAGCGATGCGCCCCTTGCGCTGGAGGACCAGGACGCGCCGTTCTCCGGCATGGCCGAGCGGATGCAGGACCCGGAACAGCAGCGCCAGATGGCGCTCATGCTGCGCACGATGAGCGAGGTGCTGCTCGATATGCCGCTCGCCCCGCTGATGGAGTCCATGCGCGAAATGACGGGTGAGGACACGCCAGAGGTCGATCCCGACACCACGCTGCGTTCGATGTCGCCGCAGGCAGAGCGTATCCCCGAGGAAATCGAGAAGAACCTGCCGCGCGCGCTCGACGCGATGGGCTCCATGGCCGAAGCGATGGAGAAGATGATGCCCGCGCTCCAGCAGATGGCGGAGCGGATGAAGGACCTCGACGTCCCCGCCAATTGATATCGCGCGTAAAAATCTGACACGGCGCAGCGCCCCCGTGTGGATTTTGCCGCGCGGGTGAGGCATGGGGTGCTGACCTATGTGGCAGCTCCACCAATTCCCTTTGTGTCCCTTCAGCCGGAAACTGCGCCTTCTCCTCGGCGAGAAGTCGGTGGCCTACGAGCTGGTGCGCGAGAACCCGTGGGACGGGCGCGACGCCTTCTGGCAATTGAACCCGGCGGGCAAGACGCCGGTGCTGCACGATCCCGCGCGCCGCGTGACTTTGTGCGACAGCCAGGCGATCTGCGAATTCATGGAAGAGACGGTGGAGCGTAACCCGATGATCTCGGGCAACGCCATGCAGCGCGCGGAAATCCGCCGCCTCGTCGCGCTGTTCGACGAGAATTTCTACGCCGACGTGACCGAGCCTGCGCTGCACGAGAAGATGAAGAAGCGGATCATCACCAGGCAGCCGCCCGACGGGCAGGTGCTGCGCCAGATGGGCCGGATGCTGCACGGCCACCTCGACTATATCGACTGGCTGGTCGACACGCGGCAATGGCTCGCAGGGCCGCAACTGAGCCTCGCCGACCTCACCTGCGCGGCGCATCTCTCGGTGGTCGATTACCTCGGCGCGGTCGACTGGCGCGGGCACGAGCAGGCGCAGGGCTGGTACATGGTCATGAAAAGCCGCCCCAGCTTCCGCCCGCTGCTGAGCGAGAAGATGGACGGCCTGCCCCCGCCGCGGGAATATGCTTCGCTGGATTTGTGAGAATCTTAGCGGCCCTTAATCAGTGCCTGTAATCTTCAAACTCCCACCTTGCCCAATTGTTAATTTTTCCGGCAATTTCATTCCAGTCTTTGCCAGTGGCATGGCGTAGTCGCTTGCGCACAAACTCTTCGATTTGCTCGGCGTTGAACCGCCTAGTGATTATGAGATTCTGGCCACTAAAGACCGGATAGCTTTCGGTTTCGTTCTCCAGAAATTCAGGTGAGCAGACGTCAAATTCAAACGCATCTGCTCCGTTTTCGCCGCGAACACCGATCTCGGCTCTAAGCGTATGACAAAAGCATCCCCCAATTGGCTGGAGTTCTTCAAGCAACTCGCCGCTGTTGCCGAACAGTGTCTTCAGCTCCGCATGTTTTGCGTCGGATTCTGAATGTGGTCCAGCGCTGGTTTCTTCGCTCTCCGTCTGGAATATCCGTCGGAACAATCCCAATCTCCATTTACATTGGCGCTAAATAAATAGCAGCGACGCCACAAGGCACAAAGCCTACCTCTGACAAACCGGACAAAACCACGTGCTTCTGCCGCCCTGCACGATCCGGCGGATCGTGCCGCCGTCCTCGTGGTGGCAGGGCTCGCCCTCGCGGCCGTAGACGTGGAAGCGGGTTGCGAAATAGCCTAGCTCGCCGTCGGGCTGGGCGAAATCGCGCAAGGTGCTGCCGCCGTCGCGGATGGAGCGCTCCAGCACGTCCTTGATCGCGGGGACGAGGCGGCGCAGCTGCGGCATGGTCACCTTGCCGCCCGCCTTTCGCGGGTGGATACCCGCGTGCCACAGCGCCTCGCAGACATAGATATTGCCGAGACCCGCTACGATGGTCTGGTCGAGCAGCAGCAGCTTGATCGCTTGTTTGCGGCCGCGCGTCGCCTCGCGCAGGTGTTCGGGGGTGAGACCGTCGCCCAGCGGCTCCGGCCCCAGCGCGGCGAAGGGTTTCCATGTCACCAGCTCGCCGCTCGTCATCAAATCGACCGAGCCGAAGCGGCGCGGGTCGTTCAAGGCGAAGCGGTGGCCCGCAGTCTCGATCACGAGATGGTCGTGCTTCTCGTCTTCCGCCGGATCGATCCGCCAGCGCCCGCTCATGCCGAGGTGGAACACCAACGCATGGTCGCGGCTGGTGTGGATGAGGCCGTATTTCGCCCGGCGCGAGAGATGTGTGACGCTCGCGCCAGTCAACGCCTGCACCAGATCGGGCGGGAAGGGGCGGCGCATGTCGGGACGGTTGACGGTCACCCGCGTGATCGTCTCGCCTTCGAGGAAGCGCGCAAGGCCGCGCACCGTTGTTTCGACTTCGGGAAGCTCTGGCATGAAAACCCCTCTAACACCCTTTGCGCCCCGCTCAATTCCCCCTAAGGCCCATTGCCATGAGTGACACCGTTTCCTTCGGCTACGAAGACATCGATGCGAGCGAAAAGACCGGCCGCGTGGGCGAGATCTTTTCCAGCGTTGCCGCCAAGTACGACATCATGAACGACGCGATGAGCGGCGGGATGCACCGGCTGTGGAAGGACCGCTTCGTGCGCCGCGTAAAGCCGCAGCCCGGCGAGCAGATCCTCGACATGGCGGGCGGCACGGGCGACATCGCCTTTCGCATGGCGGAGAAGGGCGCGAGCGTCACCGTGTCCGACATCAATCAGGACATGCTCGACGTCGGCATTGAACGCGCGATGGAGCGCGGTATCGATGGCCTCGTGTGGTCCCGCCAGAACGCCGAGGAACTGGCTTTCAGCAGCCGCACTTTCGATGCCTACACCATCGTTTTCGGCATCCGCAACGTGACCTTCATCGACAAGGCCCTCAAGGAGGCGTACCGCGTGCTGAAGTTCGGCGGGCGCTTCTACTGCATGGAGTTCAGCCAAACCGACTGGCCCGGCTTCAAGGAAGTCTACGACCTCTATTCGCACCAGCTCATGCCCAAGATCGGCAAGGCCATCGCCAATGACGAGGAAAGCTATCGCTACCTCGCCGAATCGATCCGCCGCTTCCCAAGGCCGCCCGAATTCGAGGCGATGATCCGCAAGGCGGGTTTCGAGAACACGCGGGTCGAGAAGATCCTCGGCGGCGCGGTCAACATCCATTCGGGGTGGAAAGTCTAGAGCGTGGCACGCCCCGCAACGCATATCTGGCGGCTCCTGAAATGGGGCCGCACGCTGGCGAAGCATGGCGCGCTGCGCGGGATCGAGCGCGATCCCAACACGCCGCCCCCGGTCAAGCGGCTGGCGCGTATCGCCCGCTTCGGCACGGTGCAGCCGAAGGAGCCGGACTATGCCGGTGCCTTCCGCGACATCGGCCCCGCCGCGATCAAGCTCGGCCAGACGCTGGCGACGCGGCCCGATCTCGTGGGCGAAGACGCGGCGCGCAATCTCCTCAAGCTGCAGGACGACCTGCCGCCGGTCGGCTTCGAACAGATCAAGCAGAGCATCGAGGCGAGCTTCGAGCAGCCGCTCGAAAGCCTTTATGCCGAATTCGACCCCGTGCCGGTGGGCGCGGCCTCCATCGCGCAGGTCCACCGCGCGGTGACGACCGAGGGCCGGCAGGTCGCGGTCAAGGTCCTGCGCCCCGGTGTGCGCGAGCAGTTCGCGCGCGATATCGACACCTATGAATGGGCCGCCGCCCATGTCGAGGCGATGGGCGGCGAGGCCGCGCGCCTGCGCCCGCGGCTCGTGATCGCGAACTTCAAGCGCTGGACCAACCGTGAACTCGACCTGCGCCGCGAAGCCGCGAGCGCTTCCGAACTGGCCGAGCACATGGTCGGCACCGAGAAATACGAGATCCCCAGCATCGACTGGGACCGCACCAATGGCCGGGTGATGACCGTCGACTGGATCGACGGGATCAAGATCAGCAACACCGAGGCGCTGATCGCCGCGGGCCACGATATGGACGAGCTGGCAAGCCGCCTCGTCCTCGCCTTCCTCAAGCAAGCCATCGCCGCCGGCTTCTTCCACGCCGACATGCATCAGGGGAACCTGTTCGTGAAACCGGACGGGACCATTGCCGCGATCGATTTCGGCATCATGGGCCGGATCGACCGCCGCGCGCGCATGTGGCTGGCGGAAATCCTCTACGGCCTGACGACGGGCAATTACCGCCGCGTCGCCGAAATCCATTTCGAGGCGCAATACGTGCCGAGCTATCACAATGTCGACGAGTTCGCGACGGCGCTGCGCGCGGTGGGCGAACCGATGCGCGGCAAGCCGGTGAGTGAGCTCAGCGTCGGCCAGATGCTCGACGGGCTTTTCGCCATCACCCGCGATTTCGACATGCAGACCCAGCCGCATCTGCTGCTCCTGCAAAAGACCATGGTGATGGTCGAAGGCATCGCCACCCAGCTCAATCCCAAGATCAATATGTGGGACGTCTCTGCGCCCTATGTGCGCAGCTGGATCCGCGACGAACTGGGCCCGGAAGCCGCGATTGCCGACCGCATCCGGACCGATACCGAAACGCTGCTGCGCATTCCCGACCTCGTCCGCCGGATCGAGGACCGCTTCCCGCCCAAGGGCGGCGCGCCCGAACCGCCGCCGCTACCCGAGGTGGAGCTGATTATCGGCCCGAACGCCCGGAAAAACCGCCCATGGCTGCGCTATCTAGCCGTCTTCGGAGCGGGCGGTCTCGCCGCTTGGGCCGCGCTTACGCAGGGTCTGCTGGGGTAGCCCGTCCTGGGAAGGTCTTGATTGCCGCGAGGATGACGAGGACATGCAGCGCCTCGACTGTCATCGGCTGCCACCAGCCCTCGTAATCGCCCACCACAATCAGGTTCACCAACCTGCCGGTAAAGGCGATCGCGAACAGGGCCAGCGCCGGCCAAAGAACATCGCCGCGTCGTTTCCAAGCGGCCCAGCCCATGCAGAAGGCGGCCAGCCAGAAGAAGGCGGTAAAATCGCCGCGCATCGCCGAAAGGCCCATGGGCGTGGGCGACTGCAGGCCGAAATCGCTGCCTGCCGTCACCGGGTCGACGAAGAAGCTGATGCCCAGAAGCAGGTCCAGCAGCGCCCCCAAGGCCAGCAGGACCACCAGAATGAAATGCATCGCAAAAACCCCCTTGTTACCGTTTTCTCAACCATAGGCTGCCATGGCTACCCGTCAATTGCGCGCGAATGGGTTCGACCGAACCGAATCATCCGCGCTGGAAATGACGGACGGGGGGCGCTAGCAAGCGCATCGATGACGCAATGGGAATTCACCAGCCGGTCCGCGCAGCAGGCGCTGCGCACAGTGGAAACGACGGAGACGCCTTCGTGAGCGGGCCGAAGATCCTGCTCGTGATCGGGGGCGGTATCGCCGCCTACAAGAGCTGCGAGCTCGTGCGCCTGATCAAGAAGGCGGGCGGCGACGTGACCTGCGTGCTGACCGAAGGCGGGCAGCAGTTCGTCACGCCGATGGCGCTGGCCGCGCTTTCGGAGAACAAGGTCTACACCTCGCTTTTCGATCTCAAGGACGAGGTCGAGATGGGCCATATCCAGCTCTCGCGGCAGGCCGACCTCGTGGTCGTGTGCCCCGCGACGGCGGATATCCTCGCCAAGATGGCCGCCGGGATTGCCGACGATCTCGCCACCACGCTGATCCTCGCGACCGACAAGCCGGTCGTCACCGTGCCCGCCATGAACGTGCGCATGTGGGAGCATTCGGCCACCCAGCGCAACGCCGACTGGCTGCGCCAGGCCGGTGTCACCGTGATGGACCCCGACGAAGGCGCGATGGCGTGCGGCGAATTCGGCCCCGGCCGCCTGCCCGAACCTGCCGCCATCCTGCAGAAGATTGCCGAGACTCTCGATCTCGATATTGACCTTCCCGAACTGGCTGCGCCCGCGCCGCAGCTCGCCCCGCCGGTCGCCAAGAAGGCCGCCGACGAGGATGTGCAGGTGCTCGAGGAAGAGGATCTCGAAGACGAGGACGGCGAGGAAGAGGATCTTTCCTCCGGTTCCGGCCTCGGCAGCCTGCTGAACGCGATCATCCCGCGCTCCACGGCCAAGCGGAGCCAGGAAGAAATCGAAGAGGATTTCGACGAATCCGACTTCGACGACGCCGAAATCGACTTTGACGAGGACGCTGGCGACGACGGCACGTTCGAAGTCGACATGAACAGCCCGCTGCTCGCCAAGAAGGGCGGCGCGGCGGCCGCTCCGCCGACCGATGCCGAAGCGATCAACGACCAGGTCGGCAAGAAAGACACGCGCGCCAAGGCGCAGCCGCTGCCCGAAGAGGTGGAAGCTCTCGAGCCGGAACAGGCGTTCGCCGCCGACCCGCTGCACGGGCAGGCGATCTTCGACGAAAATCCCGAACACCGCCCGCTTTACGGCAAGCACGTGCTCGTCACCGCAGGGCCGACGCGCGAGCCGATCGACCCGGTGCGCTACATTGCCAACCGTTCGAGCGGGAAGCAGGGCTTCGCGATTGCCGCCATGGCCGCCGCCGCCGGTGCCCGCGTCACGCTGATCTCCGGTCCGGTCCATTTGCCGACGCCGGTCGGTGTCGATCGTATCGATGTCGAAACCGCCGAGGACATGGCCGAGGAAGTGCGCAACGCGCTGCCCGCCGATGCCGCCTTCATGGTCGCCGCCGTGGCCGACTGGAAGAGCCGCCATGTCGCCGCCGAGAAGATGAAGAAGCGTGGCTCCGCCCCGCCGGCCCTCATCCTCGCCGAGAACCCCGATATCCTTGCCGCCGTGGCGGCCGGGCGCAAGCGTCCGCACCTCCTCATCGGCTTTGCCGCCGAGACCGAGAACGTGGTCGAGAACGCCAAGTCCAAGCGCAAGCGCAAGGGCGCCGACTGGATCATCGCGAACAACGTCGCCGGTGCCGAAGGCGAGAGCGTGATGGGCGGGGACCTCAACCAGGTCCATATCGTCACCTCGGGCGGAGTCGAAAGCCTCGCCGAAATGCCCAAGGAAGAGGTCGCCCGCGAGCTCGTCCGCCGCGCCGCCGAAGCGCTCGCCGAACCGGAGGAAGACCCGCGTGGCTAGTGCAGCGTCGCCTGTCGGGGTTCAGATCAAGCGCCTGCCGCATGGCCACGGGCTCGACCTGCCTGCCTATGCGACGCAAGGTGCGGCCGGAATGGATGTCCTTTCCGCCGAAAGCGTGACCTTGAAGCCGGGCCAGCGCCATGCTGTTGCCACCGGCCTCGCCATGGCCATCCCGCATGGCTACGAAATCCAGGTCCGCCCGCGCTCGGGCCTTGCATTGAAGCACGGCATCACCGTGCCCAACACGCCGGGCACGATCGACAGCGACTATCGCGGCGAATTGAAAATCATCCTGATCAACCACAGCGCCGACGATTTCGCCATCGCCCGCGGCGACCGCATAGCGCAGTTGGTGCTGGCGCCGGTTACGCAGGCGGCCTTCGAAGAAGTCGACGAACTCGACGAAACGACCCGCGGCGAGGGCGGCTTCGGTTCCACCGGCGGCCACGCGGAATTGGCCTGAGCGGCGTCTCTAATCGAACAGCCCCACGGCGAGTTCGGCCCAGACCAGCAGGAACATTCCGACCATCGCCGCGATGGCGAGGGCGCGTAGCTTGAATGTGAGCGCGGCGCGCAAGGCCAGCTCGATCCCGAGGCCGACCATTCCGAGCAGCGCGGCCATCAGCGCGAAATCGCCCGGTCCCCAAGCCACCTCGGCGCTCAGGTTCATCGCGATGGCGGGCAGCAGCAGGACGAGCGCCGCAAGGGCCCAATAGATGGCCCGCACACGGTTGGCAGCGGGGGCGGCTTGGACTGTCATGGCGCTATCTCCTTAAAATCAAACCTTAGATACCACGCGCGCCGGACATGAAAAAGGGCGGCCCGATCCATGGCCGCCCTTCTCGGTAACTCCCGTCCGGGGGAGCGATCTTAGTGGTCCGCGATCAGTCGATCCGGCGCACCGTGTTCTCGTCTTCCGGCTTGACCGAGATGCGCACCGTCTCGCCCGAATTGCCCGGGAAATCGGTGAACATGGCTTCGACCAGGTTCGGCACGAGATACTGCAGGCGGTTGGAGCGCGAGAGCGCCTGCGCCTTGCCCTCGAACAGCCGCTCGCCGGTGGCCGCGCGGTCGATCTTCATCTCGATGCCGCTGGTGAATACGGTGTAGCTGCGCACTTCGGGGCCGCCGAACCACGGGTCGTAGAAGCCGTAGCCCCATGCGCTCGAACGGTAGCGGGTGCGCACCAGTCGCCCATCGCGCGTGCGGTAGAAGGCCGGGCGATAGAAGGGCGAACGGTGGTAGCCGAAATTGCCGTAATAGCCGCGCCAGGGCGAATAGAACGGGTCGTGGAAGCCGGTGGTGCGAACACGCTCGCGGCCGTTGTCGACACCGTAGTCGAAGCGGACCAGCAGCGTCGCATCGTCGGCCGACGGGGCCTGGACATAGCCGAGGCGGGCCATCTGCTGCTCGACATGGTCGGCGTATTGCGAGAATTCGAGACCGCCGGCGAGGCTCGGGTCTTCGGCGACGACGTAGAAGCTCTCGCCCTCGGGCGCAGGCAGCTGCGTCTGGTAGCGCGATACATCCGCGTTGAACGGCGTGGCGCAGGCAGCGAGGCCTGCCAGGATCATCGGAACGGAGGCCAGCTTGAGAGTGCGCCCCCAACCCTTGGTACGGGTAGTCATAGCTCGGGTCCTTTCACATCGTGCAACCGGCGCCGCATGGCTTGCGGAAACACTGTTACACGATAATTCGAGTTTTGTCGCCGCGTGCCATTTCCCCAGGGCATTCTGCCAGCGAATGATCATGGGTTTACAGCTTTGGCCATGAACCCGCTTTGAATGCACGGATTCACATATGATGCACCGCCGCCAAGGCTTGTGCGGGCAGGGGCGAAGCGGCTAAGGGCAGCGGCAATCCATTCCAACTGACAAGCGGCAAGCGAGACCCATGGCAGGCCATTCCAAGTTCAAGAACATCATGCACCGCAAGGGTGCGCAGGATAAGAAGCGCTCCAACCTCTTTTCCAAACTGAGCCGCGAGATTACCGTGGCGGCGAAGATGGGCATGCCCGATCCGGACATGAACCCGCGCCTGCGCCTGGCCGTCAACGCGGCGAAGAGCCAGTCGATGCCCAAGGACAACATCCAGCGCGCGATCGACAAGGCCTCGGCCACCGACGGCGAAAATTACGAGGAAGTGCGCTACGAA
Organism: Qipengyuania aurantiaca; assembly: GCF_019711375.1. NCBI lineage: Bacteria > Pseudomonadati > Pseudomonadota > Alphaproteobacteria > Sphingomonadales > Erythrobacteraceae > Qipengyuania > Qipengyuania aurantiaca. Next base: position 1,432,338 of record NZ_CP081295.1, read on the forward strand.
GGCTATGGCCCCGGCGGCAGCGCGATCATCGTCGAAGCGCTGACCGACAACCGCAACCGCACCGCGACCTCGATCCGTACGGCCTTCAGCAAGAACGGCGGCAACCTCGGAACCGAAGGCAGCGTGCAGCACGGCTTCGAGCGTCTCGGCCTGATCGAATATCCGGCCAGCGCAGGCGATGAGGACAAGGTCCTCGAAGCCGCGATGGAAGCGGGCGCGGAAGATATCGAGAGCAGCGAGGACGGCCACACGATCTGGACCGCGGCCGACGATCTTCACCAGGTCGCGGGCGATCTCGAAAAATCGCTGGGCGAGGCGGAGAACGTCAAGCTCGCGTGGAAGCCCAACCTCACCGTGGAAATGGACGAGAAGGGCGCCGGCACGCTGATCAAGCTGATCGACGCGCTGGAAGACGATGACGACGTCCAGACCGTCTGGGGCAATTACGAAATTTCCGACGATGTGATGGAGAAGCTGGGCTGATCTGGTCCTTCGCCGCGAAGGCACTGCCGGCCGGTGTCATGATCGCGGCGATTGCCGAGGTCGGGCGGCGGATGCCGGCGGCGGCTGCGTTGATCGCATCGCTGCCGCTGGTCTCGATCCTCGGCATGATTTTCCTGTGGCACGCCCGGCCCGATATCGAGAACATGGCGCACCATTCGCAGGCGACCTTCTGGTTCGTCCTGCCGAGCCTGCCCATGTTCCTGCTGATCCCGGTGCTCCTGCGCATAGGCGTGAGCTTCTGGCTTTCCCTGGCGGCGGGCTGCGTCCTCACCGTGCTCCTCTATCTCGGCATGGTGCATTTCGGGCCGCGGTTCGGCCTGCGCCTGTGACAGCGCTCGCGTGATCATCCTCGGCCTCGACCCGTCACTCAGCTGCACCGGCTGGGGCGTGATCCGTGCGGAAGGCTCGCGCATTGCGCATATCGCCAACGGGCAGGTGCCGACCGATCCCAAGGCGCCGATGGCGCGCCGCCTGTCGCATTTGCAGACCGCTTTGGAAGCGGTGATCGCCGAATACCGGCCAAATCGTGCGGCGGCGGAAGAAGTCTTCGTCAACAAGAACCCGCAATCGACCCTCAAGCTGGCGCAGGCGCGCGGCGCGGTACTGGCGGCGTGCGGGGGCGCGGGGCTCGAAGTATCCGAACACGCCGCGCGACTGGTGAAGAAGGCGGTCGTGGGCACGGGCGGCGCGGACAAGAGCCAGGTGCAGGCCATGCTCAATGTGCTGCTGCCGGGCGTGAAAATTGCAGGCGCGGATGCCGCCGACGCGCTCGCCGTGGCGATTGCCTCGGCGCACCTGTCCTACACGCCGGCCTCGCGCTAGGTCCGGGGCATGAACACGCTCGAACCCGCCTTTACCCCCGTATCCGCGCGATTTTTCGCAACCGGTGCTCTTTTGCGCAGGACCGTGCTCCATGCGCTCCATCCTGTAGGAGAGGGTCTGTGACCATCCAGTTCTATGGCATTCCCAATTGCGACACCGTCAAGAAGGCGCGTCGCTGGCTTGACGCACAGGGGATCGACTACGCTTTCCACGACTACAAGAAGGAAGGCGCCGATGCCGGGCGGCTGGCGCAATGGTGCGATGCCGTGGGGTGGGGGGCGCTGCTCAACAAGCGCGGGACCACGTTCCGCAAGCTGCCCGATGCCGACAAGGAGGGCATCGATCGCGAAAAAGCGATCGCGCTGATGGTGGAGCACCCCAGCATGATCAAGCGCCCGGTGGTCGAACACGCGGGCGGCCTGCTGGTGGGGTTCGGAGAAGCGGAGTGGAGCGCGGCGCTTCAGTAACCGCTCTGGTCGCCCCAGCCCTTGTGGTCCCTGACCGTGATGTGGCGGGCGTTCTCGTTCGAAGCGCTGTTGATCTGTCGCTTGAGTGAGCTGAAGTCATGGCCTGCGCCGTAGATTACGCCTACGACGACGAGCGAGCCGAGGAGGAGTTTCTTGATCATAACCCGCCCGATTCTAGCCATGCTGGTTACGATTCGCCTGCTGTTCGTGGTTGGCGTGCTGTTTACCGGCGTCGCGGCGCAGGCCGAGGGCATGCTCGTCATCGCCCATCGCGGCGCGAGCGGAGAGCGGCCCGAGCATACACTGGCCGCCTATGAGCGCGCGATCGATCAGGGCGCGGACTATATCGAGCCCGACCTCGTGGTCACGAAAGACCTCGTGTTGGTGGCGCGGCACGAGAACGAGCTTTCCGATACGACCGATGTCGCGGGGCGCGAAGAGTTCGCCGACCGCCGGCGGTCCAAGGCCATCGACGGGCGGCTGACGAACGGCTGGTTCGCGGAGGACTTCACCCTCGCCGAACTGCGGACCCTGCGCGCGACGGAGCGCCTGCCCGGCTTGCGCCCGGCCAACGCGCGCTTCGACGGGCTCTACGCCATCCCGACCTTTGCCGAGATCGTGCGACTGGTGCGCGCCAAGCAGGCGGAGACGGGCCGGACCATCGGCCTTTACCCCGAACTCAAGCATCCGACGTTCCTGCTGCAGGATGCGGGCATCGACAGCGTCGACCTGCTCGTCACCGCGCTGCGCGAGGCGGATCTCGATGACGCGGAAGACACGATCTTCGTGCAGAGCTTCGAGGTCGCTCCGCTCAAGCGGCTCGACCGGCTGGTCGATGTACGGCTGGTCCTGCTCGCCAAGCCCGGAGACGGTCCGGCGGACGAGCCGGGGCTGCGCTATGAGGACATGCTGACGCCGAGCGGCCTTGCCGAAGTGGCAGGCTATGCGGATGCGATTGGGGCGGACTTGCGCTTGCTGCTGGCGGCAGACGGCAGCTCGACCGGTGTGATCGAGGCGGCGAAGGCGGCTGGGTTGCAGGTCCATGGCTGGACCTTGCGTAAGGAGAACGCCTACCTGCCGCCCGCCTTTCGCAAGGGAGATGGGGAAGCGGCGCCCGGCAATCTGGCGGCGCTCGTGCTGGTGGCACAGGCTGCGGGGCTGGACGGTGTCTTCACCGACGATCCGGCAATTGCGGTCAGCGCGCTCGCGCAGTGACGATGTAGTTGAGTGAGAGGTCGTCCGAGAGGTGCAGCCCCTTCATCGGCGAGAAGGCGATGCCCTTCGGCTCTCCCATGGACAGCCCCGCTGCCTCGAGCAGTTCGCCCAGTTCCTCGGGGGTGATGAAATCGTCCCAATGGTGCGTGCCCCTGGGGATCAGCCCGAAGCCCTCGGCCGCCCCGATCATCAGCGCACGGCTGCGGACGGTGCGGTTGGGGGTGGAGAGGACCATCAGGCCGCCGGGAGCAAGCCGCGCGGCCAGTTCATTCGCGAAGGCCTGCTTGTCGGCGACGTGCTCGATCACCTCCATCGCGGTGACGAGGTCGAATGTGCCGATGTCTTGCGCGGCCAGTTCGCCCGCCATGTAACGGATGTCGAGGCCCGACCTTTCCGCATGGATCGCGGCGGCGGCGGTGTTTTCCGGCGCGGCGTCGACGCCGGTCACATCGGCGCCGAGACGCGCCAGCGGTTCGCACAGCAGCCCCGCGCCGCAGCCGACGTCGAGAGCGGTCTTGCCCGCGAGCGGCTTTGCATCGCGCACATCGCCCGCCCAATGCAGGTCGATGGCGTCGCGCAGGAAGGAAAGGCGCACCGGGTTGAGCTTGTGCAACATGGCGCTGGAGCCCTTCGGGTCCCACCAGTCCGCCGCCAGCTTGCCGAAATGCGCGGCCTCGTCCGGCCGGATCGTTTGGCCGGTATAAGTATTGCTTTGACGGCTCGTGGTTGCATCGCTCATTGCGCGTGGCTAGCAGCCTAGCCTCAGGCATTCCAGCACGGAGACTACCCCGCTTGGCCCGTATCGTGATGAAATTCGGCGGCACCTCCATGGCGGGGACGGAACGCATTCGCCGCGTCGCCAATATCGTGCGCAAGCAGGCGGCGGGCGGCAACGAAGTCGCGGTCGTCGTCAGCGCCATGGCGGGCGAGACCGACCGGCTGGTCAATTTCTGCCGCGAAGCGAACGCGCTTTACGATCCCGCCGAATATGATGTGGTGGTGGCAAGCGGCGAGCAGGTCACTTCGGGCCTCCTTGCGCTGACCCTGCAATCGCTGGGCGCGAAAGCGCGCAGCTGGCTCGGCTGGCAACTCCCGGTCCGCACCATCGAAGCGCACGCCAAGGCGCGCATTGCGGATATCGACGGCGATGAGCTTACCGCCTCGATGGAAGCGGGAGAGATTGCGGTCATCCCCGGCTTCCAGGGCCTGTCCGACGACGGGCGTATCACGACACTGGGACGCGGAGGATCGGACACCTCGGCGGTAGCCGTGGCGGCCGCGGTGGGCGCAGACCGCTGCGACATCTACACCGATGTCGACGGGGTCTACACGACCGACCCGCGCATCGTCGCCAAGGCGCGCAAGCTGAAGGCCGTGACCTACGAGGAAATGCTCGAACTGGCGAGCGTAGGGGCCAAGGTGCTGCAGACCCGCAGCGTGGGCCTTGCGATGAAGGAGGGCGTGCGCGTGCAGGTCCTCTCCAGTTTCGTGGGCGACGATGCTGTCCCCGCAGACGAGCTTCCGGGCACGATGATCGTGTCGGAAGAAGAAATGAACGAATTGGTGGAGAAGGGCCTCGTGGAACGCCAGCACGTAACCGGCATCGCGCATGACAAGAACGAAGCGAAGGTGATCCTGACCCGCGTGCCCGACAAGCCGGGCGCGGTGGCGCATATCTTCGAACCGCTCGCCAAGGCTAGCATCAATGTCGACATGATCATCCAGAACGTCGGCCGCGACAAGGGCGAGACCGACGTGACCTTCACCGTCCCGCAGGCCGACCTCGCCCGCGCGCAGGCGCTGCTTGAGGACAAGCGCGACGATATCGGCTACAACCGCCTCATCACCGACAGCAAGATCGCCAAGATCAGCGTTGTCGGCGTCGGCATGAAGAGCCATGCGGGCGTCGCCGCGACCATGTTCCAGGCGCTGGCCGATCGGGGGATCAATATTCAGGCCATCACTACGTCCGAAATCAAGGTCAGCGTCATGATCGACGAAGACGAGACCGAACTCGCGGTCCGCGTGCTCCACACGGCCTATGGCCTCGATGCCGCTGACGAGGCGGCCTAGTCCTCGGCCATGACCGCGCAATTTCGGCCGGCGTCTTTTGCGCGATAGAGCAACTGGTCGCAGCGCGAGAGCCAGACGTCCGGATAGGCCATCTCGGCTGCGTGTTGCGCCACGCCGAAACTGGCGGTGACCTTGAGTCCCGGATCGCCGATCGACGCAGCCTTGATCGCTTTGCGCAGCCGCTCGACGATGCCGAAGGCGTCCTGTGCCGATGTCTCCGTCATGAGGATCGCGAACTCCTCGCCTCCTACCCGCGCCAGAAGATCGCCTTCGCGCAGCCCCTCCTGGCAAAGGCTGGACACGATGCGCAGGACCTGGTCCCCGGCGGGGTGGCCGTAGGTATCGTTGATCCGCTTGAAGTGGTCGATGTCGAACAGGCACAGCGTGGAAGGCCTGCCGCTGCGCCCGACGCGCGCGATTTCCTTCTCCAGCGCTGCGAGGAATGACCGCCGTGCCATGGTGCCGGTCAGAAAATCGGTCTGCGCCATCCGCCGCATTTCGAGCCAGTCGACAACCAGCAGCGCAAACTCGCTGAGTATGTCGATTTGCTCGGGCGTGAATTCGCGCGGAGAGTGGTCCATCGCGCACAGCGCCCCAAGCGCGTAACCGTCTTCGTTGAGCAACGGTATTCCAAGGTAAGCCTGGATCGGGTTGGTATCGGTGACACACGGCAGGTGGGCGAAACGCGCATCGGCGGCCAGATCCGGCACGACCAGCGGATCGCTGTTCCGGATGGTATGATCGCAGACCGAAACGCTCCGCTCGGTTTCCGCTAGCGAGAGCCCGCGCCGCGCCTTGAACCACTGGCGGTCGCGGTCGACAAAGGTCACGGTGGCCATGGGCACGCCGATCAGCTTCTGGACCAGGCGGACGATCCGCTCGAATGGCTGTTCGGGCGCCGTGTCGAGCACGTCGTATTCGTGAAGGGCGGCCAGCCGCGCGTCCTCGTCGCGGATCGGTTCAGTGGTCATTTTCGAGCGATTCCGAAGGGGTAACAAGGCGATTTACCACAATTGGCATGCTGCGACATGCGGAAAGCGGTTGGCATGCCACGTCCTGTCTGCAATCGCTTTTCGCAGATATTTCAGGAGGCGAAATGGCGTTCACAGCAAAAATCCTGCTGCTGGGTTCGGGTGAACTGGGGCGCGAATTCGTGATCTCGGCCAAGCGGCTTGGGGCCTATGTCGTGGCCTGCGATAGCTATGACGACGCGCCGGCGATGCAGTTGGCGGATACGCGCGAAGTTTTCTCCATGCTCGATGGCGAGCGGCTGCGCGAAGCGGTCGAGGCGCACCGGCCCGATTACATCGTCCCCGAGATCGAGGCGATCCGCACCTCCGTCCTTGCCGAGCTGGAAGAGGAAGGCCTCACCGTCGTCCCCTCGGCACGCGCGGCGCAGCTGACTATGAACCGCGACGCGATCCGCGACCTTGCGGCGAACGAGCTGGGGCTGGTGACGTCGAAATACCGCTACGCCAAGAACCTCGACGAAGTGCGCGCGGCGGCCGAGCACACGGGCTTTCCCTGCGTCATCAAGCCGGTCATGTCCTCCAGCGGCAAGGGCCAGAGCACGGTGCGCGAGGAAGCGAAACTGGAAGAGGCGTGGGACTATGCCTGCGCCAACATGCGCGGCGACCGGCAGCGCGTCATCGTCGAGCAGTTCGTCGATTTCGATTACGAGATCACGCTGCTGACCGTGCGCCACGCAGGCGGCGTGACCTTCTGTCCGCCCATCGGCCACCGGCAGGAACGCGGTGATTACCAGGAAAGCTGGCAGCCGACCGCGATGACCGACGCGGCTATCGCCAAGGCGCAGGACATGGCGCGCAAAGTTGTCGACGATCTCGGCGGCTACGGCCTCTTCGGCGTGGAGTTTTTCGTGAAGGGCGAAGAGGTCATCTTCTCCGAACTTTCGCCGCGACCGCACGATACCGGCATGGTGACGCTGGTCAGCCAGAACCTGACCGAGTTCGACCTCCACGCGCGCGCAGTGCTGGGCCTGCCCGTGCCTTTCGAACTGCGCGCACGTCCCTCAGCCAGCGCGGTCATCCTGGCTGAGCGGGACAGCGCGGAGCTGTCCTACGAAGGACTCGCCGATGCGCTGGGCGGACCGGGCACGGATCTGCGCATCTTCGCCAAGCCCACGAGCCGTCCCTATCGCCGCATGGGCGTGGCGCTGGCAACGGCGGGCGACACCGACGAAGCGCGCCGCAAGGCCCGCGACGCGGCGCACAAGGTCCGGATCGTTTACGGAGACTAGCCGAAGAAATTGTCGATCGCGACGCAGGTCGCAAGACCCACCACGATGTTCATCGGCAGGCCGATTTTCAGGAAGTCCGCGAAACGGTAATTGGCCGAGCCATAGACCAGCGTGTTGGTCTGGTAGCCGATGGGCGTCGCGAAACTGGCGCTCGCCCCGAACATCACCGCCACCACCATCTCGCGCGGGTCGGCGCCGGTCACTTGCGCCAGCCCGATGGCGATGGGCGTGAGGATTACAGCGACCGCGTTATTGGTCACGCTTTCGGTCAGCACGCTGGCCAGCGCGTAGACAGCCAAAAGCATTAGCAGCGGGGAAGCGTTGGCGAACGCGGGCTGTGCCCAGTCGACCAGCAGTTCGACCGTGCCGGCGTTATCGAGCCCGACACCGAAGGCCAGCATGCCGAAGATCAGCACCAATGTGTTGCCGTCGATGGCGCTCCACGCTTCTTCCGGCTCGAGACAGCGGGTCAGCAGGACGAAGCCTGCGCCGAGCAGCGCCAGCGCCTGGATCGGGAGGTTGAAGACAGCTGCGAGAACCACCACGCCCACCAGCGTGCCGATAGCCACAGGTGCCCGGCGGCGGCGGAAGGCTTTGGTCGGTGCCTGGCTGACCGTGCCCAGACCGGCGTTGGAATTGAGCGCCTGCGCCGCGTCGGTTCCGGCCGCGATCAGCAACCGGTCGCCTGCGCGGACCCGGACCTCGGCAAGCTCCGGCCCCGCGATATGGCGGGGGCGGGAGAGGCCGAGCACGCGCACTTTCAGCTTGGACAGCATGGGTATTTCCGCAAGCCGCCGTCCGATCACGGGATGCGAGGAGGAGACGACAGCCTCCACCAGCGCAAGGTCGCGCGGCCTGCCAGGGCCTGCCGTCTCGACGCCGCCGCCGACCCCGGTGAGGCCGGTGCGAAAGTCGAAGGCCTCGGCCAACGAAGCGAGCTCGGCGGGGCTGGCGCTGACCACCAATTGATCGCCGGCGGCCAGCTTATGCTTGCTGATATCGTTGCGCGCGATGCCTCCGCCGCGTTTGACGCCCACAATGCGCACACCCGGCCTGCGGGCCAGCGCGATATTGCCGATTGCCTGGCCTACCAAGGGGCTCGTCTGCATCACGACGAGGTGGGAGAGGTAGACATCGCTCTCGGTCTCATCTTCGTCGAGCGCGCGGGGAGGGCGATCGGGCAGCAATCGCGGGCCAAGGAGGACTAGGTAGAGGAGGCCGGCCGCTGCGGCCGCAAGTCCTACTCCGGTGATCTCGAACATCCCGAAAGGTGCGAGGCCCTTTTCCTGCGCCACGCCGTCCACCAGCAGGTTGGTCGAGGTGCCGATCAGCGTCAGCGTGCCGCCGAGGATTGTGAGGTAGGACAACGGAATCAGAAGTTTCGTCGCCGCAATGCCGAGCGCCTTGGACAGGCGCTTCACGATCGGAATCATCACCAGCACCACCGGCGTGTTGTTCATGAAGGCTGAGGCCGCCATCGTGCCGATCCCGATTTCGGCCACTGCGAGCCGGGGTTTGCGCCGGGTGCGCCGGATGATCCAGCCCGAAATTTCCTCGAGCGTGCCGGTCCGCAAAAGCGCGCCCGACAGCACGAACATGGCGGCGATGGTGATCGGTGCGCTGTTGGAAAAGACGCCGAGCAGTTCGTCGGTCGAAAGGAAGCCGAGGAGGTACATGGCAAGTCCGCCCACCGCGGCGAGGACCACCGGGGGCAGACGTTCGAGCATGAAGCCGACGAACAGTATGACGAGGAGCGCCAACCCGATATGCGGGTTATAGGCGGCAAGCGAATCGGGCAGCAGAGCTGGCATTTCCCGCCGACAGCTATCTGAAATCGCTGGCTTGCATAGCGAATTCGCGCGTCGCGCGCGTCCGGCTCGGCATGCGATTGCCAACGTGCAGGTCGATCCGTGGCTGCCCGTAACCCCGGTCCGAATGCCCAAGAACAACGGCACCGAGGAATTTACCCGGAAACAGATCGAGGTTGTGGGCGTTCTGGACCGCAAGGAAATCGTGTTGGAAGAAGCACTGCTCCAGATCGAACATTATTGGGCTGGTGCCCTGCGCCGCGCCGTGATCGATGGCGATGACGAGAATGGCAGCCTGATGGCCGGCCAGTTGGTCGGCATGCTCAAGGTGGAAGAGCCGGTGGCGGACATCATGGAAAAGCTGATGACCCCGAGCGAGGAAGCGCTTACGCGCCGCTAGGCATGGCGATCCACCGGCTCGATCTCGATGTCGCGATCTATCGCGACCGCGTCCAGGTGACGCACGCAGCAACCGAGACCTTCGTCGACCAGCGCGCCGAATACCCGTTCTCGACCGCGCGTTCGGTGGTCGGCCACGCGCGGTACCTTGAAGACACGATGGTCCGTGCGATCCGCCAGATCATCAAGGAAGGCGGCTTTTCGCTCCGCGACCCCATTGCACGGGTCGTGCGCTGCGACGGGCCGCTTGCCGAGGACGAGCGCGTGATTGTCGAATACGCCCTGCGCGAGACCGGGATGAAGGAAGTCCTTTTCGAACTCGACGAGTGAAAAACGCCCGCTTTGTTGCGCCCTAGAAGCCGTGCGCTTGCATCGGGCCGTTACCTTGGCGCATCACAGCTTCCATGGCCGAACCGCTCGTCCTGACCCTCTCCTGCCCCGACCAGCCGGGGATCACGGCCAACGTGACCGGCCTACTGTTCAAGGCGGGTGGCAACATTCTCGAAGCGCAGCAATTCAACGACCGCACGAGCGACCGCTTCTTCATGCGGGTCGAATTCGATCCGGGCGAAGCACCGGTCGAGGGGATCTATCGCGCGTTCTCGCAATTGGCGAAAACCTTCGACATGCAGGGGAAGATCGCCCAGCGCGACCGGCCGCGCAAGGTGCTGATCATGGTGTCGAAGTTCGACCATTGCCTTGCCGACCTCATTTACCGCTGGCGGATCGGGGAAATGCCGATGGAGCCGGTCGCCGTGGTCTCCAACCATCCGCGCGAGGCTATTACCCACACGCTGCTGGCAGACCTGCCCTTCCATCACCTGCCCGTGACGCGAGAGACCAAGCCGGAGCAGGAGGCGAAGGTGCGCGAACTGGTCGAGGAGACGGGTGCCGAACTCGTGGTCCTCGCCCGTTACATGCAGATCCTGTCGGACGAGCAGGCCGAGTTTCTCGCCGGGCGGTGCATCAATATCCATCACTCCTTCCTGCCCGGCTTCAAGGGCGCCAAGCCCTATCACCAGGCCTACGAGCGCGGGGTGAAGATGATCGGCGCGAGCGCGCATTACGTGACCGCCGATCTCGACGAAGGGCCGATCATCCACCAGGCGGTGGAGCCGATCAGCCATGCGGACAGCCCGGAAGAACTCGTCCGCAAGGGACGCGAGATCGAGAGCCGCGTGCTGGCCGAAGCCGTGCGCCTTCACCTCGAAGAGCGCGTTCTCCTCAACGGCCAGCGCACGGTCGTCTTCCGCAGCTGATCAGCGCTGCGAGAGCCGCGTCTTGGCACGCTCCGTCTCCATTGCCTTGTCCTCGTTGGCGCGCTTGATGACATAGGCGCGGATGGCTTCGATTTCTTCTTCGGAAAGCGATTGCGAGAAACCCGCCATGCCGTTGTCCTTCAGCGCGCCGCCATGAACGATCTGGAGCCATGCGCTCGGGTTTTCGAGCGCGCCCGAGCGGCGCAGGTCGGGCAGCTCGGTCGATCCGACCGCGCCTGGGGCATGGCAGACTGCGCAGTATCGCGCGTATTTCTGCCGCCCGAGTTCGACGGTGGCCGCGCTGGCACGCAGCGGCGGCGGGTCGAGCGGGGCGAGGTCGAAATCGGGCTCGGCCGGCAGCCCCGCCGTGCCGCCCAGCTTGAAGACGAGCAGGCGGCTGATGTTGCGCACCGGGCGCATATTGTCGATCAGCTCGCCGTCGACCGAAAGCGCGAAGGCGCCGCCCCATCCGGCCAGAACGGCGATATATTGCTCGCCTTTGACCGTGTAGGTGACGGGCGGGGCGACGATGCCGGTCTGGGCGGGGAAGCTCCAGAGCTTGCTGCCGTTAGCCGCGTCATAGGCGCTGAACTCGCTGCCCGAATTGCCTTGGAAAACGAGGCCGCCTCCGGTGGCCAGCAGGCCGCCGTTCCACGGCCCGGGGTGTTCGATTTCCCAGCGCGGCTCTTGCGCCACGGGGTCCCATGCGACGAGCTTGCCCTTGATCGTGCCCTGCACCTCGCGGCGGATGCCGAGATCGGGCGGCAGGTCGCCTGCGCCAAGGTCGAAGCCGACGTTGAAGCCGCGCGCCCGGTCGGGCTTCCAGTTCGCTTCGGGCGCATAGAGCATCGCCGCTTCGAAAGCCGGGATGTAGACGAGGTTTTCGCCCGGATGGTACGCCATCGGGTGCCAGTTATGGCCGCCCAGCGGGCCGGGCATGACGATCGCGGGCTGGCCGGTGATGTCGATCCGCGTCTCGGGATTCATCTGCGGCCTGCCGTCCTCGCTCATGCCGGTCGACCAGTTGAGCGGGATGTAGGGCTCGGCGGAAAGGAACTCGCCCGTCGCGCGGTCGAGCACATAGAAATAGCCGTTCTTGGGTGCCTGCATCAGCACCTGTCGTGTCCGCCCGTCGATCTCCATGTCGGCGAGGATGATGTGCTGCGTGGCGGTGTAGTCCCAGGTCTCGCCCGGCGTGGTCTGGTAGTGCCAGACATACTCGCCCGTGTCGGGGCGGATCGCGACGATGCTGGAGAGGTAGAGGTTGTCGCCTTCGCCTTTGCCATCGGCTCCCGGGCTGCGATAAGCGCGGTTCCATGGCGACCCATTGCCAACGCCGAAGTAAAGCAGGTCGAGTTCGGGATCGTAGGCCATCGAATCCCAGACCGTACCGCCGCCGCCGATACCGCTTTCGGACGTCAGGACATCGCCGCTCCACGTGCCGGCAGCCGCCTTGAGGTATTCGGGCGCGTCTTCGCCCTCGTCACCCGGCACGGTGTAGAAGCGCCAGAGCTCGTCGCCGCTGGCCGCGTCATAGGCGGCGATATAGCCGCGCACGCCGAATTCGGCCCCGCCGTTGCCGATCAGAACCTTGCCGTCGATCACGCGCGGCGCGCCGGTTATGGTGTAGCTTTTCGACTGGTCGACGGTGACTTTTTCCCATTCGACCGCGCCCGTCTCCCGGTCGAGCGCGACCAGGCGTCCGTCGAGCGTGCCGAGGAAGAGCGTGTCGCCCCACGCGGCAAGGCCGCGGTTCACCACGTCGCAGCAGGCTTTCACCCCCGTTTCGCCGGGGACCTCAGGGTCGTAGCTCCACAGCGCTTCGCCCGTCGCCGCGTCGAAGGCGAAGACCTTGCTCCAGGCGCTGGTGACATAGAGCTTGCCGTCCATCACCAGCGGCGTGGCCTCCTGCCCGCGCGCTGTGTCCATGTCGGCAAACCATGTGAGGCCAAGGCCGGACACGGTCTCGCGGTTCAACTGGTCGAGCGGGGAATAGCGCTGTTCGGAATAGGTTCGCCCATGACTGATCCAGTTGGCGCTGTCCTGGTCGGCGTTGACCAGCCGCATGGCGTCGATGCCGCCTTCGGGATCCTCGCCGGCAGTCCCGCAAGCACTCAGCATCAGCGCGGCTGCTAGCGCCATTCCACGAACACCCATCGTACTCTCCCCAATCGCGCCCGATGAAACCTATCCTGCCTCCCGAACGTATGCTTGTCCATGGGGCCGCTTGTGGCTGCCGCGCGCGAATTGGGGAGAGACGACATGTGCAATCAGGAACAGCTGGCCCGCTGGGCGAATGGCGAACTCAGCCGCCGTGCCTTCGGCGCAAGCGCGCTGGCAGGCACGGTTGCTGCCTGTGCCCCAAACCAGGCAACTGCCGATGCGTCGGCAAGCGCCGCGGCGAGCATGAGCGCGGTCAATTTCGTGACGGGCGCCGGAACCCTCGACGGCGAATTCTATACAGCAGGCGATGGTCCGAAGCCCGGCGTAATATTCTGGCCCGACATCGCCGGAATTCGCCCGGCCAAGCGGCAAATGGCGCAGCGGCTGGCGGAGGCGGGCTATGCGGTGCTTCTCGCGAATCCCTATTATCGCGATGTGTCCGGACAGCAATTCGAGGATTTCGCGACCTTCGCGGCTTCGGGCGGGTTCCAGACGGTCCGTCCCTGGCGCAGCAAGTTCGACGCCGAGACCATCGCACTCGACAACAAGGCCGCTGCGGACTGGCTGATGGAGCAGGCCGAGGTCGACAGCGATCGTGGGATCGGCGTTCAGGGATACTGCATGACCGGCAGCTTCGCCGTTATCGCACCTTCGGCGGACGATCACATCCATGCCGGTGCCAGCTTCCACGGCGGGGGGCTCGTCACCGAAAAGGAAAAGAGCCCGCACCGCCTGCTTCGCGAAGACGCGCATTACCTCATCGCCATCTCGCAGGACGATGATGCCGAAGCTCCGGACGACAAGGCGGCCTTGCGCAACGCGAGCGAAGCGGCAGGCACCACGGCCGAGATCGACGTCTATCCTGCCGATCACGGCTTCTGTGTTCTCGACAGTCCCAGCTACGACCGCGAGCAGGCCGAACGTGCCTGGACGCGTTTGCTGGCACTCTACAAAGACGCGCTGTGATCCTGCCGGTTTTACTTTCCCCTTAACCCTTGTCGCGCTAGCATCTGGCCAACGGGATTGTTTTCGGGGGTTAGCAATGGATATGCTTGGGTTTCTGGTAGCCATCGTCGGTCTGGCGGTGCTGTTTCTCGCCATGGGCGTGCGCGTCGTCAAACAGGGCTACGTCTATACGATCGAGCGTCTGGGCAAATTTACGCTGGCCGCCGAGCCGGGCCTCCACGTCATTATCCCCTTCATCGACCGTGTCGGGCAAAAGGTGAACATGATGGAGCAGGTGCTCGACATTCCGGGCCAGGAAATCATCACCGCCGACAACGCGATGGTGGGGACAGACGCCGTAGTGTTCTTCCAGGTGCTCGATGCGGGCAAGGCCGCTTACGAGGTCTCCAACCTCTACAACGCGATCATGGCGCTCACCACGACCAATCTGCGTACCGTCATGGGTTCGATGGACCTCGACGAAACGCTGTCGAAGCGTGACGAGATCAACGCGCGGCTGCTCTCGGTCGTCGACCACGCGACCTCGCCTTGGGGCGTGAAGATCACCCGTGTCGAGATCAAGGACATCCGTCCGCCGATGGATATTTCGGAAGCCATGGCGCGCCAGATGAAGGCCGAACGCTTGAAGCGCGCGGAAATCCTCGAAGCCGAGGGCGACCGGGCATCGAAGATCCTGCGCGCCGAGGGTGAAAAGCAGTCGGCGATCCTCGAAGCGGAAGGCCGCAAGGAATCCGCCTTCCGCGACGCTGAAGCACGCGAGCGCGAGGCCGAGGCCGAAGCAAAGGCAACGCAGGTCGTCAGCGACGCGATTGCCGACAGCGGCAGCCAGGCGCTTAACTACTTCGTGGCGCAGGAATACACCAAGGCGGTGGGCAAGTTTGCCACCAGCCCCAACGCCAAGACCATCCTCTTCCCGGTCGAGGCAACGCAGCTTATCGGCTCGCTCGGCGGGATCGGTGAACTGGTCAAGGATATCGCCGGCGATGGCCCGGGTGGCGGAACGCCTCCGCGCAGCCCGCAGCCTCCGCGCTCGCCCAGCCCCGCGCCGCGCCCGCAACCGCGCAGCGCCACGCCCAGCGTGCCGCGTAGCGGCGGCATGGGAGGCCAGTGATGGAGTGGTGGAACTCGCTCGACCCCTTCTGGGTGTGGCTGGCACTCGGCCTGTTCCTGGCCGGTGCTGAAATCCTCGTGCCCGGCTTCTTCCTGATGTGGCTGGCCGGCGCAGCCTTGCTGACCAGCGCGGTCGCCTTCCTCCTGCCGGGGGCGGTCCCGCTTCAGGTGACCGTCTTTGCCGTGCTGTCGATCGTCATGGTCTTCGTCGGCCGCAATTATTTCCAGCGTCATCCGATCGAGGAAGTCGACCCCAAGATGAACCGGCGCGGCATGCGGCTTGCAGGCGAGATCGCCACCGTCGTCGTCCCTATCGGTGACGGAGTGGGCAAGGTGAAACACGGCGACAGCGAATGGCTAGCCAAGGGCTGCGAAGCGGGCGTGGGCGACCGCGTAAGGATCAGCGGCAGCGATGGCGCCGTGCTGATCGTCGAGACGCTCTGAAACGAAGCGGCGTTCAGGCGCTCAGGCGCGGCTCGAAACGGCCGTGCTTGCGGAAGCGCGTCATCCACTTGTCGAGGAACAGGCCGAGCGGTTTGGGCTCGATCCCGAACTTCTCGAAGCCGGGATAGTCGCCGCTCGCGACATTGCCCTGCTTCAGGAGGTCCCACTGGTCGCTCCCCATCGGCGTGCCGGGGAGCGCGGCGAAGGTCGCCGACACGCCATCGGGCATCGGCAGGAAGGTGCGTTTGCGATGCTGAGCATCGGCGATGCGCCGGTTGATCTCCATCATGGAAAGCTTTTCCGGACCCGCCAGCTCATAAGTCTTGCCGCCATGCTTGCCGGGGTTCTCCACGCTCTGCGCGATCGCTTCGGCGACATCGTCGACGTAGACGAGCTGCAGCTCGGCCTCGGGACCGAACACGGGCAGGATCGGCAGCTTGGAAATCAGCTCGCCGAACATGTTGAGGAAATTGTCGTCCTTGCCGAAGATGATCGAGGGGCGGATGATGGTCGCCTTCTTGAACGCCTCGGTCACCCTGCGCTCGCCCATGTGCTTGGCGCTGGCGTATTCGTTCGACCAGTCTTCCTCCGGTTCGGCGGCGATGGCGCTGACATGGACGAAGCTCATTGCGCCGGTGTTCTTCGCAGCCTCGGCCATCCAGCCGGGCGCCTCGCCCATAAGCTTTGCCAGATTGCCGTCGAAACTGCCGACCAGATTCACCACCGCATCGGCGCCTTCGATGCATTGCTCGACGCTGCGGCGGTCGGTCGCGTCCATGCGCGCGAATTGCAGCTGGCCGAGATTGGCGAGCGGCTTCAGCTTGAAGGCCGCCTGCGGGTTGCGACCGCAGATCCGGAGGCGCGCCCCGCGCGACAGCAGAGCCTGCGCGACATAGTTGCCGAGGAACCCGGTGCCACCCATCAGGGCTACCATCTTGCCGTTCAATGCGCCGCTTTTTGCCATCTGGATCGTCTCGATAATCGAAGGGAGGAATCGTCGGGTGCGCCCCTAGCCACAACCGGCCAGCGCCCGCAAGCGTTCCGCGCATAAGAAGCATGCGAATAGCGTTGACAAGCCCCGCACCCCTTCGCTAGTGGCCCGCGCCTACCATGAGTGCGGACTCGTATGATCCGCAGCTTCGTAAGTGTGCCCAGATGGCGGAATTGGTAGACGCACCGTCTTCAGGTGGCGGCGCTCGCAAGGGCGTGGAGGTTCGAGTCCTCTTCTGGGCACCATCACCCTCTAAGGGTCTGTAAATCGGCAGAAATAGGGGCTTTTGGCTATCCGTGACACGAAAAACTGTCACAGAATTGGGCCAAGAAGCCGTGAGCCAAACTCAGCACCTAATGCAGCGCGGAGCGCACTGGTATTACAACCGAGCGTGGCCGCTCCACCTTCAAGAACAGCTTGGGGCGTCCCCCTTTCGCAAATCCCTGAGGACCGAAAGCAAGTCCGAAGCCATCCGCGCTAAGGTAGGGGCGGAAAGGGAGTTTTGGGCGAGGGTGGATGCGGCGGAAGCTGAGCTAGCCAATCGCAAGGCTGAGGCCCCCACCGAAGCTCAGGCTCAATCACTCGCAGTGGAGTTCTTCCGCAGGCAAACGACAGACCTTGAGGACTCCATAAGGGACGCCCAGCGAAACCCTCAGACCCTTGAAGAGCAACGGCATGTGGCCGCTGAGATGTTGGCACAATATCGCCGGGAGCTTACTGAGGAAGGCGGAGGGCAGAGAGCCGCTCAGATTGCCTTCAAGCTTGCCAAAGAGGCGGGCTTTAAGGGGGCGGGAGGAGGCCTTGCGCGGCTTGTTCAGCGTGCCCGGATTGCCAGCACTGAGGTATGGCAACGGCGGCTGGTCTCTGATTATGGGGCAAGGCCGGGAGACCCCCTCTTTGAGGCTGCTCTAGACGCCCCGCAGAAGCCCTCTGAGGGGCATTTTGAGGATGCTCAGGGGCTTACTCTATCGGACCTGATTTCGGCCTACAGAGCGGCGAAATGGGCGGAGTTAAAAAGGTCCACGCAAAACACGTATTCGCGTGTCTTCGACACTTTCCTCGCGTTGCTTGGCGATCACACTAAGTTGGCGGCAATCGACCGCCAGAAAGCCCGCGAGTTCTTCGAAGCCGTGAAGGCCATCCCCAAAGGATACGGCAAGGGCAAAAGGTGGGAAGGCGTGACGCTGCCAGCCGCTATAGAAATGGCGAAGCGGGAAGGGCTGCCTACGCTCAGTCCCAAGACGATCAACAGTAACTACATGGGCGCGGTTGCGGCGCTGTTCCGCTGGGCGGAGAGGGAAGACCTTGTGGCGAAAAGCCCCTTTCAGAGCCTCCGCGTGAAAGACCCGGTGGCGGCAAAGGATAAGCGGGACCCGTTCACCTTAGCGCAGCTTGCTACTCTCTTCGCCGGGGAGCCGTGGGCCTCTGGCGACACAAGCCCCTCAGGCCATCCGAGCCGCTACTGGCTGCCTCTGATTGCCTTGTTTCAAGGGATGCGACGCGGAGAGATTGCTCAGCTACAAACCGCCGCCTTTCGCATGGAAGACGGGGTCCACGTCATGGATGTTCGTGGAAGCCTCAAAAATGCGAACGCCTACCGCACCTTGCCGGTCCATCCTGAGCTAGTCCGTCTCGGTCTTTTGAGCCACGTGAAGGCTCGCAAAGAACTCGGCATGGAGCGCCTGTTTGACAGTGGCCAAGACGCGGCTGACAAATGGGGAGATAAGGCCGGGGATTGGTTTGGGCGGCTGGTCAAAGCGCATCGCTTTGAGGGCAAGGGTCTAGGCCTCCACGCGCTCCGCCACTCTTTCGAGGACGCGCTGCGCCGTGCGGGCCTTCACGGGACCCCAATCGGTGCCGCATTGGCCGGACGAAAGGGCGGGGACCCGGTCGCGGGGGCGTATGGCAAGGGCTTCGCCGCTCGTCAGCTTGCAGAGGCGATTGCCAAAGTTTCCTATCCGGGGGTCGCGGTTGGGACGGAAGCCTAGAACGCCTCAGATTGCCTCAGAATTGATGATATAACATCTTAGCTAGGTGGGTAGCCGGCGATGTCATCTTTAGACTCCTAGGCCCCTTTGCGGCCCGCTCAAGGCATATCGCGGGCCTGAGCGTGGGCCGCTACTGCCCGGAAGGACCTGAATGGCGCATGGTTCGGCGTGCGCTGGAAGACCGCCCAAAATGGAGTATCTAGAGGAGTGTCGCTGAAAGTAACCTCTAACCCGCACAATTGCTGGGGTTTTGAGGGGGTCGGGAATTAAACCCCCACTCAGGGGAGAACGGAAGCGTTTTCTCTAAGGGTATCTTTAAGGGTCCTTAATGTCCCTCGCAATGTCTTAAGTAGAGTATATCTCTATGGGACTATAACTTAACGATAGCCCGCGCGTGAAACGCAACGCATCCGCGCCGTCTCTCCCCAATCCAAACCCATCCACGTCCGGCGCTTCAATGCTCGCCAGATGCTTGCCGTCCCCGGTCCCGCGTTCTGCTGGGGGCGGCGCTTTCCCCTATCCAGAACGCTAATCGAAGTGAGAACGCTAAATGAACCAAGACGACATCGTCCTAGACGACATCCCCGGAATGCCGAGCGATGAAGACCTCCGCTCCGAAATCAGCAAGACCGGAAGCCCCCGCTATTGGAACCCTTTTGGGGACGCCGAAACCAACATGACGGACCTATCCTCCCTCGCGCCGGAGGCCGCAAAAAGGGTGATGACTGCACGTCTAGCGGCTGGGCCTGGGCCTCATGGCAACAAATATCAGTGGGCGGTCTTTGAGCGCCACCGCAAGGCCGAGGAATTAGTCCGCGAATATGAGCGGCTGGATGGAGGCCTCAATGAGGTTGGCGGCTACGATCCCGGCACGGGCGCAGAAATCCCGGCCATCCAATCGCCAGAGCGCCGACGCGCTATGAACTTGCGAATGCAGGAGATCACCGGCGAACTTGCACGCATCAAGGGCGAGCCGGGAGAGCGGAAACTTGAGGAGGCCCTCAAGGAAGCCATCAAGGCCCGCAAGGTCGCCTATCGTCGCCAGTATGTGCAGACGGAGGCCAAGCGCCGCGCAGCGCAGTCCGCTCTCGATGCAGAAATCGACAAGGCGGCGGAGGGCTACCGCAGCGCCCGAGGGTCTCAGTGAGCCGCCGCCTCGCCAACAAGGCCCGCCACGTCCGACGAAAGCGGAGCCGAATGGGCTATCATCCCACGGGGGTTGAGTTGGAGGGCGCACCGCCCTCCCCAGACCCTTGGAGCGGCGTCCCTGAGAGCCGCCGAAAGGTTGTCAGCGAGACCCTGCGTGGAGGCGTGATCCGCAAGACCTATGTGGACACTGCCGCGGACGTGAAGGCCGTCCCTCCCAAGCCGACACCCTCAAAGCCCGATCTGGTCCCTGCCGAGCCTTCTAAGCCCGCAGAGACCCGCAAAGGGCCTGCCAGTGAAAGCCGCTTCGCCAACTACTCAATGCCCGGACACGAAAAGCCGGATTGATTTGGCGCACATTTTCGAAGCCCCCTAAATACGTAACACTCGGCGGCGTTCCCCCCATGGGGGTCCCTTCCAATCTTCTGCGGGAAGAGTGAATTGCGCATGACGCCGCCAATGGGGGCACGCTTCGAGGTTCCGCTTATGACGATAGGCGGGGGCCTTAGCGTGCCCCTTGACAGGGTGTTCCATATTGCCTAATGTCCGTTAGGTTAATTGGAACAGGGGGTCATCGACCATGCAGAACACTTCAAATGTCATCTATGCCAGCAACCGCTTCACGGCCAATCGCTCCAAGCCGAGCGCGCCGCCAGAATTGTACCGGGCCGCTGTAATTGCCGACAGGGTGAACAAATTGATTGGAGCGTGCCCATGAAGGCCATCGCCTACTATCGCGTCTCTACGGCCTCTCAGGCTCGCTCAGGGCTAGGTCTAGAGGCACAGGAGAGGGCCGTAGCGGACCTATGCAGTTCGCGCGGCCTAACCCTAATCGACAGCTTCACGGAATGCGAGAGCGGGGGGAAGGCCGACAGGCCCAAACTTCAAGAGGCTTTACGTCGCGCCAAGCTAACGGGAGCGACCCTAGTTGTCGCCAAGCTGGACCGCCTCTCTAGGTCCGTCGCGTTCCTGTCTGCGCTGCAAGAGAGCGGCGCTCAGTTCATTGCTGCGGACATGCCGGAGGCTAACGAGTTCACGGTTCACATCCTTGCCGCCCTCGCGCAGCGGGAGCGCGTCATCATATCGGAGCGCACGAAGGCCGCATTGGAGGCCGCAAAGGCCCGTGGAGTGAAGCTAGGGAACCCTAACGGGGCCGCTCCGCTCCGTAGGGCAGGGAAGGGTAACAGTGCTGCCGTGGAGGCCCGTCAAGAGGCCGTAGACGGACGATGTGAGGAA
Organism: Qipengyuania aurantiaca; assembly: GCF_019711375.1. Taxonomy (NCBI): domain Bacteria; kingdom Pseudomonadati; phylum Pseudomonadota; class Alphaproteobacteria; order Sphingomonadales; family Erythrobacteraceae; genus Qipengyuania; species Qipengyuania aurantiaca. The sequence goes on from NZ_CP081295.1 coordinate 1,453,189, forward strand.
CTGGCCAGCGAACTAGCGGCGATACCGGATTGGCGCTCACTGAGCCTTAGAGGCCTCGCTAGCGAACTCAACGAGAGGCACGTAGCGGCCCCGCGTGGAGGGGAGTGGCATCCATCGGGCGTGAGGCGGCTCTTGAGGCGGCTGGAGGCTCTAGACCTCGCCTAGTTTGTTTTCTTTGCGTTTGCCTTGTGGCCTGCTTTTTTCGCCTTGAATAGCGTCCCGCGATTAAACGGAAAGGCTGCGAGCTTCTTCTATGAGATCAGACAAGTAGGCGAACGCCAAGCTGGCTACGGTCAGCGGAGATGTGCCTTCGATCCGGTTCCCTAAATGTGTGGAGGGGGGAGCATATACGACTCCTCGGTCCTTCACCGGGATAAGGTGGATTGAAGGGTTTCTGATGTCGAACCTAGGAGGTTCGCCACCAACGTGTTTCACCGTGAAATTCGTGTTGGGTCCACCAATCCTGCCATTGAAAACATAAGAGCCTTTCCCTGCCACAGCAATGGAGCCGGGCGCTCGCTTCACTATCTCAGCAATACTATGTTCGTCTGAATTTCTAGCATGGTGGATATACGCTAAGAGTTCGTCCTTTTTTCTCTCCGTAGCTTTTCGACCATACCATGCCTCGCTTTTGCCAGTCGTTTTGCTTCCCTGATGAAGCTTGGAGTAAATTGTCGAGGCCGCAGAGACAAAGTCGGACCATGCATCCTCAGCCTCCTCAAGCGCTTTGCTTGCCTCCAAATTCGTCAGAGCCTTTTCGGCCTTCTCCAACCTTCTCTGGGCTTGTTCAATCGCTTTGGCGTCCACTAGCATCCTCTCGGCAGCACTTCATACTAGAATGTGTCACAGAAACCTGTCACAGAGTCGGGCAAGCGGATAGCCAGAAGCCCTTGTTTTCCGCCGCTTTCGAGCCCTGAGAGGCCAATCCTCTTCTGGGCACCATTTGTTCTTCTCACGTTCTCCCAAATAATCTATAAAACCCGCAGAAATCCTAGGGATTTGGCCCTTGGATCGTTCCGGATCGTCCCGCCTGTTCTCGGGGGTTCCAGACACTTTTGTGGGCCTTTTGAGGCCGTTTCGCAAAGGCCCAGATGAAAAGGCCCCCACATGCCTCTGACAGATACTCGCCTCCGCGCTCTCAAGCCCAAGGATAAGCCGTACAAGGTAACCGACGAGCGCGGCCTATATGTTGAGGTCACGCCGACCGGCGGCAAACTTTGGCGATTCCGATACCGGATCGGCGGCGCGCAAAAGAAGCTCTGCATCGGCAGCTATCCTGACATCAGTCTCAAGCAAGCGCGAGACGAAGCCTACGAGGCACGACGAGCTGTTGCTTCAGGGGGCGACCCGGCCTTTGAGAAGCGGAAGCGGAAAATCCGCGCCGAGTTCCTTTCTGCACAGACGTTCGAGGCCGTCGCACGTGAGTATATTGAACAGATGATGGTCAAGAATGGCCGTGCCGATGGCACGATCGTCAAGGCCAATTATTTCCTCGACAAGCTTGCGCCTGCCATCGGGAACCGACCCATCAACGAGATCGAGCCGTTCGAAGTCCTGGCTCCCCTCAAACGGCTGGAAGCCACCGGTAAGCACGAGACTGCGAAGAAATGCCGCTCGTTCGCAGGCCGCGTGTTTCGCTACGGTGTTGCTACCACCCGCTGCAAATCCGATCCGACCAGTATGCTGAAGGGCGCTCTCGTAACGCCGAGAGCCACGCATTATGCAGCAATCCTCGAGCCCACCGAGCTTGGCGGGCTGCTGCGCGCAATCGACGACTTCACTGGCTACATGGTGACGAAGTTAGCTTTGCAGATAGCGCCGCATGTGTTCGTACGCCCCGGCGAACTCCGGCACGCCGAATGGCATGAGATCGACCTCGTCGATGGGGTCTGGAAGATCCCTGCCGGTAAAATGAAGGCGCGCCGATCGCATGCCGTCCCGCTTTCCAAGCAAGTTAGAGGCTATCTTACTGATCTGGCCGAGATGCTCGGCCGCGAAGGATATGTCTTCCCATCTGCGCGCAGCTCCAGGCGTCCCATGAGTGAAAATACGCTCAATGCCGCATTCCGTCGCATGGGATACTCGAAGGAAGAAGTCACCGCGCATGGACTCCGGGCGACAGCATCGACATTCCTCAACGAGTCGGGCCTTTGGAATCCCGATGCGATCGAGCGTGCCCTGGCACATGGCGACAGCAATGTTGTGCGTGGCATCTACCATCGCGGCAAACATTGGGAAGAGCGCGTGCGCATGGCTCAATGGTGGAGCGACTACCTCGATGAGCTCCGGACAGGAGGAAAGGTCATCATGGGAAAGTTTGCGAATGGTTGATCGGAAGAACGAATTTCTTCTCAGCCAGTGCAGGATTGAAGGCTCAGGACCAACCCTATCAGGGACACTGACGCGAGCAAGGCGAACTCAATTCTGATGCCCCAGACCTTAAGCCACTTCCGCATCGTGCCGAGCCTCAGTTCGTAGAGCTTTGGCAGCTAAGCTGATCGAAGCGCTCAGCAACAGTCTTCCACGTTGCTATGCCTGCCTCGTCCCCTTCGTTGGATAGCCGCTGGATTTGCTGCGCGATATACGCGATTCCCTCTTCGCCATGGTTCTTTTCGACCCAGAGCGCGACGGCCCACAATTCCTGATCCCGGTTCAGCACCATGGTTCACGTCTCCCGGTCCAGGTTCGCGCCAGGCCTTCGCTGACCAGCTGATCGCCAAGCGAGCGGCCGCCGCGCGTTACAACCCGCAATTTACGACCGTACTGATCCTCGTCTCTGCTACCGATGGTCCTCAGTTCAAAGGGCCCGCCATTCAGCAATTCGACAAGGCGGTGCGTCGCGCGCATGCCGAGCTGGTATTCATAGTCGCAACGAGGCTCGCTGATCTCGGGAGTGTCGATGTCGGCAATCCGAATCTTCACGCCATCAAGCCAGAAAGTATCTCCATCCACGACGCATGTGCGCCGGATCGATCCGCAGATGTCGAATTGTGGGGAGCTTGCTTGCTGGAATAAAGCCTGAGGCTGCTGATCGTCGTTAGCAAGGCTGGCATCATGGACTGGCCAGTTGAGTGCCAGCATCCCTCCAGCAAATACGATCGCGAATGCTCCCAAACCCAACGCGATCTCCTTTCTCAGCTTCCGGCGCTTCTGTGCCTTCAACGCCTTGCGAAAGTCGAACGGCTCACCGGGGGTCTCATTCACTGGCGTTGTCCGTCTTCATTCCGGCACATGATTTCAGACAATAGCCGGAAATCAGGTAGTTTCGTCAATTGTACGTACCAATTGCTTGCCAACGTCCCAACACAGACCGGACATATTGCGGCGTTTCACCATTGTTGGGAATGCCGCGTGATCGGGAGACGGCACCTGGGCCAGCATTGTAAGCAGCCAAGGCCAGGTGGACCGCGTCGAACCGGTCCAACATGTCGCGAAGGTACCTGGCGCCACCGTCGATCGATGCAAGAGGGTCATGACGGTTCCGGACGCCCAGTTCTCGCGCCGTGGCTGGCATAAGCTGAGCAAGCCCGGCAGCACCGGCTGGACTCACAGCCATCGGATTGAAGCGGGACTCAGCCCAGATGAGAGCACGAAGCAGATTGGTCGGAAGCCCGTAACGGCGCTCGGCCTCGGCTATTGCCGCCATATACAAGCCTTCCCGGTAGGATACGTTTGCTGGCTCGGCCTGGTAGATTGCAGGAAGATATTCCCTTGCCGGCTGCTGGTCCGTCTTCGGCGGAACGATCGCGTGCTCGAACAAGGTGAAATCCTGGGCGCGAACTTGCTGTGAGGAGGTCGCGATCATACCCAGACAGGCGACCGCTAGCGCGGTCAGACAATTGAGGCAGTTCATCTCGACTTGTGCTCCATTGATTCGAATCGAAAGAGAACATAAAAAGAACATATGCGTGTAGGAAAGCCGCGAATGACTGCCTTTGGGAGAGGAGAGGAGCGCTGATGAGGGGGCCACTTTGCATGCTGAGGAGCTCGCATGTCCCTGTCTGTCCAAACTCATCCCAACCGGTCGCTTGCCGAGACCGCCCGTCGCATTTGCGAATCGCGAGGGGGCAAATGGTCCGGCACAAAGGGCATGGCCTGTTGCCCCGCGCATGATGACCGCACGCCGTCACTCGGTGTGTCGCTCGGCCGACAGGCCATCCTCTTCCACTGTTTCGCGGGATGCGATCAGCAGAGCGTGCTGGCTGCTTTGGCGCGTGAAGGTTTCGAGGCACCGGCGCTTTTTTCAGCTTCTGCGATCACGAACGAACCCGTACCGACCAGCACCCGCAAACCCTCGGCGGCAGCGCTGAGGATCTGGCGCGATGCACAGCCACTGCGTGCCAGTCCGGCAAAGGCTTATCTGGAGAGCCGCGGCATCCTCGCCGCATCTCCGGCTCTTCGCTTCCATCCACGAACGCCGCTTGGTCCGAAGGGATGCACCCGCTTTTTGCCGGCCATGATTGCGGCGGTCAGCCTCGACGAGGGGCCGATCGCCGTCCATCGCACGTTCCTTTCGGGCAATGCCAAGGCCGATTTCGACAAACCGAAGCGCGCGCTCGGCGCGCTCGGCGAAGCTGCTGTCCGCCTGTTCGCTCCGGCCTCCGGCAAGCTCGGACTTGCCGAGGGTATCGAGAGCGCGATTTCGGCCTACGCTCTTACTGGTATTCCCGTCTGGGCGACCCTGGGCAATGAGCGCTTCGGTCTCGTGAGCGTGCCCGAGGGCGTGACGGAGCTTCATCTCTTCGTCGATCATGATGCTGGCGGCAAGCTGGCTGCGTCGCGTGGCCTAGCCGCTTATGCCCGCGATGGGCGGACGATCCACGTTCGCAAACCATCCTCACGCGACACCGACTGGAACGATGAACTCCAGGCATGGCTGCTCCGTAGAGCAAGGTCCTGAGAGTGAAGGGAGCCCTTTGGGCTTGTGGGCCTTGTGATCCTCACCTGCGCCTTCATTCCATCAGGAGAACACCCATGATCCAGTCGATTCCCTTGAAGAAGCTCGTCCCGAGCCCGCGCAACGTTCGCAAGTCTAGCGACGTGCTGGCCGACCTCCAGCTGCGGGCAGACATTGCTGCGCGCGGCCTGCTGCAGAACCTTGTCGTTCGTAAGGCCAAGCGCGGCAAGTTCGAAGTCGAGGCCGGCGGTCGCCGTCTCGCCGCGCTGCAGGCGCTGGCCGAAGAGGGCACCTTGCCCGAAAACCATGAGGTCACCTGTCTCGTCATCGAAGGCGAGGAAAGCGAAGTGCGCGAAGCCAGCCTGGCCGAGAACTTCCAGCGACTCGCGATGAACCCGGCCGACGAGGCACAGGCGTTCGCCTCCATCATCGAGGCTGGGGCTACCCCTGAAGACGTGGCGCGCCGCTTTGGCCTCACTGTCCGTTTCGTCGAAGGGCGCCTGCGCCTCGCAAGCCTCGCGCCTTGCGTTTTCGAAGCGCTCGCCGAAGGCACGATCACGCTCGATATGGCCAAGGCCTACGGCGCGATTTCCGACGTAGAGCGTCAGGCACATGTCTATGCCGAACTGCAGGACGCTTGGTACCAGATCACGCCCGACACGATCCGCCGCATGGTGCTTGATGCGACGGTGCGCGGTTCCGATCCACGAGCTGTTTTGGTCGGTCGCGACGCCTATCTCGCCGCAGGCGGCCGGATCGAGCGCGAACTCTTCGATGATGATGCCAGCGAGAGCTGGATCGATGTCGTGCTGCTCGAGGAGCTCGCGCACAAGGCCATGGAGGAAGCGGCCGTCAAGACGGCTCAGGAACACGGCCTTGCCTGGGTGCGACCGACGCTTGGCAATTATGTCAGCCATGACCTCGTCGAAGGTCTAAGTCGCTTGCCCAGCGAGCCTGCCCCAATGACCGAACACGAGGCGCAGGAACTCGGTGAACTCGAAGCCGACTACGACCGCGTCGCCGCCGTGCTCGAAGACGAAGACAGCGACGAGGACGAGGTCGCGAAGGCCGAGAAGGAACTTGTGGTAATCGACCGCGCCATGCGCGCCCTTAACGATCGGCCACCGGTGCTGGCCGACGAACTGAAACCCGAGGCCGGTGCCTTCCTCGTCCTCTCGCGCAATGGTGAGCCGACATTGGTCCCGCAGTTTTATACCAAGACCGAAGTCATCGCTGACGAAGGTGTGGTCGAGGCAGTCGAAGAATGCGGAGCGGTGAAACCCAAGGGCAGCTCGCTATCGCAGCGCCTGCTCGACGAGCTTGCAGTGCAACGCCGCGACATCCTCGCGATCCATCTCGCCAACGATCCGGCACTGGCGCTCGACTTCATGGTCTTCACGCTAGCCGATGCCGATGGGCATGACTGGCGCGCCAGAAAGGCATCGACGCTTGTCGGCTCCGTCGCGTCTGGACCGGTTGCCGGTTCCGAGGCCAAGGATGCACCGGCGAGTGCTGCTCTGGCCGAGTTCGCTGGCTCGCTCGATGAAAGCTGGCGCTCGGGCGAAAGCGACGTCGAGCGGTTTGCCAAGTTCCGGGCGCTTTCCGACGAGGCGCGCTCGGCATGGCTTGGTCATGTCGTTTCGCGCACTCTGGTTGCCAGCCTTGCCTGTGAAGGCGAACGTTCGGTACCGCTGCACGAGACACTCGGCTCGCTCCTCGAAATTGAGACCGCGCATTGGTGGCGTCCCACAGCTGCTAACTACTTCGACCGCGTGACCAAGGCTCGCACGCTCGAGGCGCTCGATGCTGCGGGTGGTCCGGAGCTGGTCAGCCGATACGCTGCTTCGAAGAAGGCTGAGCTTGCGAGCGCAGCCGAGCGCATCTTCTCAGGCAACTTCATCGGCGAGGCCGAGGTCAAGGAGCGGGCGCAAGCCTGGGTTCCTGCGATCATGCTGTTCACTGCTGCTCAGGAGGTCGCGCCGATTGATGTCGAAGTCGACGAGGCAGTCAGCGACGACGCGACAGACGAAATTGCCGAGCAGGCTGCCTGACCCTCCTGACAGGTCGAGGTCGCTCGGTGGGCGGTCCGTCCCAATTGGGACGGACCGCCTTTTTCATGTCAGAATTTGGGCCGGAAGCGGAAAGGCAGCTTTTATATCTTTGAGCGGATTAAGCGGACAGCGACTGCTGACCGAATCGCAAGCCGGTGCATTAGAGAATGGTCTGGAGAAACCCCTCTTGGCATAGACTTTTGCCGTCGTTGAAACGCCCCTGCAGGACAGCCAACACGGAGCCGAGAGCCACAAACTAAATCGGTTTACTATTTAGCGCGCCTTTCCTACCATCCGGAGATGGCGAGAGAAACCTTTACGATTGAGGGCGCAGGCGCGATTTCTCTTACAGCCGAGGCTGAGGGGGATGCCTACGCTAAACCCGTCCTTCTTGCGCACGGCGGCGGGCAGACACGGCGCGCGTGGAGAAGGGTGGTCAGCGAGCTGGCTCAAGCCGGCTTTCGCGCAATCGCCTTCGACATGCGCGGTCACGGAGACAGCGATTGGTCGCCATGCGGAGCTTATGAAATGCGCGACTTCGCGGCGGATCTGGTCGCTGCAGCGTCGCGCCTGGACCAGAAGCCAGCGCTGGTCGGCGCTTCACTGGGCGGGCTCGCTGGACTGATTGCCGCAGGGGAGCTTGCTCCAGGTAGCTTTGCTTCACTCACATTGGTCGACATTGCCCCGCGCATGGAGCCCAGCGGTGTGATGCGCGTGGTTGGTTTCATGGAAGAGCATGTCGATAGCGGCTTCGCCTCACCAGAGGAGGCGGCCGACGTGATCGCTCGCTACATGCCGCATCGTCCCAAGCGGGGCGCGAGCGATGGTCTGAAAAACTATCTGCGGCAGAAGTCGGATGGGCGCTTCTATTGGCACTGGGACCCAGTGTTTATCCGTAATATAATGGCGGCCAGACAAGGCGACCCAGACAACCAGGAACGTCAATCGGCAATGCTGAGCCAAGCTGCGGCGAAACTCACGCTTCCGCTTCACCTCATCCGAGGCGCCTCTAGCGATCTTGTTTCCGAAGAGGCCGTTTTGCATCTGCGGCAACTCGCCCCCCATGCAGAATACACGGACATCGCCGATGCCACGCATATGGTCGTGGGCGATGCGAACGACGCCTTTTCCGCCGCTATCGTCGATTTCCTAGGGCGCCATCACTCATCCGATACGACTCACCCACATGGGACGAGGGAGCTATGATCGATCGAGAGCGCTTGCAGGAAATGCTGCATATCGCGCCGTTTCACCGATGGCTTGGGCTGGAGATTGCGACATGCTCCGACCAAGGAATCGCGATCACCATGCCATGGCGCGAAGAGATCGTGTCGAACCCTATGATTGGGTCGGCGCATGGAGGGATCCTGGCTTCACTGGTCGACCTCACCGGGCTTTATACTCTGCTTGCCGGGGGCGTCGCGGCGAGAGCGACGGCCGATCTGCATGTCGATTACCACCGTCCTGCAACCTCAGGACCTCTCACTGCTCACGGACAGATCGTGAAGGTCGGGCGACAGATTTCGGTGGCGGAAACCCGGGTTCTCGAGCCCGACGAAAAGTTGGTCGCCAGCGGCAGGGGCGCCTACTTCTCGTCAACCGGATCACTTGATCAGCGCGGCGGGACTATTGATCTCGAACAGGCTCTTGCCACCCAAGGCCCAGCGACTTCTGCAGCGCGATCCACGCCAGCGTAAGGGCACCTTTTGCCCGGACGAGGTCTGCTGAGGCCTGCTGCTGTTCTCGCAGGGCCCGGTTGAGGTCAGCCTTCGAGATCGCTCCTGCGGCAAAACGTTGGCGGTTCAGGTCCGCCGCGCCGTCAGCCTGCTTCTTGATTTGCATACTGGCAGCGAGCGCCACACGCTGCTGGCCGAAGCGAGCCAAGGCACGTTCGGCGTCTTGCAGTGCCAGAAGCACCGTCTGCTGGTAATTGGCGACTGCTTCGTTGCGCGCCGCCCCGGCTTGGTCGATCGCAGCGTCTACCCTGCCGAAATCCAGAAAATTCCACTGGAGGCGCGGGATCGCGAGTGCGGAGAAATCGCCGACATCGACAACGTCGTCCAACGAGGATCCGCCGAGGCCCAGGATCCCCGTGAAGGACAATTTCGGGAACCGCGCCGCCTCGGCCACCCCGATCCGCGCCGTCGACGCGGCAAGAGACCGTTCGGCCGCCCTTATGTCAGGCCGACGCGCCACCAGGCTTGCCGGATCGCCGATCGCGACCTGCTCTGGCGGCATGGGAATGGAATGCGCAGTCGTGAGCGCTGCATCAACTGATCCCGGCACCTGTCCGGTCAGTATAGCGAGTGCATCAGACAGGACTGCGATATCCGCTTCAGCTTCGGCAAGTTGTGACTTGAGCATCTCCAGTTCGGCATTCGCGGTGCCTACCGGGAAAAGCGGCAATGCACCGCGCTGATAGCGTTGGTATGTCAGCGCCAGGATCTCTTCCTGCAACGAAGTCTGCGCCTCAAATTGCTCTGCGCGGAATTGGGCCTCCCGCAAATTGACGTAGGTGCTGGCCACTTGGGCAGTCAACTGGACCTTTGCGTCCTCTGCATTGGCCACCGTTGCAGCAGCTTGGGCATTGCTGGCTTCAATGCGCCTGCGCGAGCCACCGGCGAACTCCAGCTCCCAGTTGGCGTTAAGGCCCACATTGAAAAAGCTGAGCGAGTCATCGATTTCTGCGTCGGAATTGGTTTGCTCTGACGGGGGGGGCGCCCCGCCTTGAATGTCGAGACCAGGAAGCCGGCCCTGCACGGTGCTGGCCTGTGCCCCAAGCGATGGCATTCGACCCGCACGGTCTTGCCTGATGGATTCCCGTGCCTGGGCAATGCGCGCCTGCGCTGCGGCGAGCGAAGGGTTGCCGGACAGCGCAGCCTCCACCAGCCGCGTCAACTCGGGATCGCCGAGCAGCAGCCACCATTGAGCGACAACCGGATCAGATGCGCTCACATCACTGCCAGCGCGCACAAAGCGAGTGCCCGTGTCTGCTGACACAACTTCCGGGGGGCCTGCATAATCGGGCCCTGCCGTGCATCCAGCTAGCAAGGCGATAGTGATAATCGGAGGTAGCAAGTGGCGCATAATCTCGGGCTCAGTGCATCGAAAGGGAGACATTTTCCGGAAGCGGCTTGAGGAACAGAACAAGCGGGACCGTCGCGAGTGTGAGAAGTCCCATCACCAGAAAGACATCATTGTAGGTCATGATGAACGCTTCGCGCTGGAGAGTGCCGCCGAGTGCCGCCATCGCCCGTTCCATATCGCCCAAGCTTCGCGCCAGTCCGTCGAGATAGGTCTGCAGCGAAACGCTGTTCGCATTCAGCGTTTCTTCCATGCGCCTCGTATGGTGCCAAATTCGCTGGTCCTGGAACGAAGCGAGGGCCGAGAGGGCGAATGATCCGCCAAGATTGCGGGCCGCGTTGAAAATGCCCGAGGCATCGCCCGCGTCTTCCTTGGCCACCGACGCAACCGTTGCCTGATTCAGGAACATCATCGCAAGTATCATTCCGGCCCCGCGGATAAGCTGACTTTCAGTGAAGACAGCGCCGCCGGATTCGGCGGTCAGACTCGTGCTGACAAAGCAGCTGATCGCCATCAGCAGCATTCCGGTGCCGACGGCAATGCGGATGTCCACCTTGCGGATCATCAGGGGCAGAACCGGCATCAGGAGAAAGGCCGGGACACCCATCCAGAAGATGACCAGTCCCGTCTGAAAAGCATTATAGTCAGAGATGATCGCCAGAAACTGCGGAATGACATAGGTCGAACCATACATCACCATGCCCAGGGCGAGCGCCATGATCGCGACGCTGGCGAACTGTCGATTGAACAGGAGCTGCAACTTCAAGACTGGCTTGCGTGCCTTCACCTGTCCGTAAATCAAACAGGCAAAGCCGATAATGGTCACCACCGTTAGCCAGCGAATGAGTGAGGACTCGAACCATTCCTCACGGTGCCCTTCCTCGAGTACAACAGTCAGACCGCCCAGTCCGAGGATCAGCCCGAGAATGCCAGCCCAATCGGCGTCCGTGAGATATTCCCATTTGGGCTTTTCGTGAGGCAGCCCGATAAACAGCAAGAGCAGCAGGATTGCGCAGACTGGCACATTGACGAAAAAGGCATAGTGCCAGCTCAGGTTCTCGGTCAGCCAGCCGCCGATCAATGGCCCCATCACGGGGCCAAGAACCACAGTCATGCCGAACAGGGCCATTCCGATTGGCTGTTGGTGCGGCGGTAATCGTTTAGCCACAATAGTCATTGCGGTCGGAATGAGGACTCCGCCCGTGAATCCCTGACCCGTTCGGCCGATGATCATGGTCGTAAGGTCGGTTGCAATCCCGCATAGCACCGAAAATGCGGTGAACGCGCTAACCGCGATGATGAGGAGGGTTCGCAGACCGAACAGCCGTTCGAGCCAAGCGCTCAGCGGAATGACGACGATTTCAGCAACGAGAAATGACGTAGCAATCCAGGTGCCTTCGGCGCCTGTGGCACCGATCTCGCCCTGAATGACGGGGAGTGCGGAATTGACGATTGATATGTCCAGCGTCGCGAGCATGGCGCCAAGCGCGCCCGCGGCCACAGCGACCCAGGCAGTCACGTCTGCGTTCTTTCGGCCCCCGGCCGGCCCGATCGAAGTGTCCTGCGCTGCCAGTATCTCGGTCATTGAGTCCGACTCGAGATCTCTTCCAATTCGCCGGCAGCATTCCGGGTGTCGACCGTAGCCACTACCGACATGCCGGGAACGAGCAGACGCCGCACTTCAGGGGGAGCATCGATACCGATGCGGACGGGTATCCGTTGAACGATCTTGGTAAAGTTGCCGGTGGCATTTTCGGGGGGGAGGATGGAAAATTCCGCGCCCGTTCCCGGCGATATGCTGACCACTCGTCCCGCGATCTCAAGGTCGGGTAGGGCGTCAACTTCGAGCCTGACGCTTTGGCCGGCCCGGATCAGGCCGACCTGCGTTTCCTTGAAGTTTGCCGTCACGTAGATCGCCCTCACCGGAACCACCGTCATCAAACGTTGACCCGGTTGCACGAACTGGCCCACCCTCACCGAGAGATCGCCGACGCGTCCGGCCTTGCTGGCGCGCAGCAAGGTCGATTCAACCGTAAGGTCGGCTGTTTCCAGCTGAGCGCGAGCAGCGTCCGCCTGCGCCTGGGTCTGGTTGATCTGCTCGAACAGGGTCCCTCGGCGCGCGGTCGCGGCAGCCACCGCCGCCTGCGCGGCGACGAGTTCGGCCCGCGCTTGCCGCGCCTGCGCCTCATACTGGTCTAGCTTTTCCCGCGGTTCGGCTCCTGTCGCGGCAAGGGGCCGATATCGCGCCACCTGGTCGTTCGCGAGGTCCAGTGCTGCGCGCGCGGCGGCGAGTTGGCCCCGCGCCTGGCGAATGGCTGCATCCTGTTCGGCTACCTGAGAACGGATTGTGTCGGCACCGGCCAGGGTCGCAGCGATCTGTGCGCGCGCCTGTTGCGCTTGCGCCTGATAATCCCGCAGATCCAGTTGTACGAGGGCTCCGCCGCGAGCAACCTGCTCGTTCTCCCCCACGAAGACCTCTTCGACGTATCCCGCTACCTTGGAAGAGATAACGACGCTGTCGGCAGCGACATAGGCGTTATCGGTCGTCTGCATGTACTGTCCGTAGGTTACGTGCCGGTAGTACCACCAGATCCCGCCAAGCAGCACGGCAAGACCAACGATGATTAGCACGATGCGCAAGCCACGCCGCGATTGCGGTTTCGTTGGGGTTGTGCCCTCCTGCTCCGGTTGGTTGGAGTTATCGGTCATCTGACTCTTTCGGCAGCCTCAGTAAAAGGTGAACGCGTCTCGCGCCCTATGAGCCGTGAGTCAGATAGTAAAGGCATTTAGCAGTTTGCATTTGGGCATCCGAGGCTATCCGACTACACAGCGCTATGGATGAAAAACCAGATACCATGTCACGGTCTCAGCGTCGGCAGAAGGTCATCACCGATGATGACCGCATTCTCTATCTTATGGACGAGATCAGTCGCGGCGCGCGCAGAGTGTACGATGCGAGGGTCGCCAGGATCGGTCTCAATCAGACACAGTGGAGGATCATCGGACAACTTCTTCGCGATCCTGCCCTTACGCAGGCTGAAATCGCCAAGAAACTGGAACTGGAATCGGCGACCATCGGCCAGGCGGTTGCAGGTCTTTGCGCACGCGGGCTGATGAAAAGGCTTCGAGCTGAGACGGATCGGCGAGCGTGGCAGCTCATCCTCACGGAGCAGCTTGACGATCTGCTGCCCGAACTGAGAGGCTCCGCGGATAGGCTTCATGGTCTGCTTTGGCGCGACATTGCCGCCGACGAGAAGCAAACGTTGCAGCAGATTCTTGCAAGGGTATCGGAAAATCTGGACCAACTCCGGGCCGAGGCTGAGTAAAATCATGGCATCGCCCCCGGAAAAGCCTATCAGCAGCATCGCTCGCGCCGCGGAGATCGGCCAAATCCTAATGAGGCACGGCGCGAAGAATCTCGCCGGAGCCCTCGGATTTATTCCCTCTTCGAGCAATGTCATCGATCCTCGCGAATTTCGTCCGGCTGCAGTTGTGGCGTTCCTCCGTGACATCGGGCCAGTCGGCATAAAGCTGGGGCAACTCCTCGCCACCCGAAGCGATCTGTTTACCGAACACTGGATCACGGCATTCTCAACCCTGCACGATCAGGTGTCGTCAGTGCCCTTCGCAGATATCGAGCCCGTACTTGCTTCAAGCTGGGGTGAGGACTGGCGGAGCGACTTTGCGCAGTTCGACGAAAAGCCTTTGGCCTCTGCCTCCATAGCGCAAACCTATTCCGCCAGACTGCGGGACGGAAGCGAGGTCATCGTGAAGGTTCGGCGGCCAGGCACTGCCGCTCGGATGGAGGCTGATGTGCGCCTCCTTATACGCCTTGCCGGGATCGTGGAAGCACGGTCGCCGGATATCGCGCGTTACCGGCCAGTCGAGTTTCTGCGGACCTTCGGCCGCAATCTTGCCTGGGAGATGGACCTCGCTGCGGAATCCCGAGCCTGCGAGCGGATCGGCGCATATCTCGATACCATCGGCGTCAGGACCCCGGCCATCCATTGGGAACTGACCGGGCTGCGGGTGAACGTTCAGGAACGCCTGTACGGCAGGCCCGCGTCTTCGCTGGGCAGCCCATCGGGCGACCCGCGGGTGGCGGCTTTCGCTAAAAGCTATGCCAACGCTGTCCTGCGGATGATCATTCTAAACGGCGAATTTCACGGCGACCCCCATCCCGGCAATGTTTTCCTGATCGGCGAGCAGGATGTCGGCTTCATCGACTTCGGATCGGTCGGGACGCTCACCAAGGCCAGGCGCGACGAGATCGTCCGCCTCGTGCTTGCGATTGCTGGTGAGGAAACCAGCGATGTCGCGGATGTCCTGCTCGCATGGGCGGGGGAGCCGAAGGTGGATCGCGATGCGCTCGCGGTGGATCTGGATCAGTTGATTGGAGAGTTCAGGGGGACCGTGCTATCTGGCATCGAGTTCTCGCAGATTTTTTCCCGCGTTTTCGATCTGTTGCGGGATTATCGACTGGTTCTGCCACCTGATCTGGCCATTCTTCTGCGTACCTTGTTGACTGCAGAGGGCTTCGTCCGATCGCTGGCACCGGACTACAACATCGCCGAAGAGACCCGGCCGATCATGACGGAGCTTCTCGCCGAGCGGTTCTCGCTCGGCAGCGCTCGGTCGGGTTTGAAGAGACTTCGCGGTCAGCTGCTGGGTTTGTCGGCGTCCTTGCCCGACATACTTGCCACTGCGAACTCGATCGCAAAGTCAGGATATGTGCCGGTTCAGCTCGATCCGCTCAGTATCGAGCAGCTCGCTGGACTTCGCAATGAGCGTCAGTCCTTGAAAGGCCCTCTAGCTGCCGCATTGATCATAGCTAGCGCGTTGCTTGTCGATCAATCCTGGCTTCTGGCTGGCGGCGCGCTTGTGATTGCTGGGGTGGTGCTCATCCGAAAGTCATAATGAAGGAGCAACTTAATTCGTGCACGGTCACGATACGGCAAAGCCGAACTTAACGAGGATTTCATGCGCCTCACTTCAGCGACCAAGACGCATCGCGAAGAAAATTTTTCGACCTATTGCGATTGAAGGCTTATTTTCCTCAATCAGACGAAACTTTGGAACAGCAGCTTTCAGGTTTGTCCTCGCCTGACTTTATGGCTGCTATTAGGGCGCAAAGCCGTCATCATTAGACGAGAGGGGAGGAAGCTTTTGCTTTTCCTGAACCGGGACATGTCCGTCTCGGCGATCAGGAGAACTCCCATGACCAAGTCCCGCCGCACTGCTTCGACTTCGCCTTCCCAGCGCATCACCGCCGCCATCATCGAAAAGCTCGAGCAAGGCACAAAGCCCTGGGTCAAGCCGTGGCGCGGTGTACCCGTCTCGCGGCCCTTGCGATCCTGCGGGACGCCCTATCGCGGCATGAACACCTTCTGGTTGTGGATGGTGGCCGACGGCTGTGGCTACGCCTCGCCCTACTGGATGACCTATCGCCAATGCCAGAAGCTAGGCGGACAGGTCCGCAAGGGTGAGAAATCGACCATCGCGATCTTCTACAAGAGCTACACCAAAGAGGTCGAGAACGCCGAAGGCGAAGCTGACACCGAGAACCGGCGCGTGCTCAAGGCCTATGCCGTGTTCAACGCTGACCAGTGCGATGGCCTCCCAGCATTTTACCATCCCCAGCCGCTGGTTGCCGCACTTGAGCCCGAAGGACGCGAAGACCGGCTCGATGCCTTCTTTGCTCATATCGGCGCAGACCTGCGCCATCACGGTGCGCAGGCTTATTACGAGCCGCTGCGCGACCGGGTCACCATGCCACCAGCCGAACTATTCGAAGCCTACGACCACTACTACGCGACACTCGCACACGAGTTGTCGCACTGGACGGGTCATTCTTCGCGGCTCGACCGCGACCTCAAGAACCGCTTCGGCAGCGACGCCTATGCTGCTGAAGAACTGATCGCAGAACTGTCCTCCGCCATTCTCGGGGCAGAACTGGGCCTTCCGGTAACCCACCTCGACCATCACGCCAGCTACATCGCGTCTTGGCTCCAGATCCTCAAATCGGACGAGCGCGCGATCCTCACCGCCGCGGCCAAGGCCGAGGAAGCGGCCAGCCTGCTGCTCGGACTGGGCGGATACCAATCAAGCGAAGGCGAGACCGATGTCGATCTCGCTGATGCAGCCTGAGGAGCGGTGAGATGGGACGTTCCGTCAGCTATCCAACTGGCTCCGTGGTTGCCTTTCACCTGCTTGATGACGGCGAAGACGACGATGTCGACTGGGCCTACGAGTGCCTCGTCGAAGAGGTCATCGATGCCGCGAAGGCGGCCTTTCCTTCTTTCGAGCGCTTCGAGGGATGGCGCGGCCGCGAGGACCGTATCCTCCTGCGCAACGCCTTCGCCGATTGCGGCATATCGACCTATTGCGGGCTCGCCGCGATCTGGCTCGCCGAGCGCGATGACGCTCGCTATTGGGAAGCCGATTTCTACAACCCACGAACGGCGAGAGCACGGCACTGGCTTGGCCAGGTCTCTGGTAGGTTCATCGACCTGTTTGGTGAGTTGCGCCTGGTAGGGCGGTTCTCGAATGGCGAAGCGATCTTCGAGCGCTCCCGATCCAACTGCGACACCGGGTCCTGATTCTGCCTCATCCCTGTCCGCCGGGAGAGGCCCTTGGGCCGGTCGGGGCGAGCCACAACCTGCGGCCCGTCGGCCCGTGTTGCCCGCGCCAGCCTAGGGCCGCAGGTTTCCCGCTGCGCGGTGCGTCTCGCCCCTTCTCCCGGCCCTGATCGGGCTCCGGCGGACAGGGCCGAGGCAATGGTGCCTCCTCTCCTTGTCCCCGCGATCAGGAGACACCCCATGTACGACAGCTTCATCGAGCAGTTGAGCGGCCTTGACCTTTCAGGCCTCAGCATCAGGCCGACCCCATTCAACGAAACCGACTTTCCCTGCGAGGACGCGATCGAGCAGACGTTTGGCGCCGTATGGTCCGACCTCTTCGCGATGTTTTCCGACACGGCCCTGGAAGCTGATGCCGAGGACATTGCCTGGGGCGTGGTCAATCTCTTCCACCGCGCAGCCAGCCGCAAGTCGGCTCAGCTTGACCGGGCCAGCGACGAGATCCGTATCCTCCTTGCATCCGCCGATGGCTCCGAAGTGCATTCGAGCAATCTGGAGGAGCAGGTCGAGCGCGCGCAGGCTGCCGAAGCCAGCATGCTGGCCTTCGAGCAGATGCGTGAGGCTGCGGCAGCACTTTATCGCGACGAGACCGGTTCCTCGTGGAAGCCCGTTTCGAGCTCGCGGACCAGTCATTCGCGCCACCTTACCTCGGCCGTGATCGATGCCCGCGATTTCCTCCGCGCACGCGCTGAGAACCGGCGTCACGCCTTGATCCCTGAAGGAACTCCGGTCGTCTTTGCTGGTGGTCGCCAGAGCTTTGAAAGCGCCGAGGACGCGCGCGTTTATGTCGACAATATCTGGGCGACGCTGGACAAGGTTCGCGACGTGGTTCCCGATCTCTTCCTGGTCCATGGCGGCGACGGCAAGGGTGCCGATCGCCTGGCCGCCAGCTGGGCTGAACGCCGCGAAGTCCAGCAGCTGACCTATTCGCTCGATCGTCGGCTTGGTGCCCGCGCCGGGTTCAAGCGCAACGAGCAGATGCTCTCGCTCAATCCGCGTTACGTCGTCGCCTTTCCGGGCAATGGCGTGACCGAACGGCTCGTGATCGATGCCAAGGCACGCCGGATCACCGTGGTTGATCGTCGCGGCCCCTTGGGCACCTCTCCCGGGTCCTGAGGAGGCCTTTACAATCTGCAATTGCATTGCCCGGATGTGCATTCGGCGCAGACCCAACTATGGACCGGTCATGCAACTTGACGATCTGCTGCAGCGCTACTTTGCCACCACCGACCTCTCCGGGGTTACCCCCGACACCTTTGCAGCCGGCATCGAGCACTGCCGGGTCGATCTCGGCCTTGAGGAGGACCGGGGCAAGCGCTTTGCGCTGTGGTCGTTCCTGCACATGTTTGGGTCCGCCCCCGATCTCGATGTGGCGTTCGAGAACGAGGGAGACCGGGAGGCGGCGCGCAACTTCATGGATCTCCTGGCGGCATCGGAAGGCGATGGGGCAGGCTGATTGCAGCAGGGTCTCGGCACCTTCAGACCCGCACCTGATACCCATCCGGCTTTCTTCGCGAACAGTCCTGAACCAGGTCAGCTGAGGACAGCAACCCGTTCCTTTCCGGCCGTGTGGTCGCGCTTCGCGCGCCTGCCCGCACCACCCGTCATGAACAGGTTCCCCTTGGAGCTTCGCTCCTGCGGTGCAGTCCTCCCATGCCCTGCTTCTTCTGGATGTTCGCAAGCCGGAGATGGTCTCCGGTTTGAGGAACTGAAGGACTTACACCATGACCAATATCGCAATCCTCACCGGCCGCATCGCTCGCGATCCGGAAACCCGCGAGACCAAGGGCGGCACCAATGTCACCGGGATCACCGTCGTCACCGATCGCCCCGCACGCGACAAGGACGGCAAGACCTACAAGGACGAGAACGGCTACACCGCCAAGGAAAGTGAGTTCCACCGGGTGACCTGCTTCAACGGCCTCGCCAAGACCGTCGGCCAGTACTGCTCCAAGGGCCAGCTGGTTTCGGTACAGGGCCGCATCCACTACACCCAGTGGGAGGACAAGGACGGGGTCACGCGCTACGGCACCGAGATCCTCGCCGATAAGGTCGACTTCCTCTCTCGCGGCAACGGGTCGAGCGACGACAACGACAACACCGACGCTCCCGAAATCGACTGACATCGATCCCGGTCGTCCCCCTTACGAAGAGGCTCTGCCGCAAGCGGCAGGGCCTCTTCTTCTGTGGTTACTGGGTTCCCGGCGCTGCATTCGAAGCTCGGGTTGAACCGCGCCCCGTCAGTTTCTCGATCGCGGCATCCTCACCGAGTTTCCCGAGTTCTTCGGCAACCTTCCTCAGGCCCTTCTTCGAGAAGCTTTCGAGGCCGCTTCCCAGGATGATTTCGCCGAGTTCTCTGGCCGCTTGCACTTCAAGTTCGCGTTCTTTGGCGTCGAGCGCCTCGCGGTCTGCTTCGAGCTTTTGTAAGGCTGCAATCGCGCTCCTGTTTCGGGGCATGTTACTTGTCCTTTTATCCCCCTCGGATCTGCTCCCCGGTTGCTTCCATGACCGCGTCACCGGGGTGTAGGAAAGGCAATTCGCACCCAGCAGGCGTTCGATATTGGGGCGGAGGTGGTGGGTTCTTGCTCACGGTTCTCCCAGCATGATGGCCTTGCGCCTCCCGCCTCAAGGACGGCGGGGCCCCACCATTTTGCCCGCCACCGGATTGCATCCGGCAGCGAACAAAATCGTTACCCCCACCGCCGCTATCGCGGTCGCCCATTCGGGCGATCCCTGACCCGGGATGCACAAGACCATCGCGCGCACCTCCTGTCGTCTCACGACAGAAATCAGGAGGATTATCATGGCTTATTCGATGCATTGCGCCCTTCCGTCCCGGAGCTATTTCGATGCTCTGGAAACAGCCGAGAAGAGAGCGCTGCACAGCTTCTTCGATCAGCACGTTATCGAGGATGACGAACTCGGGTACTTTGCCCTCGACGAGGGTGACTACAACATATTGCCAGTGCATCTCGCAGCGCGGGTGGTCCACACGGTCCACGGCGGCATGCTCGACGAGTTTTGAGACTACCGACAGGGCGGGAACCGGGAACGGTTCCTGCCCTTTTTTCTTGTTCGCCGGGTAGTCCAATCAAGCACAAAAACCCGGTTCGGTCGGTTGCTCTGACGGCCGCCCACCGCAATGCGGCGGCGCCCGATAAATGGAGCGGGGCTGTGGACGCACTCTGTCCCGCGCATCTTGCGATGCGCTCCTGAGGGTGCGGCGTGATTTGTTCTTGGGCCCCGCGCGCACTTGCGAACCGGCACCGGGTCGGGCGGCGGGAAGCTGGGCACGCGACATGCCCCGTTTGCCTTGCTTCCCACGCGCCCTTGGCCGCTGCCTCTTTCGCAGGTGCTGTCTTCGGCTGGAGGCGTCCAACTGCTTTCTATCTGCATGCTGTGAGCTGCCAGGCTTGGTTGCTCGCGCTCCAACATGGAGATCGGGAAAAGTCGTCCTTGATCAATCCCCCTCATTGCCTGGACCACCTCGCGCACTTGGGAACAAAGGAGCACACCCTACCCCGCGATTTCGGGATTTATCTTTCTGTTATTGCTAAAGAATGTGGTTTTGGGCGAAATCAACCCGTCTGCGAGTAGAGCGGCTTTGCGCTGATCCGCTGACAACTCACATCCATCTATCACTCTGAAATATCGTCCGAATCTTTCGATTGACTGCGAGTTGTTCACGATTTATTCTCATCGGCACCTTCCGCAAGGTGAGCCAGGTTCCGTCGGCCCGACAAGGAACCTGTTTCATGACCCGACAAGATCGGCTTCAGACATTCGTATCTCTCTCCGTTGGTAACTGGGTTCGCCAGTGTGCCGCGGACCATGGCGTCAGTGTCAGCGTCTTTATTCGTGACCTCATCGTCGCAGCGTGGCAGCGCGATAACGAGACGAAGGACAGGCCCGCAGGGCTCGATCCCGCGCGCCAGGCAATCTTCATTTCGGTGGCGCTCGATGCGCTTCTGGCCAGCCATTCTGACGCGAGTTTGCGCGACCGTACTCACGAGGCGTACCGGCGACGCCTCGAGCGTCTCGGCCTCCCCGTCAACGCAAACATGGGAGGCCAATCCCATGAAGCATAATCTCCTGAATTTCACCCGCGGGAGCCAGTTGCTCGGCCACTTTGGTTTCATGTTTGCAGCCGGCCTGAAGGGCCCCTTGATTGTCACCGGCCTGGTAGCGGTCGGCAACTGCTATTGGGAAGTGCGGTCGGCTCTGAGTGATCACCAGATCTACCTGGTCTGGATGCATATCTACGCCAGTCTCTATGCCTTCATGGAGTTCGATCCGGCCAAGCTGGTCAACCTTGAACTGCTTGACGGCGAAAAGGTCGGCCTCCCGTTCGGCATCGTTCGCGAGTTCCCGCCGATGCGCGAGGCGGTCGAGGCGTTTCGTACGGCAGTGAAGCAGGGATTGCTGGTCTCGGCGGTACTGCTGATCCCGGCCTTCGTGTTTTTCTGGTGGTTCGCCGAGCGCTTTGGCGGGCGGTCGAAGGAGCGCAAGCACGAGCGCGGTGCGATGCTTGTTTCGCTCGACGAACTCGAAGAAGAAATCGAGCGTCACAACAAGGCATTCCGGGCCGAAGAACTGGGGCGCAAGTTCGGCTGGAAGTGGCGGCTTGCGAGCTCGTCGGCGCTCGCGGAAGCGGGCCACTACCAACCCGCACATCTCGCCGGTGTAAGCTGGCCGTGGCGGCTCGAGCAGAGCCACGCCATGCTCATTGGCACAACCGGAACCGGCAAGACCGTGGCGCTCACCGAAATTGTTGCCGAAGCACGTGAACGCGGCCAGCGCGCGGTGATTTTCGACCTCACAGGCGCCTTCATAGAGGCCTTCTACGATCCCGCGCGCGATATCATTCTCAATCCTGTCGATGTTCGGTGTCCGCTGTGGAGCGTGTTCAACGACTGCACGACGGAAGCCGAATTTCATGCCGCTGCCGAAGCACTCGTACCCCATGACGGCGGTGGTTCCGAACAGTTCTGGGTGCTCGCGGCGCGCATGCTGTTCGTGGAGATGTGTCTCCATCTTGCACGCACCGGCACAGCGACCAACGAGGCCTTGGCACGGCGGCTGATGACCGCTGACCTGTCCGAAGTGCATAAGCTGATGCGAGGAACGATGGCCGACCCGCTGACCGCTCCGGAGGCGGCCCGCATGGCGGAATCGATCCGCGCGGTGTTCAATGCGAATGCGAAAGTGCTCAAGCTCTTGCCCTCTTCCGGACCGCGCTTTTCGGTCCGCGACTGGGTCAAAGGCGGCTGCCAGGCGGGCTCGATCCTGTTCCTCTCTGCCCGCTATGTCGACATGAGCATCTCCTCGCAGTTGCTGACGCTGTGGCTCGACACGGCGATGAATACGCTGATGACGCTCGAGCGCACACAGGACCTGCGGATGTGGTTCCTGATCGACGAGCTCGGCGCCCTTCACCGACTACCGGCGCTTGAAAAGGGGCTGCAAACTGCGCGCAACTTCGGCGGTGCGATCGTCACCGGGGTGCATGCGTTTGCCAAGCTCAAGGAAGTCTACGGCGAGAACATGGCCATGACATTGTCCTCGCTTGCGCGCACCAAGCTCATCCTGGCGACAGCCGATCGCGAAACGGCGACTTGGTGCTCCGATTTCATCGGCCACCGGCAGGTGCGGGACATGGAAGAAGGCTACAGCTACGGGTACAACAATGCGCGCGACGCAGTCAGCCTGACCCCCAGGCGGCAGATCGAGCCGTTGCTTCTGCCCGACCAGTTCATGAACCTTCCGCGGTTGTCGGCCTACATCAAATTTCCCGACGGATTCCCCGCTGCGCCGGTCTCGCTCATTCCGCGCACGCGTGGTCGTATTGCCGAGGGATTCATCGCCCGCGAGAAACCGCTCATAAAGCCTGGCCAGGGTCCTGCGGCAATGACGCCCCAAGCAAAGCCGGGTTCGAAACCGAATGACGAGCATCCCGCCTCGAACGATGACGGTGCCGGTAAGCCTGTCGATACTAAGCAGCTCAAACTCGACCTGGAGGGGCAGCGCCGTGTCGCCGATGAACCGCAGGATCGTCAGGAGCCTGTGCCGTTTGAAAAGCTGAACGCAGGGCGCGCTATTGGTGATCTCGATGCCGAAGCCCGCTCCGATACGCATCTGGATGCGGATCCAACGCTACCTCTGGCTGCCGTGCAAACCGGTGAGGATGCACGAGCAATGGGCGCGGAACAGCATCCGTCCGAACCAGGAACCGCCGGCGATGACGCAGGTGGCAAGGCTGGTTCGACGCAACGAGACCGTGCGGCGGCCAACGGGCGTCAGTCGCTCACGCCGGTCGAAAAAGACCTGCGTGAAGGTGCGGTCGCAGATCCTCCGGAAAAGGACTTCGGCGAGTTCGAACCCGATATGTGAAAGGCAAATGGGGAGGGAATTACCTGGCCGCGAGGGGAGCCCGACGAGGATTAGACTGGATGCTTTCCGTCGCCAATGTGCGTTCGCCTTCGGCTGCCGCGAGCTATTTCGCGGCAGACAATTACTACACCGGCGCCGACGCCGATCGCTCCGGAACCTGGGTCGGGAAGGGAGCGGAACGTCTTGGTCTTGAGGGCCGCGTCAGCGCCGAGCAGTTCGATGCCTTGCTGCGGGGAGAACTTCCCGGAGGTATCCAGGTCGGCAACGCGGGTCAGGCCCACAGGCCGGGAACCGACCTCACATTCTCACTCCCGAAAAGCTGGTCGCTGCTCGCGCTGGTGGGCGGCGACCAGCGGATTATCGATGCCTATCGGGAGGCCGTCATCGAGACCTTGCGCTGGGCAGAAAAGAACGCGGCGCAGACCCGGATGGGCAGTCAGGCTGGTTACGGGAAGGTCGCGACCGACAACCTGACGATTGGTCTTTTCCAGCACGACACCAACCGCAACCAGGAGCCAAACCTGCATTTTCACGCGGTCGTGGCAAACGTCACGCAAGGCAGCGACGGGAAGTGGCGCGCGCTTCGCAATGACAAGCTTTGGTCGTTCAACACCCTGCTCAACTCGATGACCATGGCGCGCTTTCGTCTGGCGGTCGAGAAAATGGGCTACGACGCAGGGCCGGTTGGAAAGCATGGCAATTTCGAAGCAGCGGGCATCGCCCGCGAGCAGGTCATGGCTTTTTCCATGCGGCGCGAAGAAGTCCTAGACGCGGTACGCCAGCTGGGTGAGAACACCCCGAAAACCCGCGACATCGCCGTGCTCGATACAAGGAAAAGCAAGGCGCCCGCCAGGGACCGGGACGGCCTTCTCGATGCATGGCGACAGAAAGCCCAGGAAGTCGGAGTTGACCTTGCCGGTCTGATCGATGCGTCGCAGATGCGGGCTGCAACGAAGGACATTCCCAGCTCGAAAGAAGGGAACCTCCTTCAGCGTGGAATTGCGAAGCTGAGAGAGTTTGCCCAGCGGATCAAGGGCGATCCGGCGGATCCACTGATCCCTGCCCATGTCCTCAAGCAGGATGCGCCGACCATCGCGGCTGCACAGGCCGTGGCCTCTGCGGTACGTCATCTCTCGCAGCGCGAGGCAGCCTTTCCCCGTGAGGGATTGCTGAAGGCGGCGCTCGATTTTGGGCTGCCGACGACGATGGACCACGTCGAAACCCGTGTGCACGCATTGGTCAGAAGCGGCGCACTCGAGCCCGGCAAAGGCGAACACAAAGGCTGGCTGGCGAGCCGGGAGGCGCTTGACCTTGAAAGCACCATTCTCGCGAATGTCGACCAGGGACGAGGTGCGGTGTCGCCCATCCTGGATCGATCGGACGCCGCAGAACGGGTTCAGGCTGTTGCGGCGCTCAACCACGGAATTTCGCTCAACGAAGGGCAGGAGAATGCGGCGAGCCTTGTGCTCTCATCGCGTGACAGGATCGTAGCGATCCAGGGCATAGCCGGGGCGGGCAAAAGCAGCGTGATGAAGCCGGTTTCCCAACTGCTCCGCGAGGAAGGCAAGCAAGTGCTGGGGCTCGCGGTGCAGAACACGCTCGTCCAGATGCTCGAGCGCGACACCGGCATCCGTTCGATGACCATTGCCCGCTTTCTCGCGCAATGGGGCAGGCTTCTGCATGAGCCGGGAAATGCCTCGCTGCTGAGTGAGGCTCGGAGCACGCTTGGAGACCATGTCCTGGTGCTCGACGAGGCGTCGATGGTGTCGAACGAGGACAAGGCCAAGCTGGTACGGTTGGCAAACCTAGCCGAAGTCCATCGTCTGGTTCTCGTCGGCGACAAGCGACAACTTGGTGCCGTCGATGCCGGTAAGCCCTTCGACCTCGTCCAACAGGCCGGGATCGAGCGCGCCAACATGGATGTGAATTTGCGCGGCCGCGATCCCGTCCTGCGGCGAGCCCAAGCCGCCGCGCAGGAGGGACGTATCGACGATGCGCTCCGGGCGCTTGCTCCTTCAACCATCGAGGCTCGCGGGGACAGTGCGATTGTTGCTGCCGAAAAGTGGCTTTCGCTCAGCCCGGCGGATCGGGATCGGACCTCGATCTACGCTTCGGGACGGGCCTTACGGTCTGCGGTCAACGAGGCTGTTCAGCGCGGACTCAAGGCCAACGGCGAGCTCGGCCCACGATCGGGCCGGCTGACCGTTCATTCGCGGGTGAATGTGACACACGAGGAGCTGCGCTATCTTCGCACTTACCAACAGGGCATGGTCCTCAACTTTCGCTCGCGCGACAGCACCCAGAAACTCTCCAAGGGCGACTACACCGTCAAGACCATCGACCATGCGCGCAGGCAGCTCGTGCTTGAGGACAGGAAGGGCCGGCTTCGCAAGTTCAATCCCGCGCGATTGCGGCCAGGCGCAGCCGATAGCCGGCTGTCGATCTTCGAACGCAAATCGCTGTCCATCATTGAGGGTGACAAGATCCGTTGGACCGACAACGACCACAAGCGCGGGCTGTTCAACGCTGACCAGGCGAGGATCGTGGCCATCGACACAAAGGGCCTCACGGTGGAGACGTCCGGGGGCAAGGAGCTCCGCCTGAGCCGCGGCGACCCCATGCTCAAACGCATGGACCTCGCCTATGCCCTCAATGCGCATATGGCGCAGGGACTCACATCGGATCGCGGGATCGCGGTGATGGACAGCCGCGAACGCAATCTCGCCAATCGGCAGACCTTCCTGGTCACGGTGACCCGGCTTCGCGACGGCCTTACGCTGATTGCAGATAATGCCGAGAAACTCGGCCGGGCTATTAAGTCCAACAGCGGCGAGAAAGCATCGGCCCTCGAAGTAACGCAAAGGCTCAAAGTGGCAGCTGCCAAGGGGCTTTCGCAAAACAAGGATGTGGGCAGCGCTTCGCCTGCAAGGGACAAGCCCGAACTCACCAAGGAAAGGGTAAAGCCTTTCGAAATCGGCATTTGATCACCGACAACCTGGACGATTTCCGCGTTACCAGGCACGATGCCTGTTCGAGAGAAGTGCGGAGCGTTGCCGGTGAAGGGTGTATTCGAGATCAGCGGCAATTCGCGCTACGACGACCTCATTACCGAGCGGTATCATTTCCCCTCGCAATATCTTCCTCACGCCCGCCAGATCGAGAACGACTGGATCCTCTATCGCGAAACCCGCGTATCGGGCGGTCGGATGGCTTATATCGCGACCGCATTCGTTGAGCGGATCGATCCCGATGAGGCTGATCCAACCCATTACTACGCGCGCGTCAGGGACTATCTACCCTTCGATGATGCAGTCTCCTACCGCGATAAGGACGGACGCTTTGCCGAACGCTTCCTGCGCGACATGGCCCGTCCTGGCGATGCCGGAAGGACGCTGCGCGGCAAATCGGTGCGCATGCTCGACGGCGATGATTTCGTCGCCATCGTCAATCAGGGGCTGAGCGAGACGCTCGACCCGGACAACCGGATCAGGCTCGAGCTCGACGAGCGGTACATCGACGATGCGACCGCCGCGCTGCTGGCCGATGATTTTGGGGAACGCCGGATCGATCAGATCCTGGTGAACAAGAAGATCCGTGCCGCCAGTTTCCGCAATCAGGTGCTCGATGCTTATGACAGCACCTGCGCCGTCACGGGATTGCGGATCATTAATGGTGGCGGGAAAGCTGAGGCACAGGCGGCCCATATCTGGTCCGTCGCCGATGGCGGACCCGACATCGTACCCAACGGCGTGGCACTCTCGGCTACGGCCCATTGGCTGTTCGACCGACATCTCATCACATTCGACGATAACCTGTGCCTGCTCGTATCGCATAACAAGGTGCCGTCCGACCTTTTGAAGCTCTTCCCACCTTCAGGACAGAAGATCAGGCTTCCGGTCGATCCGAGGGATCACCCCCGTCCGGACTTTGTTGCCAAGCATCGCGCGCGTTTTGCGGGGTTCTGATGCGGTAGGATCAGACAGCGCGTCCGAACCAGATGACACGGCCGACCACCTGAATCTCAGACCGGTCGACATCATCCCAGCTGGGATAGGCCGAATTATCACTGCTGATGGTGATCTTGCGGCCACCGGGCTTGAGCGTCACGCGCTTGACCACCAGCGCATCGTCGGCGCGCAGGACGTAAATACCGTCGCGTAGCCGCGAGCCCTGGTCCGATGCATCGACCAGCACCTCGTCGCCATCGCTGAGTGTCGGCTCCATGGAGTCGCCCAGGACGTGGATGATCGAAAGGCTGGCGCTCTTTGCCCGGGTCAACCGGCCAAGCCAGCGTTCGTCGAAACCGAAACGGGTATGGGCGGTCTCGCTTTCGGCAATCGCTCCAAAGCCTGCCGATGCATCGACATTGAGCACGGGTATTTCGATCAACCCGTCACGCATGGGTGCGGGCGGTCCGCCAAGCACTTGCTCGTCGACCCCGAAGAAGCTGGCAAGCGTGCGCCGGTCATCATCATCCAGCTTGCGCGGCGATCCACGCTTGATGAACTGCTGAATATAGGACGAGTTTCGTCCGATCATCCGCGAGATCGAGGAATATCCGAGCCGTCGCTGCTGGATCAGGCGATCGAGCTCCTCTCTGACATGTTCCATCGTGTCGTTCCTTCTGACGGTCTCAGGAGAGAAGGAAATCTCCTAGACTCGATGGAACCTTCCTAATAAGAACAAAACAGGAACACAAGGGTTGAGTGAGTCGAGGAAGGCCATGAAATTGCTGGATCGCATTGAGAGGCATTTGAAGGAATCGCACATGTCGGCGACACGGTTCGGTCGTCGGGCCGTTGGCGATCCGCGCTTCGTGCTTGATCTAAGGTGTGGCCGCAGGCCGCGCCGACGAACCGTAGAGAAGGTGGAGCGCTACTTGGCTGATCAGCCAAATCGCTGACGCAGCACTTGGCGCCCACACCCCTTCACAATCGCGGCTATCGGATATCCTTGTCGATGAAGCCAAGCGTTGCCGCATTCTCCATCAACGTCCGAACTTTGGATCGGTCGAGACCGCTCGCTACTTCCGCATCGATCTCCAGCTTCAACGAGACCTCACTACCCGGAATGGTCGTGAGCTGTTCGACGATGGCTTCGACGATCTGATGGATGTCACGAGCCGGCCGATCCGGAGAAATCATGACCGTTCCATTGAACCGTGTCGGGAGCTTTTCCTTTTCGCTCGACTCGGTTGTGGTTGTTTGTTCTTCGTCCTGCGTTGTCGGGCCAGATTCACTCCCGGGAGTGCCTTCTTCTGAGGACGTCTCTCCAGGATTGGTTGGTGTGGGCCGATGAGCTTCCGCGACGTCTGGTTTGATTAGGACGCTGTCGCGATCAACAACGATGTGCGGGCTCGATGCCTTATCGATCAGGAGCCCAAGATAGCTCTCGCCATTTTCGTCCCACTTTTCAGCATATGCAAATGGCCCAGGCAGCATCCCTGAGACAGCCGCCTGCACGGCTTTGACGAGCACCGTTTGGTCTTTGAGCCTTGGGAGGTAGGTGTACCGGTTGAGATACTCCCACAGATCCCGCAAAAGCAGGTGCGGTTTGCCGTTCCAGATATAGCGTTGCAAATCGCGGTCTAGCCTCGTGGGGCCCAATTCCGGCAAGAGTCCCTCATCGCTCGCTAGCTTTTTGCTGGCTCTAGACAAAAGCCCATCCTGCGCCGGGATTTTGCTCGAAGACCATTCGACATCCGACTGCGCATCTTCCTGGTGCGGGTAGATGAGGTAACACCAGCATTCGCGAAGCCGGGTCTTCATCGTGTCCTTGGCTTCGGCAAGCTTCGCTTCCGCTAGGGCAATGTCGCTCTTTTTCAGGTCGAGGCGTTTGTCATCCTTGACGATCGATTCCCAGGCGAGGGCCGACCGAACAGCGTCCTTCAGCCCATCGAGTTGCCGCGCTTCCGCACTCAAAAACACCAAGGTGTTACGATAGACACGCGGCGTAGAACCGCGCTGCATCAAGATGTCCTTCGCTTCGACCTGGGCATCGGATCCTTCGCGGCCGTTGTGGGCATGAGACACACCCAGCACGACTGCCCGAACGCCACCCGCTTCGTCGGGCACTTCGGAAGATGACGCCGGTGCAACCTGGACGGCATCGAAGTGCCCCCGGTCCGCGATACCATTGACGTACTTCGTGAGTTCCTGGTCGATCGTGACCAAGATCAGCGCATCTTCAAGCTGGCCGGCGCGATCGGCTGCGAGCCGGTTGAGGCTCGCGGACATCGAATACCAGTAGCGACCGAGATCGCTGTGCATGAACTTGGCCTGGTTCGTCAGTCGACGAAGGGCATCACCGAAGATTGCTGGCCGCTCCCCCGGCTGCACGACGCCAAGGTTGATCTGTTTGTCGTCGAGGCCCCGGTTTTCTTCCTGATAAGTAGGTGCCGAGCCCATGAACACAGCTCGCGCCACTCGTCTGGTTGCCGAGTATCGGTTGAGGTTAGGTGCCGATTGGTCGATCTTGTAAGGCGTCGAGCTGGCACCGTCGACGTCTCCCGCAATGATCGACTGCCAGTTGACGTCGAGGTAGTGCAAAAGCTCCGGTTCGACCCGCGACGAACTGATAGCCACACTTCCTGGCATGATCATAACCGACGGGTCGTTGCTCATCCAAAGCTCATGGATGACTTGCGCCATGAGCCGCAGCACGCCGCGCGTGCGCTGGAATTTCTCGAGCGAACCCCAACTGGTGTAGAGCTGGTCGAACAGCTCGGGGTGGATCGGATAGGCCTTTTCGAGCTTGCGGCGATAGTCCTCGTCGGAGCATCCCTGAGGGAAATCGTTCGAGTTTTCCCGATACAGCTTCGCGAATTGTTTGAGCGTGTTGTCCTTGTGATGGTGCCTGTCGCCGGGGATTTCCTTGAAGAGCCGACGTCGCACAATCTCGTAGCTCTCCTCTTGCGAGGCTGGGCGCCACGAGGATTCTACACGCGAAAAGGTCTGCTTGAGGCGTGCCAGGGCTTCCTGACCGCCTTCACCCCCGACCTCAATCTGCGATGCAGGCAATGAAGCCACGAGGAGCGTGCCAGGGCTGGCCTTGACCGCCTCCGTGAGCGACTGGACGAAGGAAAGGTTCGCATCGAATGAGCCCGAAGGCAGGCCCTCAACCTTGTAGATCTGGCGGAGGTAAGCGACCCATTCGTCGATCAGGATCAGGCACGGTGCGCACTTCTTGAAGATCGCCTCGAGCAAGTTTGAACCGGGCGCGATACCGTTTGCGTCGTTGTCGGCAACCATATCGAAGGCTTCGGCGCCGCCCAATTGCCAGGCCAGCTCGCCCCATGTCGTGCGGATTTCCCGACCGCCTGCGACCTTCAAGACATCTTGCGGGCCGCGTGATGTTCCAACGAGGACTGCGCGATTGACTTTTGAGGGTACGGTGAGCTCGCTCTTTGACAGCAGCTGATCCAGCCCAGGCAAATCCTGGGCAGGTGTCTCGCCGACCATATGGTATAGCGCGAGCATCGAGTGTGTCTTGCCGCCGCCGAAGTTCGTCTGCAGTTCGACGACGGGATCACCACCATTCTGTGAAAGTCGCTTCGCTGCGCCGACCAGAAGCGTGCTCAAACCATCTGTTAGGTAGGTTCGGCTGAAGAACTCCTTGGGATTACTGTATTCTGAGGGAGCACTCCCCGCGTGAACCTTGCCAAGATCGGCGGCAAACTCGGCTTGTTGGAATTCGCCGGTAGCTACATCCTGATGAGGCTCGACGACTTCACGCCAAGGAAGCAGCCCTGCCACCGTCTCGACAGAGATATTGAGGCGCTGCGTTTTCCGTCGCTCCTCATTGCGTTGTAGCTCGGCATACTTGGTGCGCAGGATTGTCTCGCGCATTTTCGCGATTTCTGCCGCGGCTTCGCCTGCGCTTATTGCCTCCATGAGACGACGCATTGTGTCGAGCGCGCGCTCGGCGTCGTCATAGGTGAAGGTCTCATTATGGGCTAACTTGTGCCGCACATCGAGCAGTTCTGACACATACGACCGTTCAGGATGACCAAGAACGGCCGCGAAAGCCTCCTTCCACTGATACATAATTGTCTTAAGAAGCGCAGCCTGGTCCCAGATAATGTCGCCCTCTTTCGAGACCTTCAAACCGACAACCCGCTTAGCGATCTCAGGCTGCCAATGTCCTTGAATCGAGCTTTCTAGGCGTTTCTCAACAAAAGGGGTGAGTGCGTCAGGCAACAACTCCATCCCATCGAAAACGTATTGGCGTGTGCTTTTGGCCATGATGCGTGCCTTTAAATTCCGAGTGAAGCCTGGCGTTCACCGCCAACGTCAGTTTCAAGGATTGACGCCGCTTGACGGGTCAACTCAGTCCAAACCGCGATAAGAGCGTTGTAAGAATTTGCCTCCTTCGCATCTTTCCTCTTGTTCGAGCAGATATCGTACAAACTGTACGCAAGCTCTTTGACCGACTCTGCCTTATCGGGGCCCATCTTTTTTAGAAGGATCGCTGCCTCATATTCTCCCTTATTTTCGAGTGCCTTAATGAGGTGCTGACAGCATTCCCAAACGGTAAGGTGTGGATCTGTCTCTGGCTTCCAATCTTCTGAAAGTTCATGCCTCTTCAGTATCCGGACTTTTCCAGCTGAGCTTTCTACAATGCCTGCATGTTTGACGCTGTCGACAGAGATTCCTCGGGCTGTTGCTATGCTATTTGCTGATCCATAATCGCCTGCCGAAAGCCCATTTTGTTCAAACCAAGTTATTGCGAAGCGTGTATCCGCATCAAATTCCCCTTGGATGTCGCTAAGATAATCATCGAGTTCGCGATTAATCAGCTGAAGGGCAGTTTTCACACTCATTCTGCTGTCATCGGCTTGAATAACGTCCTTGAATCGTGAGAATATTTCGATTCCTGGACCTATGGCGGCCTGAGGCATATCAATTGGTGTGATGTTAGCACTCTGCAGTTCTTTGATAGTAGCAGGCAGCTCCCGCTTCAATGTCCGCAGAAATTCAGAATGAGTCACTGAAATAGCTTCGGCCGCCTGCTTCCGGCATACGACCAATATCGATGTGGCTAATGAGTTCTTTTTGGCCTTCAAGCCTGCTGTCATTTCGGTTCGCAAAGGCCAAGTGCGTTCGATCCTCAAGCCCGCCCGAAGCACACCTTCGAGAAATGCCGTCCATCCAGACGATGAAATACCATCAGCTTCAATTTCCGAAGCTCTGAACGCATAGAAAACGCATGTCGGAAAACTCTCGTCGCTTATGTGTGACACGCGGCTCAGAACTTCTTCCATGCCGGTCATAAAGTAACTGTCAGCTGCCTCAGTTGAGCCATAGCGCATTCTGTCAGCGACAAGTTCTTCCGACTTAGGCGTTGAAAGAGTGGTGAATAATTCTGGGTATACCCGATGCAGAGATCTCTTCATCCATGGATAGAAAAAGTCTGAGAGGTCGGCATAAGGGACGGCATCATAGTAAGGGGGATCCGTGCAAATTACGTATGGCACTTCTCCTGCGCGTATTTCTCTTGCATCCTCCTGCCAAACGTGCCCCTTCACCAGGGGTTGGTCGTAACTGTTCTTTTCTAGAGCCTTCTTTATACCGCTTACAATTGTGGCCAAGCTTCCGGAAGATTCCGAAAAGATGTTGGCCTCTGCAAAGGTCCAACCCATCGATATAGCTTGTCGCCCAAACAAATTCCTGGGGCACTGAGCAACTGGCTCCCAAGGACAAAAGGCATTTGAGAGATCGGTTAATTTGCCGAGTGCCAAGGTGAGCAAGACTCTCAAGGCTTGGCTGTAGGCCAAGGCACCTTTACCTCCTTCGTGGAGCGAGGCCTCATCAGCCATTCCGCTCGATCTTGCATGCTCAAGTACTTCGTTTTCGACAGCATCAAGAGCGTCATAAAGAGTAGTACAGCCAAAGAGTTGGCGGTCTGTGAATAGTTCCCCGAAGGTTTCGAATCCGTACCCTGCCACACCCATGTACTGTGGGTGCTTAGAGATGGGTGTGTCGGGAACCCATTGCGGTTGGATAGACGAAGCGACTTGAAGGTCGAAGTCGGTGGCGGCCCTATAATTCCGTCCCGCACGCGCCTTCTCAACCACGGCAATTAAAGCTGTGCCATATCCTCGGGTGCGCCCAACCTCTTTGATATATTTTGGCGTTATGGCTGCTCCAGATACCAAGCAGGTAAAATTGGCGCCGCGACCGGCCTTTGTCCCAGTCTTGGCATTCTCTAATGCTTCCGGGGATTGAGGTTTGGAAACGCTATAAGAAACCTGTTTCGCTTCGTGATCGTAGATTGGTTTGACTATTACTTCCTGACCTTTCTTCGCGCTGAGAAGCCAGCTGGAAGCAAGAGGAACCTCAACTTCAGAGAACGCGGGGTCGGGGCTTGGCACAGTTCGGGTCCAAACCCATGCAATCACCTTTTTCGAATTCTTATCATCTGGGTTAGCGCGATAAGCAAAACCTGCTTTTTCGCGGGCTATTTCAATTAGGCGTTTCGCATAAAATTCAAAATCCGAAGCGATTCCTTGCAGACCTTGATGTCCTGAGAGTGATTTCCCATCTGGATTTACCGCAGCGCCCCCAGAAAATCGGGGAAGAATTTCAACCCTCGATTTGGAAACAACCGCGGCAACAGGATTTAGATCCACGCCACACGCGTCTAATCCCAAGCGCAAGGCTTCCGCGGGTATGGTTCCACTCCCAGAAAATGGGTCAAGAACGGTTACTTTTTTGTCGTTGCTGTATCGAGTGATCTCCCTCCGAGCTTCCTCTAGCAATGCGTCATCGGTGCCAGCTTCCCAGGTCACCAACTTTTCGATCAACGTAAATAGACGGGACCGCTCGGCCTCGATTTCAGATTTCGTTTTGAAAATATCGGGATGTGAAGATGGGTCATCAACTAGTTGGGCAAATAGGATCCCTCTACAAGATACAACGGGGCGCCGCGCCCACCAAAGATGCATGGCGCTCGGATGACCTTGACGAACAGATTTTTCTTTTGCCGAAGCCTCATTCATGGCTTCGAGCGGAATTGCGACTTCGATGAGTTTCTTCTTAAATGTCGTTGTCATGTTCTATTACCAGTCGATAGGTGGCGGGATGAAGTGCGAGCACTTCGCGTTCCCGGAGTTGAATTAGGTGGTCGCCGGGGACCTCGATTGGCTCTCCGTCAGGATCGCTGAGAACAAGCACATAGTTTCCGCCGCGCTCGAGCATGCCCCAGATTACTGCATCGAGTTCGAGCGGCTCGCGTTCGAGGCAGTGATCCTTCGGCCAATAGTGCTTGAGGAGGTCCCCATCCTGCGACCTTTGCTCCCAGGGGAATGATGCACCATTAGCTTTGCCGATCGTGCAGCCCTGATCGTTGAAGAATGAGCCGTCTCCGTCTTTACGGAACCCTTGTGACATGGCGAAACGCTCCATGATATGAGGCTTCACATCGCGCGGTTTCCGAGGATGGACGACTGCCGGTTCGGCTGCGTTTGGATTTTCGTCCGTGTCTTCGATGTCGGGGACGTCGTCTTCATGCGCATGAGTATCCAGGTGTTCAGGATCGTTATCGGGAAATGCATCGTCCTCTTCGTCGTCGTCAGAGGAACTCCCTGTCTGATTGGAGGGTGAAGGATCGCGGTTGGGCTCTGCGATTTGAGCAGGTTCATCACCGATCACTGGCTTCTGCACCCTCGGTACTTCAGCTTCGGGAAGGAGCTCGAAATTCTCCTCCATGTAGCTGCGCACGAACGCCGCATCCCTGTCGAAGCAGAGCTTGATCGCGTCGACGATGTCAGCGCGCCGGAATGCCTTGCCAATCTCCTGCGCTACGCTCTTGGCCAGTTTGGCGAGCGGCTTGCGCTCTGCGTAGAGGCATTCATCGATCCACAGAACATCTGCTTTCCGGGGAGTCCCGGCGGGCTTCCCGTCAATGTAGGGAAGAGTTTCCAGCTCTGCGCAGCCATACCAGAGTGTCTCGCTGAGCTGAGCCGCAAGCACGCGCAGCCTATCTGAATCGTCCCCATCCTCCAGCTTGATCCGCAGGAGCATGAGTCCGAGCTCTCGCAGCCATGGCCGTGCCTCGCCTCTACTATCCTCAATCTGATCGAGTTCCAGTCGCTCATCGATTTGCGCCGCGAGAGCCGGCAGCTGTGAAAACGGCATGGCCTCGACCACTTCCACCGGAAGCAGCCTCAGGTCGGCCGTCTGTTTTTTCACCCAAGGATGCAGGTGAGCGAATGCGGTCAGCGTCTGCATTGAAAGGCTGAACTTCAGATCCGAGACTGGAGCCCATTCTCCTGCGAGATTGAGCCAATGAGCGCACTCATTCCAGATTCGAACTGGGAATCTTGGGAGCAGTCCGCGCACGCGGCGAACGTCTTCCGGCGACAAAATCGAGCCCGACTCAAGCTTGCCCAGCCAGCGCATGATGAGATCGCCGGTTGGGCGGTCTCCGACACCGATCTTGCGCCATAACGTCAGGTCACGGACGGAAGCTCTGATGACAGGGGCGTCTGGGATCTCCTCGTCTCCAGCGTCGAGGAATACGCCTTCTGAGCCCTCCCATTCTCCAGTCTCCGTCAGGATAAGTCGTTCAACTCGAAACGCCGCGCAGATCGATTTGAAGATGTCCGTCGAGCACCCATCGATCAGTTGATCCAGTCGCCGATACCACTTCTCAACCTCGTGCGCGGGAGCTGTCTTCGAGCTGGCGAGTGCGCTCAGGCGCGCCAGCAACTTTTCGGGCCCCGTCGGCTGGTCGGAAACGCCGATCAGCTTGAGCCATGGCTTGGTCGTCTCGCTATCGAGCGACTTGTGGACGAAGGGCTCCACATCCATCAGCGCTTCTGTCTCTGGCGCGCGCATCAGAAGTTCGGTGGGCTTCCTATGGGTGACGTGCGTATCACGCAGGCATGGCTTGTCGGCCAGTTTCATAGCCCAGGCAGGCATAAGCCCTCGCGTGATAACGCGACGCGTGTGCCCGTTTGACGCGCGCTCGGTCAGCACGCCGGTCTGATAAGCCGAAAGTTGGCGCGGCGACGCCAGAAGACGTTCGGCCACTTGCGCCCACACCGTCGGCATTTCTTCGGAAATTTCTTCCCAATGACTCCAGATATCGGCGTCGAAATCCCAGTCATCGAGGAAGAAATTTGGATCGGAGTACCGAGGCTCGAACCGTCCAACAAAGCGCCTAGCGTTGAGCGCAGATTTCGCGTCCCTTGTGGACCAAAAGTATTTCCTTGCCTCGTCGAAGGGCACGAAGTTTCCGAGCCCAGATCGGCCATTGGCTACCCAGGTTCGCCATTCCTCAGCGGTGCATGAGGAAAAAGTCTTGTAGTAGTCGCCGTGGAGCAGATGCTCTTCAGCCCAATCTTCGGGCAGCAGCAGATCGAGCGATCCGTCTTCGTCATAGAGGACGATATCATCGACCGAACGGAAGTGCCGGTCCTGGCTGACGAACCTGAAATTGTCTTCGATCTGTGCGCCGAGCTTGGCGGCGATTTGTGCCAATCGAACGGAGTCGCTGAGAGTTACTCCTTTTCGATTGAAAAAGGACGCCGCGACCGTGTCGATGACCTTGCCGGTATCACTCGGTTCATCGAGATCTATTTCCTCGAAGACGTGTGAGGCACGTTCGAGCTGCCGCTTGAGGGCGTTGTCCTTGCTTGTTTCGGCCGTCCGCTTCTGAGTGGTCAGGTAGCGCGGCCAATTCTGGTTCAGTACGGACAGGTGATCGCCGAGAAACTGCCAATCATCCTCGGATGGAACGATCTTCTGCTCACCAAGGCGCACGACTTCCGAGGAACTGAAGAGCACCGACTTGCCTTGCGCCGGCACAATCTTCAGGGCCGAACGGTCGGCAAAATAGCGATAGCTCTGCAGCAGCCCGCCGACATAGGCCCACAAGGCAAGAAGGTTCTGCCAGGCCTTTGGCTGAGGAAGATGGCGATCCTGCAGGCGCCGCAATATGGCCTGAGGCTCGATCTCCTCGATTACATTCCAGTGCTTCAGTTTCTCGAGATTAGCCGATGAAACGGCCATCGCGATTGCCGGTCGCGAGGCCTCGTCGAAAAAGCCAATTGCCTGCTTTTGCGGCCATACGTCGTAGATCTCGTGCGGAAGCAGTACTGCGTCCTGTGATTCCACACAGTTTCCGTCTTCGGTCAGTGCGATTGCGGCTTCCGCGATCTCGGCTTCAAAGGCTTCCTCGACAAGCGTTCCGCAAGCGCTGTCTAGAGACGTCTTCTTTCGATCCACGTCCGGCATGGCATCATAGGCTTTGGCGCGATCGGACAGCGGAAGATCAGGTCGCTGAAGCCAATTTTTGAGAACGTCGGCCGCCAGCTTCCCGGCCCGCTCAAGCAACCAGCGATTGGTCGGCGAGACTGACGGGCTCTTGATCTTGAAGCGCGTTGGGTCCTGGATAAACGGCGCATTGATAGCGAAGGGTAGTTCAGTTTCGACACCTGTCGGTAAGACGACGAACAGTCGGCCCTCGACCCCAATCACGATTTCAATCTGGCATGGCGGGAACTCCATCTCCTGTTCGGTGCTTAGGAGACGCTCCTGGCGGATCTCGTCCAACGCCTCAGCCGGAAAGTCCTCCGGCTCCGACCTTGCGAGTAGAAACTTCTCATCGAGGTTGTCGTGCTGCGCGAGCCACTGCGATCCTTTCACAGGACCTTCGCCGCACGAGACCCAGTGGATCAATTCCTCGCCTATCCGGATCTTTCGAATGTTCTTGAAAAACAGCAGCGAGACAGGGCTCTTGGTCCAATCCTCGAGATTTTTCTGAACCTCGGTCTTGCGATGCCGATCGAGAATTTCGACCCGCACTGTGGTTCCGCCATTCGCCACCTTTTTCTGATCGATCCAGAAAGGCTCGGTAAAACGCGTCCGATCGAAGCCAACCGAGAGGGTCGGGGTATAGAGCTCGACCTTATCGCCAAGGCTGAACGTGCTCTTGAAGCCTATGCCTCGGAAGCCGATCGTGTGGAGAGCGCGTTTGTTCGAATAGCCGAAGCGGCACAGCGAGGCGAAGTGCTCCTCCGTGAAATCCTCGCCATTGTGTTCGAAGACGAAGGCATCGCCGTCGATCCGTGCATGCGCTTCTGTCGCTCCGGCATCGTCGGCATTCTGCAGGAGCTCCGAAAGAATATGCCGCGGGCTCTGCACCTGCTTGAAAAGTTGGTGCCAAGGACCGGCAAGTTCCGGATCGGCCTCAAGCTGCTCCCAGCGCTTCTGGGAGCGATGCCTCACAGCTTCAAAATAGGCGGGCTGTTTGCTCACCGTGGGGCTTCCGCCTTGCTCAACAAGTGCTTCAGTTCGAATTGCTGGGCAGTCACACCGAATGGCGGTTCCACCTCGAAGGGCTGCCAAACATAGGCAGGGTCGCCGGCGTCGCCATCGGCCACCAGCACCACCGCCAGAATATAGTTCTCCGGCTTGTTGAGGGAGGTGATGATCTCGTTGCGCGTGACCATCACCGTGGTTGCACCATCGACCCGGCCCTTCACTTCAATGAAGCGAAGGTGCTGGGTTTCGGGATCCAATGAAACGATATCGTAACCGATCTTTTGGGTGGAGACGTCCGTCGGCTCATTTCCTAACGCCCGTTCCGCTGCGATGACAGCGTCCATTGCCGCGCGCTCGATTGCCTTGCGAGCTTCGCTGTCCTGGGAGAACGTGGTTCCGGCAGCGTCATCGCCGTGTCCCAAGCTGTTCAGCAGGCCGCGTGGGATCACGACCATTCCGCCGCGAACGCGAGGCGGCTGTGAGCTGATGAACTTTTCCTCTTCCAACTGGTCCTGGCGCCGCTTCAAACGCTCGGCGAGATCTTCCGCGCGGCGCCGGGCGTTTTGCCAGCTGAGCCGCGTCTTTTTGCCAGCCTTCTCCTCTTCCTGCAGTTCGAAAGCGCGGCTGTCCCAGTAGTTGATCTCCTTCTTGAGGCGCAGGTTCACCTCATGCTCGACCTTCGCGATCTCGGGCAGGCGGCGCGCCTTCACCTCGGTAACATGCGATTGAGCGAGTTCGACCGTAGCGAAATTGACCGCTGTCTTTTCGAGTTCCGCAGTCAGCCAATCGGCCTTCAGCTGATCCTCCGTTGCCGCGATTTCTTCGCTTGTTGCGGGCCTTAGGTTGAGATGTGGGGCGATCCCGGCGTTGACCGTGCGGCCGGTCTTGTCGATCGCCGCAAATTGCAGCTTCTGCGAAATGATGTGCTGCTTGCCCAGGCTCGTATGACGACCGTCCTGGACGCTGTGCTCGAGTAGGAAGATTGCCGAGATCTCCGTGTCATCGTCGGTGTCGTCGACCAGCACGGCTCCCTGTTTCATGAGCTGATCGTACTGCTCGCGTATGATGCTGATGACGGCTTCCAGCAACGGATGTCCGGGGTAAACGAAGGTCGCGACCGGCTGCTGGTTGATCTTGCTCTTCTCGAAGCAGATGCGTTCGTACTTCTTCTGGACCGGAGCGCCGGTACCGATCTGCCGATCCCGTTCACGGATGCGGACCGGGACATGCGTGACCTCCCAGCGACCTTCCTCGCGTGGCTTGAGCTTGCCGCCGAGTTCCTGAAAGGCCTCGACGAAGAAACTCTGAATATGGTGCGGCTGCAGACGCTGCGCTTCGGCTTTCTCCATTTCGAGGCGCAACTCGTGCACCTTGGCTTCCGGCATCGTGTCGTTGGTCAGCGCACGCCGCTTGAGCAGATCGAGCAAGTGCTGCTGGTCGACTGCACCATCGACCTGCTTGAAGAGACGCTCGCGGACTTCATCCTGCTCGCCATACTGGATGGCCTCGAACAGCAGGTCCTTCAGCGCAACCCCTTCGAACAGTTCCCCGAGCACATCGTAAACGCGGCCACCGAGCGCTGCTCGCGCAGCTTCGAGCTTTTCCAGAAGTCGGGCATAAACCTCGCCCTCACGGGTATCGGCCGCGACGATGTTCCAGAGGTGGCAGACTTCCTGCTGACCGATACGATGGATACGTCCGAACCGCTGTTCGATCTTGTTCGGATTCCACGGCAAGTCGTAGTTCACCATCAGGTGGCCGCGTTGAAGGTTCACACCTTCGCCGGCAGCGTCATTGGCTATGAGGACCAGCAGGTCCTTGTCTTGCATGAACCGCTCGATGACTTTTCTGCGTTCCTCGCGCGTCACACCGCCGTGAATGACATCGACTGCTTCGGGTTTGCCGAGGCGTGCGCGAACCTTGTCCGTCAGATAGTGCAGCGTGTCCTTGGGTTCGGTGAAGATGATCAGCTTCCGGCGATTGCCGTCCTTGTCGATCATCAGCTCGTCGTCGAGAATCCGGTTAAGCTGCGACCACTTGGTGTCCTCTCCCGCCTGGAGGACTTTCAGGGCCATGTCTTCGAGCCCCTTGAGGGTCTCGACTTCGAGCATCAGCTGCTCGACCGTCTCTGCGGTCGTCGCGCCGGTCGAGATCAGGTCCTCGAGTTCGTCGATCTCATCTTGACCGAACTCATCGATGTTCCCCAGCACTTCTTCACTGACGATGGCCTCGTTGAAACCGGCTCGCTTGCCCCGTGCAGCAAGTTGCGCTTCAGCCAGCTCGTTCTCGAGGCGCTCCCGGCGACGCTTGAGTGACTGATAAATGGCTGCTGGCGAGGATGCGAGGCGCCGCTGCAGGATCTGCAGAGCGAACCCGACATTGTTGCGCTTCTTGCCATCGGTCTCGGTGAAACGCTGGACGCGGTTCATCTCGGTCCGCACGTATTCAGTGACCGCCGTGTAGAGCGCCGCCTCCTTGGGCGACAGATCATACTTCACAGTATAGGCGCAGCGTTCCGGGAAAAGCGGGCGACCGTCGAAGCGCAACAACTCTTCCTTGGTCAGGCGGCGCATCATGTCCTCGGTATCCGCGTAGTGGACCCCGTCGCGGAAACGTCCCTCAAAGCGATCCCCGTCGAGCAGCGCCATGAACAGCTGGAAGTCCTCTTCCTTGCCGTTGTGAGGCGTCGCCGACATCAGGAGCAGGTGGCGGCAAACCTGGCCGAGCTTTTGGCCGACCTGGTATCGCTTGGTGTATTTGACGTCCCCGCCGAAATAGGTCGCCGACATCCTGTGCGCTTCGTCGCAGATTACGAGGTCCCATTCCTGCGACTTCATCAGCTTTTCTTGAAGTTCTTCGTTGCGCGCCAGGACGTCGAGGCGCACAATCAAGCGATTACGATCGTTGAATGGATTTCCCGATCGCGAGGTCTCGATCATATCCCGGGTGAGGATGTCGAATTCGAGATTGAACTTCTCGCCGAGTTCGTCCTGCCACTGCTCGACAAGGCTGCCGGGCGCAACGACCAGGCAGCGATCGAGATCGCTCCGAGCGATCAGCTCCTTCATGAGCAAACCGGCCATGATCGTTTTGCCGGCCCCAGGGTCGTCTGCGAGCAGGAAACGCAGGGGTTGGCGCGGCAGCATCTCGCCATAGACCGCGGAAATCTGATGCGGCAGCGGATCGACAAGGCTGGTGTGGATGGCGAGATAGGGATCGAAGTAATGGGCCAGCTTGATCCGGTTGGCCTCGGTAACAAGTCGAAGCAAGGCACCGTCGGCATCGAAAGACCAAGGACGGCCACTGGCCTCAACTTCCAGGCGGCATTCGTCGTCGCGGTAGAGCGTCCGCTCGGCCACCGTTCCGTTCTGATCGCGGAACACGACATTCACTGCCTGATCGCCGATCCAGTCGACGCTGACGACCTGGACGGCCTGATTGGGAGCAATGCCACGAAGAATGGCCCCACTCTTGATGTCTTCGAGCGTACTCATTTGCCCCCCCCTGCGTTCGTAGCCGTATCACTCAAGATAAGGCCCTGCGAAGCATTTGATTTGTCGAGAGCTTCTTGCACGTCCCGTTTGTTCACAGCAATGATATGCTGGCGACGAGGGTCGTCTTTTTCGGGACTTCCGAGGAGGCCAAGCTTTTTCAGAACATAGAAAAGCATCGCATACCGGACACTCACCGTGCCCTTGCCGTCAGGGAGCCCATAGTCCTTCGCAACCACCAATTGCTGGCTCGGGGTCAAACCGGGGTGCGGCGCGATGATTATGTCGAAATAGTTGTTCCAGAGCCAGTCGGCCTTGCCGGATTCTCCTGGGGCCGCCAGCTCTCCCACTTCGAGAATTCGCGGCAAGAGGAAATCCTTGAAGCTGTGCTCAAGATGGCAATAGGCCCGAACGTGCCAGCGAAAACCATCATAGCCAAAGGCATGCGGCGAAATTCGTCGCCACGTCGGTTCAGGACGAACCTTGTTCATCGATTGATAGAGAACATCGACAGATCGATCTTCCCGTATCGCTCGTAAAACGGCGCGGAGAATCTCAATATCGACATCGCGGCGCGGCGTGACCGCCACATCGGCCCTCGGAATCGCACCAAACCAGGATTCCTCAAGCGGGACCACGCCTTCAGTCACCGAGCGAAGCCGCGACAGGTATACGTAAGGATCGGG
Organism: Qipengyuania aurantiaca; assembly: GCF_019711375.1. NCBI lineage: Bacteria > Pseudomonadati > Pseudomonadota > Alphaproteobacteria > Sphingomonadales > Erythrobacteraceae > Qipengyuania > Qipengyuania aurantiaca. The sequence goes on from NZ_CP081295.1 coordinate 1,495,695, forward strand.
ATCGAGGAAGCGGAGCATGAACTCCGGTTCGGCAAAGTAGCGTTTCGCCCGGGTGTCGTAGCGCATGTTTCCGGGTGCCCGCTCTTGATAGAGACTCAGGTCCTTAGAGGCTTGCGGCACAGACACGCCGAACTGTTCGACCAAGTCGCCCCGGTTGATCGCACCCTCCCAGAAGAGCCGAAACTCAATGAATTCGAGCCGCTGCTCGACACCCCAGCGCATTGCCATGTCAGTCCGTATAGTTTCTATATTGACAAATCTGTATCATAGGTATAGTTTATATACACACTCAGCGAGTCGAGTCAATGCGCACGGAGGATACGATGGCGGACCGATATGTAACCAAACACGACAAGGGCTGGGCCGTGAAAGCGCCCGGCGCAAAGCGGGCCAGCAGTGTGCATGGCACGCAGAAGGAGGCCGAAAAGGCTGCCAAGAAGACTGTTGGAAATCTCGGCGGCGGCGAAGTCCGCATCCAGGGACGCGATGGTCGTTGGCGTGATTCTGACACGGTTGCGCCGGGCAACGATCCCTACCCGCCCCGCGACAAGAAACATTGATCGGCATTTTCGAAAGGCTGGCACGGTGAAGGCTTTCATTTCCTACTCGCACAAGGACGCAGGCGCGCTCGACCGGTTGCACACGCATCTGGCGATGCTTCGTCGTGAGGGCGCGGTCGAGGCCTGGTTCGATCGCGAGATTCTGGCGGGTGGGGAGCTTGATGCCGAGATCACCGCGCAGCTCGAAGGGTGCGAACTCTTCTTGCTGCTTGTCAGTCCTGACTTTCTCGCTTCCGACTATTGCGTGGAGCGTGAGATGCAGCGCGCACTCGAACGTCATGCTGCAGGGGATGCCCGGGTTGTCCCAATCATCATTGAGCCTTGTGATTGGGCGGCATCGCCGCTGCGACAGCTGAAGGCGCTTCCGCGCGACGGCAAGCCGGTTAGCGAATGGACGAACGAGAACAATGCCTACCTCGATGTCGTGAATGAAATCCGCCGTATCCTTCGCACCGAAGACCGGCCGGATACGGGAGATGCCAGCGCGGCGGTGGCCGTCGCCACCGAAGCAGGGGTCGCGGCAAGGCGCTATCGCGTCAAGCGGGACTTTGATGAGATCGATCGAAGCGACTTTCGTACAGCGGCATTCCGATCGCTGCGAACCTACTTCGAGCAAGCCATCGCCGAAATCGATTCGATCGACGACTTGCGCGGACGCTTCGCGCCGCTGACGGAGACCTCCTTCAGCTGCACCTTGGTCAACAAGGCGCGCGACCGCGGCGTGGCGCACATCACGGTGCATTGCCGCGGGGCCAGTCACGGCTTTAGCGACATATTCTATTCTTTTTCGGAGAACGCGCCGGACAACACGGCGAACGGCGGCTTCAGCATCAAGGCCGACGAATACGAACTGTTCCTTGCGCCGATGATGTTTGGCTACGGGCGCGAAGATGAGCGTCTGACCCCTGAGGGTGCGGCCGAGGCGCTTTGGGCTGAATTCCTGCAGCACGCGGGAGTGACCTATGACTGAGATGGTGCGGTTCCGTTGCCAGAACTGCGGCTACCGCTTCGATACGGAAGTGCTCGACGAGGCCGAACGCCGGGAAGCGCGGCGCCTCGATCGCCCCACATCGGCGGTTCATTGTCCGCAGTGCCATCGCACCGACATCCGTCGCGGCTGGGAGTAACCAAGCGCGGTCCAAGCTCCGGAAGTGAAAAGTTGCCAGGTACCCAAGGAGGGCAAAGCTCGTGAAAATCCAGAATGATCAGCTTCGCTTCAGCGCGACCGATTTGGTCGGCTACCTCAATTGTCGGCACCTGAGTGGTCTTGAGCACGCCGTTGCCAAGGGTGAGCTGTCGAAACCCAAGTATTACGATCCTCTGCTCGAAGCTCTGTGGGAACGCGGGGCCAAACATGAGCAGGACTATGTCGAGCACCTGGCATCCCTCGGGCTGCACGTCGTGCGTATCGACGGTGTTGAAGTTACGGATGAAGCTGTTGCGGCGACACACGAGGCCATGGGAGCAGGCGTTGACGTCATCGTGCAGGGCGCTCTGCGTTCTGGCGCATGGGTCGGTCGCGCCGACATCCTCCGGAAGGTCGATACGCCGAGCGATCTCGGCGGTTGGTCCTATGAAGCCGTCGACACCAAGCTGGCCCGCGAGACCAAAGGCGGGACGGTCCTCCAGCTTTGCCTCTATTCCGAGCTCATCGGCGAGGTTCAGGGCCGTATGCCGGAGTTTGCGCACGTCGTTCCACCCTGGACCGATTTTGTGCCCGAGCGCTATCGCGTTTCCGATTTCGGGGCATACTACCGCCAGGTAAAGGGAGGAATGACGGCCAATTTCGCTTGCGGGGATCCGCAGGAGTCATATCCGGAACCGGCCGCGCATTGCGATATCTGCGTGTGGAGCACCCGCTGCGACAAGCAACGCCGCGACGATGACCATCTTTGTCTCGTGGCAGGGATTTCGAGCCTTCAGATCGCCGAACTCAAGGCGCACGGGGTCACGACGGCTTCGCAGCTTGCCGAACTCGCCACGCCCTTGCCCTGGAAGCCAGAACGCGGCTCGCTCGAGAGCTTCACCCGCGTTCGCGAGCAGGCCCGCGTTCAGCTGGAAAGCCGTCTTGCAGGAGAACTCAAATTCGAGCTCCTTGCACTAGTGCCCGGTTTTGGGTTGGCTTGCCTGCCCGAGCCCGATGAAGGCGATATCTTCCTCGATTTCGAGGGTGATCCCTTCGTCGGAGAGCATGGTCTCGAATACCTCCACGGCTTTCATTACATCGACGGCGGAGAGACGCGCTATCAGGGGCTCTGGGCGCTCGATCGCGAGGCAGAAAAGGCAGCATTCGAAACCTTCATCGATTTCGTTATCGCGCGGCTGGAAACTTATCCCAACCTGCATGTCTATCACTACGGGGGATACGAGCCGGGAGCGCTCAAGCGGCTCATGGGCCGCTATGCCACCCGCGAGGATGAACTCGATCGGCTGTTGCGCGGCAAGGTTCTGGTCGACTTTCTCAGCGTCGTGCGACACGCAATTCGCGCTGGCGTCGAAAGCTATTCGATAAAGAAGCTCGAGCCTCTCTTCGGCTATGAACGCGATGCCAAACTGCCCGACGCGAACCAGGCTCTGACGCGGCTGCAGCTGTGCCTCGAAGCGAACGATCCCGCAGGGATCGAGGCCGAGGATCACGCAACCGTCGAGGCTTACAACCGCGATGACTGCGTTGCGACGCGATATTTGCGCGATTGGCTGGAAGTGCAGCGGCAGAAATTGGTCGAACAGGGAGCCGATATTGCGCGTCCGGAGATCGCCGATGGCGCACCAAGCGAAAACCTCTCCGAATGGCTCGAGTTGATCACGCCGTTGATCGAGGAACTTACCGATGGGGTTCCGGTCGATCCGACCGATCGGTCGGCCGAGGAGCATGGTCGCTGGCTGTTGGCGAACCTGCTCGAATGGCATCGCCGCGAGGAGAAGGCAGGCTGGTGGGAATACTTCCGCCTGTGCGACCTCTCTGCCGAAGATCTGCTGGATGAGCGCGCGGGCCTCTCGGGTCTTCAGTACGTCGAGACAGTGGGTGGAACGGCAAAATGTCCGATCGATCGTTACAGCTTTCCGGCTCAGGAAGCCGACATTCGCCGAGGCAAGGGAATTAAGGTCCAGGGCGGCCAATCGGTCGGTTCTGTCGAGGACATTTCCCGCAGCCACCGGACTGTCGACATCAAGAAGACCTCCGCCATGGCGAGCGAGCATCCCGAAGCAATCTTCGTCCACGAGCATGTTTCATCGAAGCCCATGCAGGAATCGCTTGTTCGACTGGCACGCTATGTTTGCGAGCATGGCATGTTCGACGGCGATGCCTACCGGCCTGCCCGAGACATGCTAATGCGCGTGGCCCCGCAAGTCGGAGGCGATGCGCCCATCAGGATGGACGGCGAAACGCCGCTTGCCGCCGGTGTGCGGATTGCGCCGCTCGTTGCGTCAGGAGTGTTGCCGATCCAGGGACCACCCGGAACCGGCAAGACGCATACTGGCGGGCACATGATCTGCGAGCTGGTGAAGCAAGGCAAAAAGGTAGGGATCGTAGCCAATGGTCACGACGTGATCCGCAACCTACTCGACAAGGTTATCGAGGTTGCCGAGGAAACCGCCACGCCGCTTGTGTGCATTCAAAAGCCGAAAGGGGGTTCAAAAGAAGAGGCCACCGATCGACTTCGCTTTGCCAAAAAGAGTAACGGTGAGGTCTTCTCCGCTTTGCATGGCGAATGCCAGGTCGCAGGCGGGACAGCGTGGCTGTG